>NZ_BAAHBG010000016.1:0-741 GCF_054776855.1 Spirosoma migulaei | reverse complement strand
TTAGTGTCCCCGTGGTGGGATTGGTCAGGCTGATCACCACGTTGGACGAGTAGGTATTGGTGGCTGTTTGACAGAGGCTAGCAGTGGCTACGGCACTAATCGAGCAAACAGGTGCTGCGGAACAGGAAAGTGGGGCCGTGAACGTCGCAGTGGTGGTTCCGCAACCGGGTAGACTCACTATGGCCGTATGACTGGCTCCATCCGAAAGCAGACCTGGAAGCGTAAGCGTTAATGAGCTGCTGCCGCTGGAAACGGCCTGGCTAACGGAGGTTGCTCCCGGTATGTTCACCGTCAGGGTACCAGCCTGGGCATTAGCCAGGTTGACCACCACCAAGGCTGAATAGGTGTTGGTGGCCGTGCTGCACGAACTAGCCGTTACGAGGGCACTCATGGAGCAGACCGGTGCCACCGAGCAGGAGGCAGGGGCGGTGTAAGTGGTGCTGGTGGTTGAGCAACCCGGCAGGCTCACCAGTACGGTGTGGCTAGCTCCATCGGAGGGCAGGTTGGCAAAGGTCGCCGTCAGGCTGGTGGTGGCAGGGCTGGTCAGCAGGGTTTGGGTCTGTGCTCCATTGGTGACGGTGAGTGTCCCTGTAGTGGGATTGACTAAGGTAATGACCACTCTTGAGGAATACGTGTTGGTGGCCGTTTGACAGACTCCAGCGGTAGCCAGCGCACTCACACTACAAACCGGAGCCGGAGTGGCCGTGCAGGCAGTGGGTGCTGTAAAAGCCGCTGAGGTGG
>NZ_BAAHBG010000015.1:72097-94250 GCF_054776855.1 Spirosoma migulaei | reverse complement strand
ATCGAGGCTGCATCTGTGCAGGATGCCGGGCCCGTGTAGGTGGCTGTAGCTGTATTGCAACCAGGTAAGCTCACCGTTACGGTATGACTAGCTCCATCAGAGGTTAGGCCCTGTAGGGAAAAAGTGGCCGTAGACTGATTCGCCGTCACCGCCACTACGGTTGAGATGTTGCCATCGCTAACCGTCAGGTTGCCAGCAACTGCATTACTTAGGTTTACTGTACCTGACAGGCTGTATTGGTTGGTAGCCGCATCACACGGGCTGGGTGTAGCCGTCGTTGTTAGTGAACAGATGGGCGTGCAGGCAAGAACACCCGCCTGGTTGACACCTACATACTGGCCCTGTTGAATCTGAAGGACGCCATTGTTGGCCGGAACGGCATTAAAACTACTAAACGCCGGGTTGACTACTAACGCAGGGTTTCCATCTGGATTACCCACCTTGAAGGTAAGCGTGCCGATACTGATCCAGTCGGCATTCGTAATCAGGGGGCAACTCATGGATGAACTATTGAGCACCATCGTCAGATTGAACAGGCCGGGCGTTGATCCATCGAAACTATGGGCATCCCACAAGGCTTGTCCTCCACAAAGACTATTCGTATCGAAATTGAGCGACTGATAGCTAACAAAGGTTAGCGAAGCCGGATCATAGCTCAGAAAAATAGAGGAAGTACCAATCGAAAAGGAGGTGGCATCGCTTGCCCGAATTTGCATCGTGGCCGTATATTGGCCAGTTGCACAATCCAATTGCGTCGAGAATCTCAGGTCGGCAGTTTGTGCCCGCAGCAAAGAGGACGCCAAACAGATTACCAGTAAACCCAACAGGGTGCTGAGTAGTATACGTCGAAAATTATTCATGATGGTGGTTTATAAATTACCTCAAATTTGTATTCTTATAGACCGGGCGTTCCTATTTTGGATCGGTTGACTACCCAGTGATTGAAATCCTGATTGTTAACGACTCCATTACCATCAGCGTCGATAGACAGGTAACGACCCACAGCCGATGCGTTCACTTTCCATCGGTTATAATCTGTACTGTTGATTACATCGTTGGCATCATAATCACCTGAATACATAGCCAGTTTTCCCCCTATGAGCACAAGTTGCGACGTTCCCCGAGCGGCAGTGGCATCGGTCGTAAAATCAACGAGCTGGTTGTTGGAGATGGGTTGGTTCGATAGAATAGCCAGGTGGCTCCGGTGATGGATCGAGGCATAAATTGGTTCCGACACAGAGGAGAAAACAACGCCTTCAGTTCCGTCGGTATTAATCAGTACTCCATCATTTCGCACAAAGGCAGCTTTCCGGGCCAATACGCTACCCGCTGCATTTCGGGCTACAACCAGCACCCAGTCGGTCACATTGGTCGGGAATGACGAAACTTGTTCAGAGCCCGTATAAAACCAGGGTGCCGATGAGTAAGGCTGTTGTTTAGGAATCAGATTCGAGGAAACCAGCAAGGTATGCATCAGGCCAGTCTGGGCATCGGTAAACCCTTCGAGCAGTAATTTTGCCCGAACCACTATAGACTGCGGACAATTGACTATCAGAACGGAAGTACTTGCCGTACCCGTACAACCAACATCACTGGTGATCGTAACTGAATAGGTACCGGATGCCGCAACAATGAGGCTGGAACTGATCTGGCCAGTATTCCACAAATATTGGCTTCCCTGGCTGGCGACAAGTGTCAGGGATTGACCACTACAGGTTGAAGCCGATGAGGGCGAAATACTTGCCGTTACTTCTGCTGGCTGCCCAACGGTTATAACCAGACTTTGGCTACAGGCCGCATTGGTTACAATAGCCGTATAGCTGCCCGCCGATAAGTTGGTGAAGGTGCCCATTGCATTCGACTGGTTATTCAGTGAATACGAGAACGGAGCCGTGCCGCCAACTGCGGTCAGGCTAACAACCCCATCCTGATTGCCCACACAGTGAACCGGCGTTGCAGCGGCAACCAGACTGAAGCAGGTCGTTGGATTGGAGTTAGACCCATCTATTACGATCGTGTAGTCTTCCGTTTCTCCATAGTTGTAGGGATCACAGGGGCTCACGACTAATCCGTCTGACGCGTATTGACTCCGTAGCCGAAGCCTGGTCGGGCCTGCGCTCACAGAAGCAGGTATCGTGATCGTACTCACCAGTGAGGGGGCAAGATACTGGGTAGGCGACGACTGAAACAGTCGCTCCGTATCGCTAAAGACGCCATCCCGATTACTATCAAGCCAAATAGATAGATGCTGTTTGATATAACTTCCGGCATTCCCTGTAACAGCACTGGCCGTGAACGAATACACATGACTGGGCTGTACGTTAAGCTGAGTAGCGGTAAAGTCTGAGTAACCCGCAGGCCCAGCCCCCGTTGCCACAGACCGTAGCGTAGACTGACTGCCTGTCAGGATAAAATCATCAACTTTCGGTTTAAAGTTGCTAACGGGCCAGGTATATACGGGTATACAATAAAACAGTCCAGAATTGAGGCTAACGACCTGACTATACTGGCTTGATGCGTTTGACGCTTTGACGCGGTAATAATAAATCGTATTTGCGGTCAGGTTGCCATCTACAAATGAAAACAAGCCCGGTGGCAAACTCCCAATAACTGTAAAGTTCGTTGTCGGTTCGAACGATCGTTCGATGAGAAAACCGGCGGCATCACTTCCAGCATACGCAAACTGGATCTGTGCCCCACCCGACTGTATACTGGCGACAAGATTTGTGGGAGCCGAAACCGGGTTATTGGCGCATAGGAGCGCGTATTCATTGCCGGGATCGAGCCGCAGACTTATACCATCTGTTATGCGGGCATACTGCCCAGGAGTAAATGTATGGTCATTGGTACAGGAAAAATAATAGGACATAATATTGGAGACCAACGGCTTGAACAAGTCTCCGTTAGCATCCGTAGTTGTTCCGGAATAAGTACAACCCGACACGGTGGCGCCTGGCATGTTGTAGGGGTCGGCAGGTGTATCACAAACAAAGTCCCCTGCAGTATCACAATTGGGGGCGAATGGTCTACCCTGTTGCGATTCGCCGGGGCGGATCACTAATTCACGGTTGGCTACCGTACTACTCTGATTGCTTTGGAATGTATGGTACAGGTTGAAATAATGCCCTAACTCATGTCCTAGCGTATAGTCCGTTACTTGACTGGCTTTCACAAATACCCGATTTGAGATAGCCAGCGAACTTGGGAAATACGCATAACCTGTGGCCTGGTTACCGCCATAACTTAGTGTATTGGTTAGGTAAACATTGATGGCATAGGACACATCGTTTGCGTTAGCCAGTAAACTCTCTTCGCTATTATCATAATCGAACAGGGCTGTATTATCGATATAATGCGGTTGGGCACCACACAAATAAAAAGCCATACCCACCGGCTGATACAATTGGTTCAGTAGTACTAATGCCTGGTTCAGGCTCGCTACACTGGCCCCTCCGGTTCCATCGCTCCGACGAACGACATGAAACCGAATAGGCATGTATTGAACCTGAGCTGCACGCCGGGCAGATGGGGCTCTTGTACGCTGTGCAAGTAAATCTTCCTGCCGTATAAGTTGATCGTCGGAAAGCTGTGGCGTAGCACAACTTTCCTGTGCTTTACTCAGGCTACTTATCAAAAGTAGGTGTACAGTTAGTAGAATAGCAATAGCTATAGTAACCCTAAACATGGGTACTAAATATTAAAGTTGAACAATTAGGATACTAAATGTGTGGTATTTGTCACAACACAAACAATGTGCCAAAAAATAAAATAGTTTATAGTAAACGGAGCGTAAGTCACTGTCTATAAACAAAAAGCGGTGCTGAGATGTCTCAGCACCGCTTTTATGGAATTTAAATTATCTGCTTTTACATAGGAATTGCGCAGTTGAATTGATTCCCTTTTGGGAACCACTTCACCTTAATGGGAATCCCCAAGCCGGGCTGGTCGTTTTGTTTGCCGAATGACTAATGGCACACAACTTTCGGGCGGGCAACCGCAAACCGTTGGCAAGAGCATCACCGTTACATCCGTATAACAACCTGATGCGTTATACACCCGAATCGTATACGCCTGATTAGCAGCAGGATTAACCAGACTACTTACAATTGTACCCCCCACAGGAATAACCTGTCTGGTACCTGACAACGGAGCAGACTCATTGAAACTGGTCCCCAACGAATATTGATAGGTATAGGTCGCCTTAAAGCCACTGAGCACGATCTTACCGTTAGCCTGAGCGGTATTACCCGTACAGGTGACAGGTACAGCCACAGCCTGGAAGGTTGGTAAGGTATCCTCTTCCACAATGAAAGGGCAGCAACTGAAGTCCGGGCATTTTCCGGTAACGTTATCTACGGCTAAGCTATACGTACCGGGTGCAGTAACTTCCAGAACATTGGTGGTCTGCCCACTGATTTCCACATTATCCTTAAACCATTTGTAACTACTACGACCCGGAACGGTTGTCAACTGGAACAGGTAGACACTGCCAGCGCACATACGGTAGGGTATAGACGTACATGCCGTTGCCGTATCGCCAGGAATAACGGCTGTATTATAAAGGATACCTGAGCTATCGGCAACAGCCTGGAATGTCAGACTCAGACTTTGGCCAGCGCTAATAGACGCAATTGTCCAGGTATTGACAGGACTACCTGACGTAAACGTTGTACCAGCGGGAGCAGTAGCCGAGTTAAGCACATAGGTTAGTCCTATGCTGCTGGAATCCCGGACAACCAGATTGGTGGCGGTCGTTGTCCCGGCATTGGTTACTACGATCGTATACGTGAGTACATCGCCGATTTGGGCTTTGGACTTATCAACGAATTTATCCAGCGACAGGGTTGGTGCAATTGTATAGAAGCCTGCATCCAGGGTGGGGTTAAACTCACCCGCAGCCAGTGTAACCGACTGAGTTCTGCCTGTAATCGGATCGGCATCACTGTCTGCTGTAGATGAGCCTACATGGGTCAATGTAGCCGTCATGCCTGCTGGGGCGGTGAAGCCCACTACATAGCTGTTGCTGCTGCCTAGCGTCAGACCCGTGAAACTATATAAACCTGAGGCATCCGTAACAGTGGTGGCTGACGTTCCTCCGTTGGTGTAGAGTGTCACCGTCACTCCCTCGATTGGCGTATCACCTGTATTCTGAATACCATCTTTGTTAGCATCCAGGAACACATAGTCGCCCAAGCCTGCTGTTGGGATTACGGAGCAGGAAATGGGGGCTGCGTAAGTCGTGCTGCTCGTACCACAACTGCTAAGGCTAGCTGAAACTGTGTGCACCAATCCATCGGCAATCAGGCCATTGAATGTCCCACTCACACCACTTGTGCTGCCCGTGACCGTCAATATCTGACTCGTTACACCATCCGACAAGGTGATACTACCGGCTACAGGATTAGTCAGCAGAACACTCACCGTAGACGAATATGTATTGCTGGCCGGGTTACAGGCGGTATTTGTGACACTGACCGTTAACGAACAAACTGGCGCTGCTGAAGTCGTAATTGTTAGTGGTGCTGTGTCTGAGCAGTTCTTACTGTCAAGCACGCCTATTGTAAAGGACGTTGTAGTAGCCAATGTGGGTGTTCCCGAAATCACACCACTTGTACCATCCAGCGTTAATCCGGCAGGTAGGCTACCAGCCGAGACGGTAAAGCTTACTGGTGCCGTACCACCACTGGTTGTTAGCGTTTGGCTGTAGGCGGCTCCTACCTGACCATTAGCCAGACTGGCGGTCGTTAGCGAAAGTGAGCAAACGGTGCAACTAGCCGGTACAGTATAGATTGCACTGGCAACAGCGTTTGCCAGAGAAGCAACAACCGTGTGTGAAGCGGGCCCATTGCTACTGCCACTCAGGCTAAAGCTGGCCGAGGTTTGCCCAGCCGTTACGCTTACGACACCGATAGTCGTTCCATTGTCGGTAATCGTCAGTGATCCGGCAGGTCTATTAGTCAGACTAACCGTGCCCGTAGCACTGTACTGATTGGTAGCTGAGTTACAAACGGGTGTACTTACTACCACCGCTAGTTGAAGCGGAGCAATTGTACAGGAAGCCGGGGCTGTATAGGTAGTACTTGTTGCTGCGCAACTGGTGGCCGAACTAGTAACAGAAACCGTGTGCACCGTTTCATCAGAAATTAGTCCGCTGAGGGAGAAAGTGACCGATGGCGCACCCGATGAAACAGCAACTGTAGTGCTGTGTGTACCATCCGTAATAGTCAGCGAACCAGCCTGAGCCGATGTAAAGCTGACAGTACCGGCCAGTGTATACTGATTGGTTGCTGATTGGCAAGTACCGGCTGTAACCACCACCGATATAGCGCAGGGGATGGTGCAATTTGTTTGGGGCAACAGTGCCGACACAACAGTATAACAGCAAGGGCCATTGTACAACACGACACTATAGGAGGTACCACTGGTGCTGGTTGGATTAGCCAGACCTGTGAAAGACACCGCGCTAGCCGAAACTGGCGTACTGCCCGTGGCGGTATACGACGGAATGGTTGACGTTGTCATCAAGTAGGCCTTATCAGCATTGGTGATACCAGCCAGGTTGATTTTAGCATCACTTTTCGCCGTTTGTGTTGCGGTGTTACAGGTTGCTGGTGTAACACTTACGCTGGCAACCAGCGTGGATACGCAAGCGAATCCAACATCGAAATTGTGATTGACAAAACCCGTATTACCCGTTGTCAGGCTTATAACAGGTGCAGTAATACCAGCAACTGTAGTTACCAGAGCATCTGAATCATTCAGGTCATTCGCATTCGTTGTCGTACTATTGGCACCTGTCAGGGTCAATTTGCTCCCGTTAACAGTTAGAATGTTGCCACTGAACTGGGTAGCCCCAAAAACTAATGAATAAGCGGTAGTGGCCAGAAGAGTTGTATCTGCTCCGGTACCCAGCCAGGTTCCTGTTGTCAGGTTCGCCTTGTTGGAGAAGTAATACTCCCCTTCTGCGTTGGTGGTAGTTGACGCAATTTTGGTCGTCCCTTTGTACAAATCGACCTGAAGATCAGCTAGTGATTTCTCGCAGGGGTCCTGAATACCGTCTTTGTTGGTATCAACCCAGGCACGGTTACCGATTTCAATAACCTGGAGCAGATCGCAGTTCAAATCGAGCTCGCCCAAGCCAGCAGCTTTCGCAAACGTACCTGGATCAGTACCCGTTGTATAGACAATGGCGGCTGCCTCTGCAACTCCGGTTTCATTATTCCAGTATTTAACACCACCCGAGTTGGCTACCGTAGCAACAGGGTCAATTGTGGCCCCTACTACGTGTCCGCTTCCTGGCTTTAGCGCTAATCCGCCCAGGGCCAGTTCGGTATGAGCAAATTTACTGCCGTCGAAATAGTTATCGTCATAGAATTCGCCAAAACCTGGCCCCTGGTTATTCGTAACGCCCGTACCCGTGAAGGGCCCTACTTTTCCATTATTTTCCAGAATATAGGAGCCATTCGAATTATAGGCGCGCAGGATATCGCCCGCTGCCGGGTTAACTGTATACAGCTGTGTATTGGAAGGATCGGTACTGTAATTGTTATATCCTCCCTGTAGTCCCGTCCGATCGGCGAAGCCCAGCACCATCGAGCCATCAACATCAAATTCAATATCGGCCAGCATAGGTTGCGGGTGTACTAAACTCTTGTATACCGCTGTGCTGGTCGCAATAACCAGATCATCGAATGAATCGGTCCAGGGATACCAGCCTGTACTATCGGCTCCGGCCTGACCCGGCGAGTTTTTAGGCGAAATACCATACCCTTTAGGATAGGTAAGCGGGAAGTCGAAGACCGGGCTAAATGCCGAGCTAGCTGGATCAAAGGCATAGACGTAGGCCCGCATATCTGACTTATTCTGTGACGTTAATGCATCGCAAACGGTACCCACATACAGTTTACCTCCATACACGTGCAACGC
Organism: Spirosoma migulaei; assembly: GCF_054776855.1. NCBI lineage: Bacteria > Pseudomonadati > Bacteroidota > Cytophagia > Cytophagales > Cytophagaceae > Spirosoma > Spirosoma migulaei. Next base: position 86,324 of record NZ_BAAHBG010000015.1, on the reverse strand, counting down.
CCAAGGACGCGAGCTACCGCCAGCACAGGATGGGTCCGGAATTGTATAGGACTTTACATGGGCACTGGTTGGCTTAGTGCCCGATGTATTGTAAGCAGCAATATCGATGCTATACAGCTTTTTGTCATAGAGGTTAACGAACCAGAGCTTTTGCCCATCCTCCGAAACCTCTAAGCCGCCAATACCAACCTTGCCAATTAAAGAAAATACGGCGGCATCATGGCTGGGCTTGGTTTTGTCGGCCGAAAGGGCGCGTCCTCCCGCACCATTTACGGGTACTAAAGCAGCGCCCACATCAATCCCTAAACTGGATACATCCATGAAACTTTCGGTAGTGGCACTGGCCGAGCTGGTATGGGTTACGTACAGCCCACCAACACCGAGTGGCCCTAAACCAGCATGCCGGTGAAGCGTTGCCGATAAGAATAAATCCTTGGTTAACCGGTTATAGCCCAAGCCCCAAACCGTACCTACTGCATGCGCTTCTGCAATGTGCGTCATACCCGTTGCAGCCGTATTACTTTCATCGTAGGGAAAACTAACAATTGCGTCTGAATTAGCCGATAAAGCAGCATCCGCTACGGCGGGTGATGGGTTAAGGTTTAGTGGGTCCCCATAGGTGTAGCACGGAATAAAAATAGTAGGATTCGACTGACAGTATAGCGTTGGGTTAGCTATACCTAAATTAACCGAACAGGTGGCCTGGCTCACAAATTGAACATTTGATTTACTATTTGCGCCGTAAACCGTTCCCACATCAACGCCGGACGGATCACTAAACTCTACTCGAACCGGGTACTGAATGCTGGTACTACTAAATAGGTATTTCCCATACTGATCTGTTAGAACCGGCCCATATTTGGTACCATTACAGTCATAAGCCGTAACACTAACACTAGAAACGCCCTGTGTTTCGGCCGTCTGCTGAATACCATCTGCATTAAAATCCCGATAAACAATCCCACCTAACTGACTCCCGTTACAGTTGGTTGGCGGACAAGCTGCAGGGAGGCTGAATGTTTGGCTAGCCTGACAACTGGGGCTGTCTGCAAACTGAGCAGTGACCGTACCATTACTAGCGGCTCCCGTTAAGGCAACTTCAAACGCAACGACCTGTGGCGTAACGATATTCTGTGTTCCCTGAATGAGTAGTGTAGTCGGTTGAGGATAGGTTACCGTTGTGATACCAGGAACAATTGTACGGCTTTGTCCAGCAGTTGTAACCACGATATAGTCATTTGTAGGGCCATCCTGCCAGCCTACCTCAACGCTTATGGTTGCTTTGCTAACGCCACTAACCGAATAACAATCTGACACGTCGACTCGGTTAAGCGTTAGTGAGCAGGCAGCTGTTGGCTGCGGAAGCGTAGGTGTAGTTGATGAGGTAGCATAGCTTACTTGTTTACCCTTATCCACTTCACCTGACTTAGGCAACAAGGCAGAAGCCACGAATTCAGCAGAGCCATTATCCTTTAGGAAAGTAGCTGTGAATGTTTTAGCCATCACTGAAACAGCGACAAAAAGGCCTAGCCAGAGAACTGTTCGTAGAAGAGACGGTACAAGATTTTTCATAGAGTTACTGATAGGCTTGATATAAAAAAGGTAATACCAGCAAGGCAACCAATCCCTTTTTATTGCTGGTGTAGTACAACTAGGGCACAACCATCCATACACAGTCTGCAAGGGCTGGACAGGACGATTATTGAATGGGATCAGATTGAATTATTCACTAAACGGCTAACATTAACCACCTATCCATCACCAGCTTAACTAGTAGTATTAGATAGAGAATCAAACAAAATGTAACTAATTTATAAATTATAAATACATTTAATTTTATGTATTGCCGAAAATAGACTAGCAATAATGTAACCGTGAAACTATTGATCTATTTATACTTAAGTAGGTAGGCAAAAAAACATGCTGTATAATGCTATTTTTAAAGCGAACAGACGCTTTCTTCAATATAAATCACTTAGAACTAAAATTAACTTTATCATTAATTATGAATAAAGGATATAACTATACAAATAGACCTTTTTTCAGCATGAATGAACGTTTTTATTAATCAAACACTAGATAATTCTACTTCAATTTGCACAGAATTTGTATAGATGTGGAATGGCTTACTTACTCAACATAAACTTATAGTATCTCTACATTAATTTATTGTATTCTAATTATGCTACTTCTATCACTACCAGAGTTAAAGCGGTCTTTACCATTACTAATGAATGCATTGTAGCAGAATGCAAACCAGTAGTAAGGCGAAACCTTGGGATTGAGGTATTGATAGAGAAGACGAATTACAGAAACTTGATCGGTGTAGAGGCCCAACCAGCTAAACTCTTTTAATTGCCAGTAGTTAGTCAATAACCAGGAATAGACGGTACTAATCAATACCAAAAACGACTCTTGACTAAACAAGTGATAGCCATGGAAAATACGAACAACGCCGATCAGCAAAGCCCCGACCAAACGTTAGGTAATTCATTAAAGGGCCTATCTCCCCAACATAACAATGCACCCGACAACGATGATGACGAAGGGGCCGTTGTTTATGCAGGCTTAGGCATTAATAACAGTCCAGACATTTTGAATCCTGGCGAAGAAGAAGCATCAGACACTCTTTTATATACCGATACAGCTACAGCACGCCATGCAACAGACGAGCTATCAAACGACGAAGAACTCGACGAATTTTCGGCCGATGATCTATCAGATGACGATCTGTCGGACGATGAACTAGAGAAGGAAATTACCGAACTCGCCGAAGAGGAAGAAGAAGGGAACGAACGGTATTGATAATTCAGTCTAAGCCTGTCGACTTGCGGGTACTGTAACCGGTACCCGCAACCACTGACTTACGGTCTGCATCAGCACAGGTGAGTAATTATGGTCTTCTGGCTCAGGCAGGCTTAGGTTGTGTAGTTCAGTCGTAATGTAGTTCTTACAGGCTACAAACGCCGATATAACCTCTTGCTGCTCAACATCAATGAGCAGATAATCATACTGACGGAGCAATAAATGAATCCGCATGACCAGCTCAGGCTCACCCAAGAGTGTTTCAGTTTGAATTTTACCCGGCCAGGGCATAGGCAGGCAGCTAAGCCATTGCGTTAGGTTCTCATTAGCCTCCTGTTTAGCGGTACGGTGAGCGGCAGCTTTCAGCGGTTGATCTGGATCAGCGGAGAGCCCAAAGGCATAGACAACTGTTAAATCAATTGAGTCCGATTGATTTTGCATCCAACGGTTTACCGATAAGGCTAAGTCAACAGAACAGTCAGTGAGCAGCAGGGCTTTTTTCATACGGTATCGTACCAAGTATTCCTGTCAAAATTACGCCGTCATCTGCCCTTGCTACTTGAGCTAGCTCAATCCAAAACCTGATTCTGGTCAATGGCAGGTTAGTGCTATTCTAGTTCACCCACACCACTGCCAGATCCAGTCTGCTACTCATCCCGTTTAATTCTGCTGATGCTAAGGGATTCTATAGCAACAACAGCATCAACAGTTGTACGGTTACCAGTTGGCCCGACGGAGTTTATCGGGTTTCAGTATCCGGATGCCCCCCCCGCTCACCTCAATCAGGCCATCCTGTTTGAATTCACTCAGAGTACGAATTAGTGATTCCGTAGCTGTGCCAATAACGGCCGCCAGGTCATCACGAGAAAGCTGAATAGGAGGAGCCGGGTCTCCATTGGGCAGAGGCTCCTGAAGTCGCAACAAGGCATCGGCCACACGCCGACGGAGTGAGCTGTAGGCCATACCCAGCAACTGATCTTCTTTTTCACTAACACGCCCGGCCAGCAGGCGCACAAACTGACGCCCTACTTCAGGCTGGGCTATGAGCAGTTGCCGAAAATCATCTTTAGGAATATACACCAGTTCCGAGTCATCGAGCGTGAGGGCGGAGTCGGTATAGGCCGTTTCCTCGAGCAAAGCCAGGTCTCCAAAAAATTCCCCTGGCCCGTACAGGCCCGTTACCAGCTCTTTACCATCTGTATTGGCGCGAGTTGTTTTGACCCGTCCACTTTTTAGAAAATAAAGGCGTGTTGGCTCATCGCCTTCAGTATAAACAAACTGTTTTTTAGAAACGTGATGCGTTTTTCGATCAGCAGATAAACTTTGCAGACCTCCACCTACTTTACGGGCGTCGTCCAGAAACTGCGTGAGCCCCTCCTGTTGCAGATTATAGCTCTCGGCCCGAAGTTTATTAAACCGGTTCAGGCGTCCTTCAACCGCACTCAGCAATTCAGTATCATCGAATGGCTTGGTCAGGTAGTCGTCGGCACCCAATTCCATACCTTTTCTAAAGTCAACCCGTTCGGATTTAGCCGTCAGGAAAATAAACGGAATACCATTTAGGTCTGGATTTTTATTAACGATATGTAATACGCCATAGCCATCTAAAACGGGCATCATAATGTCGCAGATAATCAAGTCTGGATGATCGGCGAGGGCCAGTTCAACACCGAGCTTACCATTTTCGGCAGTCAGCACGCGGTAACCGGATAATTCCAGAATCTCTGCCGTGTTCTCCCGAATATCGGCATTGTCTTCAATGAGCAGAATAGTTTTCATGAGGGAGGAAATGTAAGGGTAATGGTAGTGCCTTCGCCTAACTGGCTGGTCAACTCAATTGTGCCACCCAGCAGTTCAAGGTATCTGGCAACGATATGCAGGCCAAGACCCGTACCAGCAAAATTAGTTGCGTTTCTGGCTCTAAAAAAGCGTTCGAACAGGTGTTTTTGGTCTTCCGGCGAAATACCAATACCCTGATCGCTGATGGTTAGCTGAAAGACGCTTTCATGGCTATGAGCAACCAAATTAATGTCCTGATTATCGCCAGAGTATTTAATTGCATTAGACAATAAATTCACCAAAATTTTTCGTAGGAGCGATGGATCACTACGCACTGGCAGCAAGCAGTCTATCTGAGTTTGAATCTGTTGTCCAGGCTTCAGCATGTCCCGTAAATCGGTCACTACTTCGGCTACTAGCCCATACACATCAACCTCCGACCAGATGGCGTCAAGCCGTCCTTCTTCAAGCCGCCCTACCGACAGAAACTCCTCTAAAATATTGTTTAGATGGTTAACGGACGATTTAATCCGGTGAACATGCCGCAACCGCTTATCCTGTTGATCGGCATTCGGGTATTTTTCAATCAACGATGCCGAGGTTAACACCGCACTCAGTGGAGTTCTGAACTCGTGCGACGCCATTGACACAAATCGGGACTTCAACTCGCCCAATTCACGCTCGGCCACCAGTGCTTTTGCCAGCTCATCTTTCGACCCTTCCAGCTGATGTAAAGTGGCCATGAGAGCATGGGTTCGATCAGCCACTTTCTGTTCTAACTCGGCATTGAGTTGTTCAATACGGCTTTTCTGTTCGAGTAATGTTTGCTCGGCCTCTTTTTTGGCGGTAATATCAATAATGTAGCCTACTGCCAGGAGCGTATTCTCTCGATAAAAGTAGCTCAAACTGATTTCGGCCGGGAATATTGAACCATCTTTCCGTTTGGCGTACAAATCGCGTCCGTGACCCATAGCCCGTATTTGCGGATTAGCGTTGAACGAAGCGCGCAACTGGGCATGGCGTTGCACAATCGAATCAGGCACAAGTGCGTCAACAGATATGGTCGTCATTTCGTCCTCATCGTAGCCAAATAAAGCACGAGCATACCGATTCGCGGAAACAATACGGCCCTGTTCATTCGAAACGATGATGCCAATGGTAGCATGGGAAAAAACGGCCTCAAACGAGTCGTCGAACATAGATGTAATCAGGCAAAATGATTCTGGATGCTTATGGCTACTATGGGCTCTATGGAGCTAATACGTTGTTTATTAATACACTAGAATCTACAGAGTCCAAAGCATCCACAGAATCCCTGGTAAAAGCTATTTGCAAAGTAAGCGTGTATGCGCCTGATACAGCTGATTAAAATCAGTTTTTCAGTTGATCTGTCTCAGCCTTTGGTTGGCATAAGTACGCCAATTTTGAGACATTAACCGGATTATTGTCATGACACCTCATTCTTCGTTGCTGACAGATGCACCCCAACGACCTGTGCTGTTGATATTTACATCTGCATCTCCAGCTCAACGTGTCGAAATCGACCAACTTCTGGAAAAGGCCCGATTCATCTTAAATCCAGCCGTAAGGGTCATGCGCGTGAGTGAATCAACCCACCCCGAAGTGGTTCATAGCTTCGGATTTACGTCTTTACCCGCTTTTGCCTTAGTTCGGCAAGGGCAGGAATTATGGCGTTATTCAGGTCCGGTCGATAGTCCCGATCTTTTCAACCAAATGGAACAGACTTTTCTAAGAAACTAACAACTAGCCTATATGAACCCTACAACTTCCACTACTTCGGTATCTACAACCACCTGCCATCAGGACCACCAGCACTGGCAATATATTATTCGCCAACAGGAAGAAGAAATTCGTCAACTTAGGTCGCTGTTACTCGAAGTAATGGAACAATACAACTGTCGTAGCCTGCGCCACGACGCCGTCGATTATTACCGAGACCTGAACCACCTCCAAACCAAGCTCAATCGGCTGCACCGCGACATGATTTGCGAAGGTGCCGATTGCCCCGCCGACATCCAGCAACTGGAGTGCACCAATACGCGCTTTGGCTTATCGGCCACTATTGAGCGCCATACTACGGCCCTTGTCAACGAATTTTCCCGGATCAAAGACGGCTGCCTTCAGTTCCTGTCGGGCATGATGAGCCTGAATCTATTGTAAGTTTGTGGTTTGACGTTCGAGGTTTGATGTTTACCGGTTCCAATTGGTCTTATTCACCAACTTGCGCCTGTAAACATCAAACCTCGCACTAAAAACGTCAAACTGCCTATGTACGACCGTCTTCAAACCCACATTGCCCGACTGGTTGACCTTACGGAAGACGAGTTTACGTTCCTGAAAACGCTTTTTATTCCTAAAAAACTTCGCCGAAAACACTATCTTCTACAGGAAGGAGACATCTGCAAGTACATTACATTTGTCGATAAAGGGCTTTTACGGGCTTACACCGTCGATAGCAAAGGAACTGAACACATTGTGCAATTTGCGCCTGAAGGCTGGTGGACCAGTGATATGTATAGCTTCCTGACGGGCGAACGCTCCGACTATACCATTGAAGCCCTGGAAGATGCCGAGCTGCTCCTGGTGGATCGGGCGAATATGGAGCGAATGGTAAGTGGTGTCCCCAAAATGGAACGCTATCTGCGCATTATGCTTCAGAATAATTACGTAGCCACCCATCGTCGGATCGTGTTATCACTAAGCCAGTCGGCCGAAGAAAAATACACCGAATTCGTGCAGCGCTACCCCGAGATTGTGCAGCGCGTTCCGCAGCATATGATTGCCTCCTATCTGGGCATTACGCCCGCCTTTCTCAGCCGAATCCGGGCTCGAAAACATACCAACGACTAGTTTACATTTCTATGCCTGCTTCCTCACAGGCCGTTTTTTTACTGGCAATCCAGGCGTTCTATGAGGACACAGACTAGTGTAATAGAAACCAAATATAGCCTAGCAGGCAACGCCAAAATGTTCTATTTTTGCTTTAGATAAACATATACGCATCTATACCACAAACATATGCTCCCGAAAATAGCTGCCTTGGGATTAGCCCTATCTACATTATACTGCACACTTGTTTGTGCCCAAACACCCGCTACCAGGTTTACGTTACTACGCGTGGGTAAGCTTTATGATAGTGATACCCGTACGTTCCTCAAAGACCAGCAGATTCTTATTCAAAATGACCTTATTCGTGATGTAGGTGTGAAGCTTGCCGTTCCCAAGGGCACAACAATTATTGATCTAGCCCATTGTACGCTTACTCCCGGTCTGATTGATGCGCATACTCATTTACTCATTGAGCAGAAAACGCAAACGGAAACGGGTTTCCAGGAAGCTGCCAAGCTGCCCGCTCAGCAACGCATCGAGCAAGGCCTTACTATTGCAAAACAACATCTTCAAGCCGGGATTACCACCGTTCGGGATGTAGGGAATTCGGGGCAGTATCTGGATATTCGTCTACAAAAACTACTCCTCGCGAATAAGGCACTAGGGCCGAGTTTGTATGCTTCAGGACCAATTATGAGTCCACCCGGAGGGCAATTTGGTAAGCTTTTCCCCGCCGATAGTTTCATCATTGATCAGGAATATCGGGTTATCCGGGGAGCCGCCGATGCGCGAACCGCCGTTTTAGACCATATTAAACAGGGCGTTAATGTCATTAAAGTTTGCATGAACACCGATAATCGCGTTTTAGCCCCAGAAGAGATTAAAGCGATTGTCTTAACCGCCCACGCCCATCAGATTCCCGTTACGGCCCATGCTACCTATGATGAATCGGCACGGGATGCGGTTTTAGCCGGCGTTGATGGAATTGAACATGGCTATTCGTTATCGGATAGTACCTTGAGCCTGATGGCCGAACGAAAGGTTTACTTAGTGCCAACTGATGTCTCCATCCACAAAGGGAAGTTATTGGTAGCGGGTATCGGCATGAAAGGGAAAGAAGCTGATGATTATTTGACCACTAATCTAAATGCCTTTCACGACCGCCTGCGAAGAGCCGTTAAAAAGGGTATTATGATTGTTTCAGGATCAGACTACTATAATTTCATTAAAGGGATTGAGCGGGGTAATGGAGCTACCGATGTGTTGTTAGCTTATCATGAAGCAGGCATTCCTGTACCAGACGTACTAGGATTTGCGACCACGAATGCAGCCAAAGCGCTAGGGATTTCTCCCACGTATGGTTCCCTACGAAAGGGGTCGAAAGCGAACCTGGTGGCCTTTCAGGGCGACTTGGAGGGCAACTTCGCCGAGGTCTTATTTTCGGTCAGGGCCGTCTTCCATGAAGGGCAACTGGTTTATGAGTCGGCAAAAAAATAATGGTCCGTTTTGTACTTTACGCCAGGGTGGCCTTTCCTCATTTGACACCCGCTCCCGGACTATTTTTTTTATCTAGGGCTCCTCTCAGCCTATGTCCTCAAAGACTGTAGTTGTACTAGCCATCCAAGTAGTTTGAGAAGGCACAGACCGAGGCAATAGAAACCAATCCAGGGGTAGCAGTCGGCAAGAAAATGTTATAGTTTTGCCCTAGGTTAACCTATACAACCGGAAAACTATGCTTCACTACATCATCTGGAATGTTGACCCTGAAATCGTCCGTATTGGTTCCTGGCCAGTGCGGTGGTACGGCTTACTGTTTGCCACCGGGTTCCTGCTTGGGGTTCAGGTTATGACACACATTTTCAGAACTGAAAAGAAGCCTCTTGCTGATACCGACTCCCTGCTAACGACAATGGTGATTTCAACGATTCTGGGGGCGAGACTAGGGCACTTTTTGTTTTATGAGCCCTACATGTTCATCAAGAATCCGTTGCGCATTATAACTCCGCCTTTTGATGGATTAGCGAGTCATGGGGCTATTATAAGCATCATTATTGGCCTTTGGCTCTATTCGCGTCGCCAGTCCAGTCAAGCGAGCGGTCAAACGTTTTTGTGGGTTGCCGACCGTATATGCATTACCATAGCCTTAGCGGGAGCCTTTATCCGGTTTGGCAATCTGATGAACTCCGAGATTTTTGGGAAACCGACTACTCTCCCCTGGGCGTTCGTCTTTCTAAGAGATCATGAGTTTAGCCAGGTACCCCGTCATCCCACTCAGTTGTACGAATCCTTATCCTACCTACTTCTTTTCGTTATCTTATTCTGGTATTGGAAAGCGTACCGTAATCAATCAGCGCCGGGTACAATGCTCGGTATATTTCTAATCTGGACGTTTGGTTTCCGGTTTGTCTGGGAGTTTTTCAAGGAAAATCAGGTGGCCTTTGAAGACAGTATGAGCCTTAATATGGGGCAACTGCTGAGTATACCGGCAATTCTGCTCGGTCTGATTTTATTGTTAAGAAACGTTATCAGACCTGCTTCATTAATTCCGGTAGCCCTGGTTATTCAGTCATCAAGTCTTTGCTATCAATGCGATTATCAGTCAGCTTTGCCAGCATCCAGCCAGGATCACTCTACCAGGTGTGATGATTTAATTTCCAGTAAACGGCTCCTTAAAACAAGACGTTTCCAAAATCATATAACAAAGGCAACAAAGCCAGTTTCTCCATCGAGTTCAGTAGCCTGATCTGTACCATAAACCCCTTACCTCTCCTGGGCCTGTGGAAACACAGGCCTTATTTTTTCCAGCAATCCAGGCGAGTATGAAGTAATAGGAGGTCAAATCGTACCCGATCACATGATTATGAAATCGCTGGCTTACTTAAATAGGGCTTTCGCAAAAAGCCGTGCCACGGTTTATTTCTGCATCATGTAAGAACCGTGGCACGGCTTTTTGCGAAAGCCCTGTTCAATACGTTTTCAGTAATGCTTTGGCCTCCTCGGCGGTTAGTAGGGATATACAACCATGACGGGCTGCATCCGGAAAACGTATGTCTTCGTCAACCGTCCAATGAATCAAATCAGGCGAGTACGAAGCCCCAAATCGGTTCGTCATACAGTAATCATACAGCAACAACCACCCAGGCTTGATCGGGTCTTTTATAATCGTGGGGCCTTCCGTGATAACTGGTACTAGTTGCCCATTATTCAAAGGCCCTTCAATAACATGATAAGGCCCCTCAAGTTTGCTGGAGCTAGCTACCCGAATAGCCCGCCTTTCGCCGGTTTTAGCGCCAAACTCTTCCTCTTTATGAAACAGGTAATACGTGCCTTTATGCGCTAACAAAGTGCCATCGATCACTGAGTAAGGCGGGGCAAATAGTACCTGAGCGGGCGTAAATGTTTTCCAGTCACGTGTTTTACAGTACCACAGCCGACTTTCCTTCCAGCCCACATCTTTAAACGACGACGACCAGAATAAAATATATTCGGCTGTTTTGTCATCATAGAACCATTCGGGAGCCCAAATATTTCCGGCAAAGGCCCCTGACTCATTCCGTACATCTTTCATCAGGGGCAAAGGGCCTTCAAGCTGCCAATGAATCAAATCCCTGGACGTCATATAAAGACAGCTTGGCCCTACCTTCTCCCGGTCAACGCTTTTTCCGCCACCCGTTGATAAGATTCGCCAAAGTCCATCGGGGCCTCGACGTACATAGGGATCGCGGACATGCTGGTCCCAAACCGGTTTATTGTCATTTAAAGGAGTCCAATGCCGCCCATCGGTTGATAAGGCAATGTGCAACTTATTAATCAGCATGGGGTCAGGCAAGGGAACCTCAATTATGTTTCCCTTGGCATCAACCTCAATCCGGGTAGGATAACGCTGACGAAAATAGGTCAACATCCAGACGTTTTTACCATCTTCAATCTTAAGTTGTTTCTGAGCCATTAAATCAGCGGACATTACGTCGCTTTTAGATTGCGCCAACGCTACTTCCAGCGTAATGATCAAAACAATAAATACTGTTGTAAGCCGCATCATACTACTAGTTTGCCTGTACCTTAAAAAGGAATCCTGCTCCTGGTTTCTAACGATATAAGCCATGCTAATACTTGTAAATCTGGCTGTGATGATGGCTAAACGTAAAATATCATTGAATGAACTGTCGGAAAAGTGGTTCTCACCCTTGCCAATCTGTCGATACTGAAAACCGGAAAAGCGAAAGCCATACGATTCAGCACCCTTGAGGCTATTTGTAAAGCATTGGATTGCCAGCCAGGCGATTTACTGGCGTATGAGTAGTAGGAGAGCTTTCTCAATTTGACTACAAATCCCCTCAATTAGACTACAGCTGACGAATTGGATAGCCTGACCTTTGATGCATCATTAAAAGGTACAACACATGATACATCAGAATGAGAAGGTAAGCGATCAACCTGCGCCAACGCCTGTAACATCGCCTAAAGTCTGGTTCATTACGGGCGCTTCCCGTGGGTTTGGGCGCGTTTGGGCCGAAGCCGCTCTGAAGCGTGGCGACAAGGTGGCGGCTACCGCACGCAAAGTAGAAAGCATTGCCGACCTGAAAGAAAACTATGGCGAAAACGTGCTCACACTCGCGCTTGACGTGACACGGCCTGAGCAGGTAAAAACTGCCGTAGAGCAAGCGCACGAACACTTCGGCAGGCTTGATATTGTGCTTAATAATGCCGGTTATTCACTGGTTGGCACCATTGAGGAAGCCAGCGCGGACGATATTCGTGCCCTGTACGAAACGAACATCATTGGCCCGGTTTCTGTTATTCAGGCGGCTTTGCCCTTATTGAGAAAGCAGGGGGGGCGGTCACATTCTCGGCACATCGAGCAACCTGGGTCATGTAACGTTACCCGTTATCGGTTATTACTGTTCGTCGAAATGGGCATTCGAAGCGATTCATGAAAGCCTGGCCACGGAAGTAAAACCGTTTGGGATCAACGTAACCATTATTGAACCGGGTGCCTATGCCACCGAGTTTGGAAGCCAGGAATCTCTGAAGTTCGCACAAGGGCTCGACATTTACGCTGATTTTAAAACCCATTTTTTTGGTGAGTTAAGATCTCTGGAAAGAGGTGATCCAGCGGCAACGCCTGAAGCGCTTTTCAAGGTAGTAGATGCCGAAAATCCCCCCCTACGTTTCTTTCTGGGCAGTCATAATTTGCCCTGGGTACGTACTGCCTATGCTGAACGGATGGCAACCTGGGAGGAATGGGCCGACGTTTCCAACGCGGCTCAGGGTCAGGCCAGTTAAGGAACCTGGACGCAGGAAAATTGATTGATAAAATAGCCATGATAACCGATAGTCAGCCTGATATCGGTTATCCTGTTTTATGTACTGAGCTATGAAAAAAGAAGAAAACAGCCCTTATAAAATTGAATCGCTGGCCGATGCACACCGGGCCTTTGGTTTACCAAAGCCTAAACATCCGTTGGTTAGTCTGATCAACGGTGCTCATACCCCCGTAGCCATGAATGCCATACCGGGCGCTCATGTACTGGGTTTCTATAAAATATCGTACAAACCAAAACTCGGCGGCAAATTAAAGTACGGCCAGAGTTATTATGATTTTGATGAAGGTGGTTTGTTATTCGCTGCGCCGGGCCAGGTAATCGGCAGCAGTCACGACGATGGCAGCATATGTTCGCAGTATACACTGCTTATTCATCCGGATTTCTTTTTAGGGTGTTCGCTGGCCAAAACCATCAAGCAGTATGGCTTCTTCTCGTATTCAACCAATGAAACGCTGCATCTTTCGGAAGAGGAAAAAGAAACGATCATTGATATCTTTAAAATGATCGAAAAGGAGTTGAACAGCCGAATCGACGATTTCAGCCAGGGCGTTGTTATTTCTCAAATTGAGCTATTGATGAACTATGCGAATCGTTTTTACAAACGTCAGTTCATTACCCGCAAAGCCGTAAACCACGATCTCCTACAAAGGCTAGAAGAGGTGTTGGATCATTATTTTACCGATGAAACCTCGTTAAGCCAGGGATTACCGACAGTCGGCTATCTGGCGGATCATTTAAACCTGTCGCCTAGTTATTTAAGTGATATGCTGCGATCATTGATCGGGCAAAGTGCACAGCACTATATTCATGATAAACTGATCTCAGCCGCAAAAGAAAAGCTATCTACCACCAATTTATCGGTAAGCGAAGTGGCTTACGCGTTGGGATTTGAGCACTCGCAATCGTTTAGTAAACTCTTTAAAACGAAAACGAATCTGTCGCCCCTGGAATTCAGGCGGTCGTTCAATTAAACAGATTTTCAACGATTGTTCCCGTTTTGTAAGCGCACTTTATCTAAGTCTCAAAAAAGCCCGTGGATGTTGCACCCTAGCTCACTACCGATGATAGTCAATTAGCCAGGACGCAGGCCATATTTTTACTAACAATTCAAGCGTTCTAGGAGGTCACAGACCGAGGCAGTAGCAAGCAAATCTAGCCCAGTAGTCTACAAGAAAATGTTATACTTTTGATTCAGGCTACCATAATGCCACTTATACGACAGAAAAATATCTACCCTTCAAAACTTCCAAAATGATTCACTGTAAACTTCTGCCGGTAATGAAAAACATATTATATATCCTGACCATTATGGGGCTTCTAAGCTTCCAAACACCTGTACCGGTAGAATTGTCAGGAACCTCCTGGAAAGGAAAAGCTTTTCTGCCTAACGTCACGGTAGTCATTATGAAATTATTCTCCGGATAAATACGCCATTAAACGATGGGGTGAAACGCCCCCCGGCCCCT
>NZ_BAAHBG010000015.1:0-71994 GCF_054776855.1 Spirosoma migulaei | reverse complement strand
TTATGAAATTTAGCCGGGGAGTCGTTAGCTTTTATGATGCTAACAACGCTCAACATCTGATTACAACAGCCCGATACGAACAGAATAGCAGTTTTGTCTTAGTACATGCAAAAGCGGGTAACTGGCTCTATCATCTGGATAAAAACCCAAACGGAATAAGCTTTCTGGTTTTAGATAGTCCCTGTCGCAACAAAGCAAGTTTACTAGCTGGTAGCGCGTTTACAGAATTAGAATAGAGGAGTGTAGAAAAGTCTTTATCCAAGAATATGGACTAGCTAATTTCGCTGCTTTTTCTTTCCTTATTCACATAACATATTCATAGCTACAAAACCACACTGGTATAAGTACAAACTAGAACGGGGAGCTTCATAAGCTCCCCGTTCTAGTTTGTACTGTAATAATACTTATCAATACCTGCTTTTTCATTGACCCTGTATAACGTTATTTCTTGTACTAGGTCATCGTTTTTGCCTACCGAGTGGCGGTAGTTTTGTCGTATCAACGTCAATAATTTGGCAAAACGACCTATCGCCATGAAGCCAACAATCGCCATTATCGGTTTGGGGAATTCGGGTACTGAGCTGGCCATCCGACTGGTCGATGGTCCCTATCGGCTGCTGCTTTTTGATCAGGATTTCGTCAATGCGCAAAAACTGACCAACCAGCTTTTGCGATCGACGCCCCTGGCCGATGTGGAAGCCATCGACTGCCAAGTGAATGCGTCCTGGGAGGCCGATATTATTGTGCTGTCCGTCCCCGAATCGTCGTTGAATGAACTATGCAACCGAATTCGGGAAGTAGCTACCTGTAAAATTGCAATCTGCCTTACCACCTTTCTGAATGATGATGACAGTGCCCATTTGGACCCTGTAAGGATTCATATGGGCGAGGAATTGCAGCAAAAACTCCCAAATTCTAAAGTGGTTAACGTAGTCATCATGGGCGAAGAAAGGGCCGATGCATTTCTCATCAGCACGCACCAGGAAGCCTTGGCTACAGTTTCAACGCTGGTGCAGAAAGCAGGCTGGAACCCAGTTGTTGTTGAAGACTGGTCGGTAAACAATTAATTAAACACAGAGGCACAAAAAACACAGAGAAATAAAGTATTGATTAAAGACACATAACACTCTGTGTTCCCTGTGTCTCTGTGTTTAATACCATCAAATTCGTATGGAACGCAAACAGTTTGTAAAAACCATTCTAACAGGAGCAATTACAATGAACACCTTATCTGCCTTTAAAAAATTTACCGACGATCTGGAGCAAAAAGGTCCGCTTATGCCAGTTCTATTTGTTGGACACGGATCGCCCATGAACGGTATTGAAGATAACGAGTTCAGTCGTCGCTGGACGAGTATGGCGAAGGAAATTCCCACGCCTACGGCCGTTCTGGTCGTTTCGGCGCACTGGTTTACCCGAGGAACGAAGATTACGGCGATGGATTTTCCGGAAACGATTCACGATTTTGGTGGATTCCCAAAAGCCTTGTTCGATGTACAATATCCGGCACCGGGCAATCCGGTTCTGGCCAAAGAAACAGCAGCGCTGCTCCACTCGGCTCATGTCGAATTAGCTCATGACTGGGGTCTGGATCATGGCACCTGGACGATTGTCAGGCATATGTATCCAGATGCAAATATCCCCGTTTTACAATTGAGCATCGACTATACCAAAGGCCCCCAGTATCACTACGATCTGGCTCGTGAACTACATGCGTTACGGAGCAAAGGCGTACTGATTATTGGCAGTGGCAATATGGTGCACAACCTGCGCATGGTGGCCTGGGACAAGATGGATGTGCCCAATTTCGGCTTCGATTGGGCAAAATCGCTCAACGATAAGTTCAAGCAGTTGATCAGTGATGGTGATACCAAACCACTCATCAATTACAATAGCCTGGGTCGGGATGCGGCACTCGCCATTCCAACGCCGGAGCATTATTTACCGCTGTTATACAGCCTGGGTTTGCAAAGCCCAAAAGACTCGGTCTCGTTCTTCAATGACCGTGCCGTGGCGGGTTCGCTCACGATGACGTCGGTGAAGATTGGGTGATGAGCGTGGAGCGTGGAGCTCGGGACACGGCCCTGCACGGCCCCGAGCTCCACGCTCTGAGCACCCTGCCAATTAATTCACCTGCCGTTAACGCTCGGCTTTGCCGAGTGTTGACTAATTATAGGGCGTCTCGCCCGATGCCTCCTCTCCCTCGGCTTAGTAATGAGTCTCAGCCCCCTTCATTGACAAAAAACGGGCCAGAGGCCCTTAAAATGATAGGCAACACTCCGCGAAGCCAAGCGTTAACGGTGATGAGTAGGGAGCGTGGAGCAAGGGGCTCGGGGCAGGGCCTACAGTTGCGCATACCCTGCTCCACGCTCCTTGCACCATGCTCCCTGCCAATTAATTCACTTTTATATAGTCGACTTCTGGCTTGGCCAATACAGTCGTAGACGGTTTTACGCTCAGAATTTCGTGTACGTTCCGGCGGATGTTCTGGGCTATTTGGTTCAGAGGTAAGTCGTTGCAATCGAGTCCGAAAGGTTCTTCAATTTCGTCGCCAATCATTTCGATGCCGATTAGGGCGTAGGCTGCTAATGTAGTGGCTACAATACCAAAGTACCCGTAGGTTGACACCAGGACGAGCGGAATCAATAGCACATACAATGTAATGAACAGCTTGATAAAGAAACTGTAGGAGAACGGGATGGGAGTCTTTTTGATGCGCTCGCAGGAGCCGGTTATATCGAGAAATGCCTGATGATACAGTCGAATGGTGATCAAATCGGCATCGTTAACCAGGCCATCCTGACGTAATGCCTGAAACCGACGCATCAATAAAGCCGATAGTCGGCTGGGGATATGGGCATACTCAGGCAACGTTTCCAGTTCGTCATTACCCATGTCTTCCAATTCGGCCATGTCAACGCCGGTGCGTAAATGACCTTTGAGGGCCAGCGCAAAGTTGGAAAGTGTGCGGGCGAAGAAAACTCGATTGGCTAGTGCCTCATCGGGCAGCAGACCGTCCAGTAGAACAGCCAGATTACGACTATAATTGACAAGTAAGCCCCACTGTCGGCGGCCCTCCCAGAATCGATCATAGGCGGTATTGGTGCGAAATACCAGCAATAAACTCAGCGTTATACCCAGCAATGAAAAGAGAGTTCCATCGAAGGGTACATGAATATCGACAACATGCTGATCGATGAGTGTGAGCAATATTCCATAGCCACTCACATAGGCCACCCGCCGTAAAAGTACCCGAATACTATAGCTGGTATGAAAATGCTTTAGGGCGCCAAACCAATTTTTTGCTTCGTAGATAATCACCGGTTGTAGAAGAAAAGTGTGTTACTGTTTCCCAATTAAGGAATCAATATACACACTCACCTCGCAAAACCATGCAAGGGCTTTTCAACTTCCAGAAACTACTTACCAACCGGTTTTACCCCTAAATCCCCTGATTGATTTGCATTAAATAACCGCCTACATAAAACTTGTCCTTTTTGGGCTTTCAAAACCCCCAACCCCCTGAAGGGGGCTTTTCTCCCCAGTGAACTTAGCCCCCTTCAGGGGGTTGGGGGTTTTGAAGACTAGCAAAACGGCGGTTAACTTCTTCAAGTCAATAAGGGGGCTTTTTTCAAGTGCGAGCCTAGCTCCCTGAAGGGGATTTAGGGGTAAAAAGACTAACAATTACTTGCCGGTTAGTAATCCATGACATATGGGAATAATATCTGCCGGACTAATTGGTAGTTGGTAATCCGCTAAGCCCCGGCCAATGAGCAGCAGCGCCACCACCACTGTAGCAACAGAGAGCACCTGATTGAGTCGCTGGCGACCGACTATCGTTATCCAGCCAGCCACGAGATTAACGCCCAGAAGCGCAGGTAATGTACCAGCCCCAAACAAGAGCATGTACGATGCCCCCGCCAGTGGGGTATTGGTGGCCAATGTTCCGGCTAAGGCCAGGTAGGTAAAGCCGCAGGGCAACAGTCCGTTGAGGATGCCTAATCCGGCAAAATCAGCCCAGTTAGGCTGATACAGATGGTGCCGAAATAGCGTGGTAATCTGTACATTCAGCCAGGGCCATCGTAAACGGGCAGGTAATCCTTTTCGCCAAAGGAAGCTCACTAACAAAACCACACCACAGATAACGGCCAGCGGACGCTGCCAACCCATCAGATTCAGTCCTAAGTTCATGGTACCCGCCAAGGCCCCAAGTGTACTGTAGGTAGCAATACGCCCGGTATGATACAAACCCACGGCTTTCCATCGTTGCCCCTGAGGCAACCGACCCACCGGCAACGCAGCCACCAGTGGCCCGCACATACCAACGCAGTGCAGACTACTGATAAGTCCCGTCAGGAAAGCAGTGGTTAACCAGGGCGACATCAGTTATATAAAAATCTGTTCCTCTTTATAATACTCCCGCTGCCCATCCGACCAGGTGAACTGCACGCGCCAGTTGCCCTTTGCCAGCGATTGGGTTGGAATAAGCTGTTGAGTTGGATGTTTAGCCGCAATAGGCACCCGAAAATCCTGCCGACTATCGCCGGGCCGATAAAAGGTGATTTCGCCTTTTTGAAGGGCATTGGGCAATACAACCACAACTTGATGCTGGTCTGCCAGGTATGTCATGGTTGTAGCAGTACTAGTACCCGCCTGAATTTGCCGGGCGTTTCTCACCCGATCTATCTGCTGCTGATAGTCGATTTCGTTCTGGTAATAATTATCACTGACCAGATCGATGCGCTCGCGGGTCATCAGGTACACCATAGTACCAATAAAGCCCGCGAATACTATAAATACGAGAACGATTGATTTACCCCAGTTCATAAGTTTAAAAAGCTTGGAGCAGGGTGCTCGGGGCATGGACACTCAGCAAGAAAGGAAGAACTTTTCCTCTGCTCCAAGCCCCATGCGCCCTGCTCAGTTTACTGGTCCTAAAAATGTTGTTTTGACCCGATCTACCACAACGCCGTCGGAGACTACTTCGACCGTTAGTTTAGTGCTGACTTCGTGGATATTTTTTTCTGGTAACAAAATAAAAAACATTCCTTTCGTTAGTTCATCGGCAGGTGCTTTCGTAAGGGGCTGAACCATCCGCAACGTAGCACCGGGATAATCGACCCGGAACGAGACCGGTTTTTCCTTATGCGTTTTATTAACTAGCTCAATCAGGTACAGGTTCGAAATCAGTACCCCGCCGGGTCCGCGTTCGGCTTCGCGCTGATACAACTGACCGGGTGCGCGTAACAGGGTAGTATCCAAATCGCTACGTGTCCATAGCAGAAAGCCCCACACACTCATCAGTAACACGAGCACAACACTATAGCCCATCATCCGTCGGGTCATCCGCCAGGGTTGGCGGGTTTGAATACCCTCAAGCGAATCGTACCGGATCAGACCGCGTGGGCGATCAATTTTATCCATAATATCATCGCATGCATCAATACAGAGTGTACAGTTCACACACTCCATCTGAGTTCCTTTACGGATATCGATACCCGTTGGGCAAACCTGTACACAAAGCTTGCAGTTGATACAATCGCCTTTTTTGTTCAGTGAAGAGTGAAGAGTTAAGAATGAAGAATAGTCCGTCTCAACCATATTCTTCATTCTTAACTCTTCACTCTTCACTAACTTTCCCCTCGGCTCTCCTCGTACATCGTCATAAGCAACCATAACTGACTGCTTATCTAACAACACACTTTGCAGGCGACCATATGGGCAAATGGTTGTACAAACGTATTCGCGTACGTAGGCAAATACCGTGTAGAAAACACCCGTAAACAGTAAGATAATTGACAGACCGCCAACGTGATTGGCCGGATTATCGGTGATGATCGTCAGCAGTGCATCTTTGCCGATAATGTAGGCTAGGAACGTATTGCTGATGGCAAACGAAATCAGAAAGAAAATACTGTACTTGGCACTTTTTTTCAGAATTTTATCCCTTGTCCAGGGTGCCGCATCGAGACGTCTTCGGGCATTCGAGTCGCCTTCAATCCATATTTCGATTTTCCGAAAAACCATTTCCAGGAAAACCGTTTGGGGGCATGCCCAGCCACAGAATACGCGACCATATACCACCGTAAACAGGGCAATGAAAACGATAAACGCCAGTAAGCCAATGGCGACTAAATAAAAATCCTGTGGCCAGAAGGTAACACCAAAAATATTGAACTTACGCTCCAGTACATTAAACAGAAACAGCGGTTGCCCATTATAACTTAGGAATGGTCCAGAAAAAAGGGCGGCCAGAAATACCCATGCCACCGCTGTCCGCCAGCGGTAGAAGCGTCCTTTAACGACGCGGGGGTACAGCCATTGACGTTTGGCAGATATTGTTTCTGTAACAGAAGGAGCGTTGAGCTGAGGTGTCATTGGTGTTGTTATTTATTTTTTGTCATTCCTCCCTACGGTCGGAATGACAAAAATTTACTGCATGGCCACTTTCTGCGCAGGTGCCGTTGCTGCAACCTTATCGCCCTGAGGTTCTTTGGCTCCAGCGGGTTTTGTACCTTGCAGCGACAGTATGTAGCTACCTACCTGTTGAATCTGAAGGGGATTCAGTTGTTTTTTCCAGGAAATCATGCCCTTTTCAGGAACGCCTTCAGTAACGGTGTGAAATACAGCTTTAATACTACCACCATGTAGCCAGTATTCATCGGTTAGGTTTGGACCAACTTTACCTTCGGCATTCTGACCGTGACAGGCCGTACAGTACTGATTGAACAGCACCTTCCCAGCTTCCATCCCTTTCTTATCGTTGATCAACGTAACGGTATTTTCATTGATTTTACCCGCCACGAGTTTAATAAAGGCGGCCCGTTCTTTCTCGGCAATCGCTACTTCCTGCGTATATTCCTGCTCCATAATATTGCCGTTGCCGATCACATGGAAAATCAGGAGATACACAACACCAAAGGCGATCGTGCTGTAGAACAGACCCATGAACCAGGGCGGTGTTGGGTTATTGAGCTCGGCGATACCGTCGTACTCATGATCCATCATCAAGTCTTTTTCCTGACTTAGTTCATGCAAGCCTGTAAACCGCTGCCAGGTGGTACGGGTATCAGCAGCTTTAGCCGCTTTGGCATCCGCAGGTGTCAGCGCCTGGCGTAATACATACGCCATATTCAGCGTAACGGCCAGTAGCAGTCCCACACCTACGGTTATAAATAGCATGACAAGTACCCACAGCAAGTCTTCGCCAGAGGTCAGATTCCAGATCGATTTTTCGGTGGCCGGAGCACTAATTGTTGTTAAAAGAAGGTTCATTGTTGGCTTCGATTAAAGCTTGGTGGAGTCGTCCAGTGGCAGGTTACCCATTTGCCGAAGATGCTGCTTATCAGCAATCAACAAATACAGGCCGACCAGGATAAAAAAGGCAAAAAACGTCAGGAACGAGCCGACCATATAGACGTCTGCTCCGGGAATTTTTGAGATGAATTGCTTGAACATTGTTGTGAATGAATAATGTATAGTGAACAATGTATAATGGAGTGATATGGGACAATAAGACAGAGCCTACAGCCCTCATTATTCATTCTCCATTATACATTATTCATTTACTTCTGTACCGTTTCCATTTTCTTAATATCCGTTCCTAACCGTTGGAGGTAGGCGATGAGGGCTACGATTTCACGGTCAGAACCGACCTTGATACCTTCCGAAGCCAACTGGCCACTGATTTTATCGGCCTGTTTTTTCAGGTCTTCGTTGGCGTATGAAATGCCTGAATCATCGTAAGGAACGCCTACTTTTTTCAGCGCAGTGAGTTTATCCGCGGTATTCGAGATGTCGAGCTTTTGCGTGATCAACCAGGGGTACGATGGCATAATGGAGCCCGGCGACATCGACGTAGGTTCGTTCATGTGGTGATAGTGCCAGGAGTCGGGGTATTTGCCACCTTCGCGGTGCAAGTCTGGCCCGGTACGTTTGCTACCCCACAGAAACGGATGGTCGTATACGAATTCGCCCGCTTTGGAATATTCGCCGTACCGTTCTGTTTCAGACCGGAATGGCCGGACCATCTGACTATGGCAGTTCACACAACCCTCACGGATGTAAATGTCACGTCCCTGCACTTCGAGAGCCGTATAGGGCTGCACCGACGCAATGGTTGGTACGTTCGATTTCACCATGAATGTTGGGATAAGCTCAATAAGGGAACCGATCAAAATCACCACCAGCGAGCCAATCAGTAATGGAAATGGTTTCCGTTCTAAGGATCGGTGCCAGAACGTGTCGCCCCCCGTTGGGGTATAGACTTTGGCCAGCGCCGGTGCTTCGGCCTCTTCGTTCGCGACCAGTTTACCGGCAGCCATTGTTTTGAAGAGGTTATAGCCCATCAAAATAGCCCCGATCAGGTAGAACGTACCACCCACGGCCCGCATCATGTGCATGGGCAGAATCTGGAGCGTCGTTTCGAGGAAAGTCGGGTATTTCAGAACGCTTTCGTTTGTAAATTCTTTCCACATCAACCCCTGGGTGAAGCCCGCAATGTACATGGGCACTGCGTAGAACAGAATGCCGAGTGTGCCAATCCAGAAGTGGAAATTCAGCAGCTTTTTCGAGTACAACGGCGTCCGGAACATACGCGGAATGAGCCAGTACAGGATCGCAAACGTCATAAAACCATTCCAACCTAATGCACCAACGTGTACGTGGGCAACAATCCAGTCGGTGAAGTGGGCAATGCCGTTTACGTTCTTGAGCGACAGCATTGGGCCTTCGAACGTAGCCATCCCATAGCAGGTCAGGGCCACGACCATGAATTTCAGAATGGCATCCTCGCGCACTTTATCCCAGGCCCCACGAAGCGTCAGCAACCCGTTAATCATACCTCCCCACGAGGGTGCAATGAGCATAATCGAGAATACAACCCCCAAAGACTGTGCCCAATCGGGCAGCGACGAGTACAGTAAGTGGTGAGGCCCCGCCCAGATGTAGATGAAAATCAGTGCCCAGAAGTGCAGAATCGAGAGCCGATACGAATAGACCGGGCGATTCGCCATTTTGGGCAGGAAGTAGTACATCATGCCCAGATAAGGCGTGGTCAGAAAGAACGCCACCGCGTTATGACCGTACCACCACTGAACCAGCGCATCCTGTACACCCGCATACATCGAGTAGCTTTTGAGGAAGGAAACCGGCATAGCCATCGAGTTGACGATATGCAGTACGGCAATGGTCACGAACGTAGCAATGTAAAACCAGATAGCAACGTACAAATGCCGCTCACGCCGTTTGATAATCGTACCGAACATATTGATGCCGAACACCACCCAGATCAGCGTAATGGCAATGTCGATTGGCCACTCCAGTTCGGCATATTCTTTCGATGTCGTAATGCCTAACGGAAGGGTTGCTACTGCCGACAGAATAATCAACTGCCAGCCCCAGAAGTGTATTTTGCTCAGCAAATCACTGAACATCCGGGCTTTACAGAGTCGTTGCAGCGAATAATACACGCCCATAAAAATGGCGTTTCCAACGAAGGCGAAAATTACTGCGTTGGTGTGTAGAGGTCGAATCCGACCAAACGTTGTGTATTGGTTGCCAAGGTTAGCGGCTGGTGCAAACAACTGGCTGGCAACAATAACGCCAACGAGCATGCCAATGATGCCCCAGATAATGGTAGCGATCCCGAAATCCCGGACAATTTTATTGTCGTAGGCGAAGCGTTCCACAGGTGTATCGCCACCCGGCGGTTGATGCCCGATCGCGATGGAGCCTGTCGCTCGATCGGGCGATGGACTGGCAGTGGGTTGATTAAACGAAACATTCATAATAAACGAGTACAGGGGTTACTATGCGTTTGATTGAGTTTCAGTGGAGACTGGAACGTCGTCGTCCAGCAGCATTCGAATCGAGGGCGTGTAGAGATCATCCTGTTGCCCGGTTTTCATCGACCAGAAAAACGCGCCCAGAAAACCCAGCGCCATTAGTAGACTAATCCCAATCATAAAAAAGATAATGCTCATCGCCTTGTCGGTTAGTGGCTCAAAAGTGGGGCGATTTCGGAGGAGGAAATATGAGTTTCGTCAGGTGCCAGCCTGATTTTGATTGCCGACGGCGCAAGGCTCCTGCCTTGTGACAGTTATTACCCAGCCTCTGGCTGGTAAATGAAAAACGCTATCAGCCAGAGGCCGGAGAATAAAGGCACAAGGCAGGAGCCTTGCGCCATCAGTAATAGACTGATGAAGGTCATCTAACCGCCTGATGAACGTCAGGAAGGCAAGGGATATGGTCAGTCAATTTTGCAGTCATTCTTGTCAGTTTATAGTCATTCATTGTCCAGAGCTGATTGAGTTGACAGACAAAAAATGACTATAAACTGACAATGGCTGACCATTAATGACTACTAGATGATTATTGTCGCTTTCTTTCTGGCGCACTGGTACCTATCAGTGCTAATGCAAACGTTTTTTCTCCACCGCTATGCCGCCCACCAGATGTTCACGATGAGCAAAGGTTGGGAGAAGTTCTTTTATATAGTAACGTTTGTTGGACAGGGCTCGTCGTTTTTGAGCCCGCGCGCCTATGGTATTATGCACCGCCTGCACCACGCCCACGCCGACACGCAATATGATCCGCACTCGCCAAGCTATTCGGACAACCTGTTCGATATGATGTGGAAAACCCGATTATTTTACAACGACATCCTGAACAACCGGGATACGATTCCGGCGAAGTTCAAAAAGGGGGTGCCTAACTGGGAATTTATGGAATGGTTTGGTGACCGCTGGCCCGTACGACTGGCCTGGGGTACGGCCTATACGCTATTCTATATTCAGTTTGCGCCATCCCCCTGGTTCTTTCTATTGCTGCCCGTGCATTTTCTGATGGGGCCGGTTCATGGCGCTATTATCAACTGGTATGCCCACCGCTACGGCTATACCAACTTCAAGCTGGACGATACGGCTAAAAACCTGTTACCCTTCGATTTCCTGATGATGGGTGAATCCTATCATAATAATCACCACAAATACGGCGGCCGACCTAACTTCGGTGGTTTCCGCTGGCACGAGTTCGACCCGGCTTACCCGATGATTCTGTTCCTCAACAAGGTAGGTGTATTGAAATTGAGGCTTGGGCGAGATGAAGCGTATATGTGACTAGAACTTCCCGAAAGCTTTAAACTTTCGGGAAGTTGGCTTTTAATCGGCTAATAGGTCGATTAGGCGCTGGTTGACGTAATAAGTCGTCCGGCCTGATTTTATCGGGGTCAATATTCCTCCTTCGACAAGTCGTTTCAGGTAAATAGAGGCTGTTTGGCGAGTGGCTAATCCGCGTCGTTCCAGAAGTTCAATTTTCAGGTAAGGCAATGTAAATATGAGTTGTAACAGCGCATGGTCGTATCGGTTTCCCAACGCCTGTCGTGTAGGTATTTCAAGGTCAGCCATCAATTGCAACATACGTCTGATTTTACTGGTAGTGAGCCGTGCCGTCTCGCTAATGCCCGTTAAAATAAACACAATCCACTCCGTCCAGGCATCCTGCTCAGTTACTGATCGTAGCAGCCGATAATAATCTTGTTTATAAGAATTAATATAACGGCTCAGATACAATACCGGTTGAGGTAAAAGCTTCTGTTGCACCAAATAAAGAGCAATCAGAATACGTCCTGTTCGCCCGTTCCCATCTAAAAAGGGGTGAATTGCTTCAAATTGATGATGCATCAAAGCCACTTTAATTAATGGGTCAGGGCCATCTGGTTCGTCTTCATTTATAAACTGTTCAAGTGCACTTAGCTTCTGTCTCAGTACATCTTCACAGCATGGTGGTGTGTAAACAACAGCCCCACTGTTAGCGTTTTTCAGTGCTGTACCCGGCGAGTTACGAATACCTGCCTGATTTTGTTTTAGCGTTTGTACAATCTCGACAAACATATTTGTCATCAGTAGATTATGCTGCTTATCCATACGCCCTAAACCCGTATAGAGCGCTTCTCGATAATTGAGAACTTCTTTAGCCGCTACAGATTTACCATCGTCATCGGCTATGGCCCGATAAAGTTCATCCTGTGTTGTTACTATATTTTCAATGGCCGAACTATCACGGCTCTCCTGCACAACCAGGGTATTGATCAGTATATTGGGATCTGGCAATGATGCGCATAAACCATTCAGTTCACCTAAAAACCTTGAAGCCAGCGTCAAGACTTTCAGAATAGAAGAGCTATTTAAATCAATTGCTGGAGGTAGATTAGGCAAATCATTATAGGGTACGGTAGGGTCGTATGCCATTGTTAATGTTAAATTACGTGACTATTCCTAACATAATCCTATTTGTAATGTTAAGCTTCTTAACATTACAAATAGGATTATGTACAATTATCGGCTTTTATTTAACATGAACAACAAAAAGATTAGTTTCGCGACATATTCCCCCTGCTACGTCAAAAATCACTAAGTTTCAATAGCAATCTACTGCAGGCAAGCGACGGCCTAACCATCATTTTCCGTAAGTTGTCACCTCATCCACCGCATCGCCAACAATCCTAAAATGGGGCCGGGAAGTAATACGTAAAACAGCCAGCCCGAGAGGCCAACCGTTGCCACAAGCCAGGCCATGAACTGGATGGATACTACCGTTAGCAGAAAGCCGAAGCAGGTAACGAGCGTCAGGATACTGCCCCGGTTATCGAGTGTAGCGTGGCTGGCAACGAGGGTGGAAAATTGCGGAGAATCACCAGCGGCTGCGGCTCCCCAGATCAGTAAAAATACCCCAAACAGCCAGGGTGGTGCAGTTAATAGCAATGGCATCAACAGAATACACACGCCAGACGTTAGCAATAAATAGCGGGCCACCCGCGCGCTACCAATCTGTAAAGCCAGGTAGCCTCCACCCACGCAGCCCACAGCACCTGCAGCAATACCCCCAAACGCCCAGAGTGAATTCGTTAGTTCTGCATCGGGATGTTGCAATCGATAGTAGGCTATCAGGGATGGCAGAAAAGCCCAAAGTGTGTATAGCTCCCACATGTGGCCAAAGTACCCCAGCATAGCGGGCCGGTAGGCAGAGGGTTTCCCCAACGAAAACAGCGTTTGAAGTCGGAAGAAACTCCCGGAAAATTGCACTGGTTTTGTGGGTACAACCAACGTCAATAAAACACCCCCGCTAATGGCTAACAAACTGACTGACAGGATCAGTGTACGATACGGCAAGCTGCCACCCAATCCCCGTAGGAGATGCGGGAAGGCTGTACCCAGCACCAACGCCCCAACCAGAAAGCCCATTGCCCGGCCTAAAACGGGTTTGAATCGGTCGGCGGCAATCTTCATTCCAACCGGGTAAACGCCTGCCAGAAAAAAACCAGTCAGGAAGCGACTGGCTAAAATCGTTTCTGCTTTTACGGGTAGCAATAACCAGAGCAGATTAATGGTGGCGGCTAATGTAACGGAGATCAGAAAGACATAAGTCGAGCGGAACCGATCGGGTATGGCAAAGAGCGCGTAGAGTAATGTGCCGGTGATAAACCCAATTTGTACCGCTGAGGTGATCCAACTTGTAAGTCCTGGAGCTGTAGCTTTTAATAGGGGCTGAAGTTCAGGCAGGATGGCGTTACCAGCAAACCAGAGCGAAGTACCGGCAAATTGGGCAAATACAACAACCAGTAACTGACCATTGATACGTGAGGAAGCGAGCATGCCCAAAGATAAGTCTTCAGGGAATCAGGCAGAATGAATAAAAGGTAAACGTTGTGCCACAGTTTTGAACCGTGGCACAACGTTTACCCTTTATTCATTCTGCAAAAACCAATTTATACCAGCTTCTTCTCCCGGCTCCAGAAACGATGCTGGCCAATGGCCTCTATAAACTGCGAAGGAACATCAGCGTCAGTCGCATCCAGACTGGTAATAACACCGTCGCTGTCTAATAGCTTTTCGGCCCCACCAGTCGCAGCAGCTTTCAGAAGTTCAACCCCTTCGCCCGTGGCGGCAATGGCTTTACAGTGCATGAAGGCTTCGTGAACAAATCGGATGGCTTCGTCTTCCTGTAGCAGCGACTTCACACTGGATTTACCACCCGGAACGTAAACCGCATCGAACAGTACCGAAGCTGCCGTTTGTAAACTGGCGTCGATTTTCATCGTTTCGCCGGTCGATGTTTTGAGCATTCCCAATCGGGGGGCAATGATAGCGATAATGGCTTTCTCGGCCGATAGGGCCTCTTTCATCGTGTTCAAAGCGGAAGCATCGACACCATCGGCTGCCAGAATTGCTACCTGGCGCGTTTTAATTCCCACTTTAGGCGGGTTCGCCATACTGAGTGCTGCCGAACTTCCCACTGTAGCCTTGGCCGGTACAGACTGGTAATCAGCCGGATTGGCATCAGCCGGAACACTTTTATTTAACTGCACATCTTTTGATGAAGGCACATCCAGACCTAGTCCTTCGGCAACACCTTTTGCTAAAGTTGCATCGACTTGGGCCAGGTGAATCAGCATTCGGTTACGGATATCATCGACAACCACTTTGCCCAGCTCAAACCGAAGGGCTTTTATCAGGTGGGTTTTCTCTGTATCCGACTGACTATTCCAGAACAGTTTCGCCTGGTTATAATGGTCCATAAAGCTTTTGCTCCGGGCCCGTACTTTATTGGCGTCGATCCGTTCAGGATAACTGGTAAAACCACCCTCCTTCTGCCCCGCCTGCGCTGGCGAATCGCCGTTAATGGCGTTGGGTCCGTAACTGGTTCGACCTACGTTGATCGTCTGGCGCATATGCCCGTCCCGCTGCCCATTGTGGACAGGCGCGATGGGCCGGTTAATGGGTATCTCGTGAAAATTAGGACCTCCCAGCCGCTTCAATTGTGTATCGGTATAAGAGAATAAACGGCCCTGCAAAAGCGGATCGTTAGTAAAATCGAGACCGGGAACCAGATGACCTAAGTGAAAAGCAACCTGTTCTGTTTCGGCAAAGTAGTTATCCGGGTTGCGGTTCAGCGTCATCTTTCCGATGCGCTGCACAGGTACCAACTCTTCCGGAATCAGTTTAGTGGAATCCAGTAGATCGAAGTCAAATTTATGCTCGTCTTCTTCCTCCACAATCTGCACCCCTAACTCCCACTCCGGATAAGCTCCGCCTTCAATGGCATCCCACAGATCGCGACGATGGAAATCTGGATCACGGCCCGAAATGAGCTGTGCTTCATCCCAAACAACTGAATGAACACCCAGCAGGGGTTTCCAGTGGAATTTCACAAAGCGAGATTTTCCGTCCGCATTAACAAATCGGAACGTATGTACGCCAAAGCCCTCCATCATCCGGTAGCTCCGCGGAATAGCCCGATCCGACATTGTCCACATGATCATGTGCATCGACTCGGGTGTGAGCGAAATAAAATCCCAGAAGGTATCGTGCGCCGAAGCCGCCTGCGGAATTTCATTATTGGGTTCGGGCTTTACGGCATGAATAAGATCGGGAAACTTAATGGCATCCTGGATAAAGAATACCGGCATGTTATTACCGACTAAATCGAAGTTGCCTTCTTCCGTATAAAATTTAACCGCGAAACCCCGTACATCCCGCGCCAGATCCGATGATCCGCGCGAGCCCGCTACCGTAGAAAACCGCACAAATACGGGCGTTTTTAGCGAAGAGTCTTGCAGGAATCCGGCTTTGGTTAGCTCGCTCTGTGATTCATAGACCTGAAAATAACCATGAGCAGCCGCCCCCCGAGCATGTACAATCCGCTCAGGAATCCGTTCATGGTCGAAATGGGTGATTTTTTCGCGAAGAATAAAGTCTTCCAGTAGAGTTGCTCCTCTTGGCCCTGCCTTCAGTGAATTCTGATCATCGCTGACGCGAAGACCCTGGTTGGTTGTCAGGAACTGGCCGGTACTGTCTTCCCGGTTCTGGTCCAGTTCCTCAAGCTTATCGTTCGTGTTGGTTTTGTTGGTTTCCTTAGGCATGATAATTCCAATTGGTCTTTCTACGTGAAGACAGGAATTACCAATTTGTTGAAACAAACCAGAAAATAGTCTGAAAAGTGTGGCTACGGGCGGTTATCAACCCACGTTAGACTACCCTTAAATCTTCCGAAAGCGCATGCCCAATGTAGAAATCGCCAGCATTGTCGCCGAACTGATCGGCATCAGAATAGCCGCCACCACAGGCGACAGATTCCCCGTTAGGGCATAGCTGAGACCAATGAAGTTGTACAGCAGAGAAACGATAAAACTGAACCGGATCAGGCGCATACCGAATCGAGTGTAGTTCAACATCTGGGGCAGTTGCATTAACGCAGCGGCTTCCAGAATGGCATCACTGGCAGGGGTGAACTGAACGGTATCGTCGGTAACGGCAATACCCACGTCGGCCTGTTTCAAGGCACCAGCGTCGTTTAAGCCATCACCCACCATCATCACCCGCCGATCGTTTGCTTGTAGATGTTTAATGAAGGCTAATTTTTCTTCAGGCCGACAATTAAAATGCATCTGCCCAACCTTGGGGAACAAGTGAGTCAATTCGGTCTGGGCATGATCGTTATCACCAGAGAGCAGATACAGTTGATGCGTGGCGCGTAAGTCAGTCAGCATGACCTCTAATCCTGACCGATAATCGTTCGGAAAGGCGAAGTATCCCCGATACTGATGATCGATGCTGAGATAGGTACGAGCTTCGGAAAGTGAACCAGCCACCTCTCCACGGCCTGTGTCCTCACAGACCGCAGGATCCACAAACGAACGAGTACCTAGTTTGACAACCAAACCATCTACAAGCGCCTGAATTCCATGCCCCGGCACTTCGGTAAAATAGTCGATAGAAAGCGGTACGTTGTCTGCTAGATAGCTGGTCAATTTACGACTAAGTGGGTGCGCTGACTGTCGAACCAGCGATACAACCATAGCGCGATCAATTGGATGCAGGGGCCGATCGAACCGCTCAGCTACTGCATGTTGTGGGGTCGTGAGTGTACCCGTTTTGTCGAAAACGATAGTATCGCAGGCAGCCATTTTTTCAATAACATCGGCGTTTTTGAGGTACAGATGCCGTTTCCCCAGCAACCGCAAGCCGTTTCCCAACGCAAAAGGGTACGATAGCGACAGCGCACAGGGACAGGCAATAATGAGCACGGCGGTAAAAGCGTTGATGGCCCTGGCGGGATCGTGATAGGCATACCAGTACAAACCGACCAAAGCAGCTACCGACATAACGGTTACGGTAAAATACGTTCCAACCGCATCGGCGAAGGTGCGGATTCGGGAGGTATCGTCCTTCTGAAAGGCATCGTTGTTCCAGAGTTGGGTCAGGTAACTTTGCGATACCTCGCGCACTACTTCCAGTTCAATGGCTTCGCCCACCTGCTTCCCACCTGCATAAACCAGCGCACCAGGTTCCTTGACTTCCGGCTCCGATTCGCCCGTGACGAAGCTATAATCAATCATGCCCTGGCCTTTATAAAGCAAGCCATCGGCAGGGATCAACTCCTGATTTCGCACCCGAATTCGATCTCCTTTACGGAGTTGGGCAAGGGGCACGGAGCAGGGGGCAGGGGGAACGGATCTACTTACGCCCTGCTCCGGGCTCCCTGCCCCGCGCCCCACCACCGTTACCGCCAATGGGAAGTACGATTTGTAATCCCGCTCGAACGACAGGAATTCGTGGGTACGCTGCTGAAACCACTTGCCACATAACAAAAAGAAAATCAGGCCTGCTAGCGAATCAAAATAGCCAGCGCCATCAAGCGCCAACACTTCATAAGTCCCCCGAAAAAAGGCTACCAGAATGCCGAGTAGAATGGGAAAGTCGATATTTATAGTGCCCTTTCGCAGTGCCGTCCAGACGGACTCAAAATAACCCGATGCCGAATAAAATACAACGGGAATGGCCAGTAACAAATTGAGTATCCCGAACAGGTGTTTGAACGACGGATCAGTAAGGCCCAGGTATTCGGGGAAGCTGAACAGCATGATATTCCCCGCGCAGAAGCCCGCTACGCCGAGTCGGTATAGAAACGGCCGATTTGATATTTTTTGCCCGGCCTGTACCACATCGTTGAGGCTAATCAGTGGTTCGTAGCCAATGGAACTAAGCAGTTCGACTACCTGACGAAGTGTTAGCTCGGCGGGATTATACGTCAGATGGACTTGTTTTTTCAGGAAATCAACCCGCGCCTGCTGAATAGCAGGATTAATCCGATACAGGTGTTCCAGCAGCCACAGGCAGGAACTACAGTGAATGGTGGGAATGTAAAACGTAGCCTTAGCAGTAGACTCGCTGGAAAACTCCAGCAATTGAGCCACAATATCAGGGTGATCCAGAAACTCCAGCCGCGTCTGTCGGGCGTCACTGGCCTTCAGATTGTTTCCCGGTCTGGTAGTGCGGCCTTGACCCGACAGTTGCTCAATGTCATAATATTGACAAAGCTGATGTTGACTCAGGATACTATATACTGTTTTGCAGCCATCGCAGCAGAATGGTTTATCATCAAGAACGATTGACTCGTCGGGGCATTCATTGCCGCAGTGGTAGCAGATGGTTGATGAAATCGTAGCCGTACTCATACCTCAGAATTTGGAGGCAAGTTGGCACCAGCGCGCAACTTAACTCCTGATCATCATCAACCCGAGACCTGATACCACTCAGGAGTTACCACGCATGAACAAGCCATTTTTGCTTACACAATAGCAGGGTGCATAGGGCAGGGAGCACGGTGCGGGGAGTACGCAAAAAGGGTTAGTACTCAGTTTCTATAGCTGGCTCCCGGCACCGCGCTCCCTGCCCTATGCCGATCAACCATGAATCCGCTCATCGAGAAATATAACGTTCCAGGTCCACGCTATACCAGTTACCCAACCGTACCTTTCTGGGACGAAGCCACGTTTAGCGAAGCCGCCTGGGTATACCATTTGAAACGGGCTTTTTCAGCTACGAATTCAACAACAGGCATCAGCCTCTATATCCATTTGCCTTATTGTGAGAGCCTTTGCACGTTCTGTGGCTGCAACAAACGCATCACAAAAAACCATGCGGTTGAGGTGCCTTATATAGAAGCTCTACTAACCGAGTGGAACCTGTATTGCGACTTATTGCCCGAAAAACCACGCATTGCCGAACTACATCTGGGTGGCGGAACACCCAGCTTTTTTGCACCCGATCAACTGGAACGGCTCTTAACCGGAATCTTTGAGCGCGCTACCCCAACTGAATCTCCCGACTACGGTTGGGAAGGACACCCGAACAACACAACCCGGCAGCATTTGCAGGTTTTATACAACTTTGGTTTCCGGCGGGTAAGTTTTGGCGTTCAGGATTATGACCCTGTGGTACAAAAAGCCATTCATCGGCATCAGCCGTTCGAACATGTGCAACAGGTAACAAACTGGGCACGGCAGATTGGCTATACATCAATAAGCCATGATCTGGTGTTCGGACTGCCGCACCAAACTACGGATTCAATCGAGGATACGATCTATAAAACCCTAACGCTCCAGCCCGACCGTATTGCGTTTTATTCCTACGCCCATGTACCCTGGCTCAAAGGAAATGGCCAGCGCGGCTTTCGGGATGAAGACTTGCCCTCGGGCGATGAGAAGCGAGTTTTGTACGAAACTGGCCGGGACTTATTAGAGAGTGCGGGCTACGTTGAAATCGGCATGGATCACTTTGCCAGGACGCACGATAGCCTGTACAAAGCGATGGAAACCGGTCACCTCCACCGGAACTTCATGGGGTATACAACCACGCAAACGCGCGTACTACTCGGACTTGGGGTTTCTTCGATCAGCGATGTCTGGTCGGCGTTTGCACAGAACGAGAAAGATGTAGATACCTATACCAATCGGGTTATGGCAGGTGAGTTGCCCTTGCTACGTGGCCATGTTCTCGATGACCAGGATCAGTTTCTGCGTCGGCAAATTCTGAACATCATGTGTCAGGGCGAAACGCATTGGCACATTGGCAGTTGGTCGAAACGGGAGTGGGAAGACCTCGCCAAACGACTGGACGAATTCCGACTCGATGGGCTATTGGACTATGATGCAGAAGGGTTACGCGTCCATCCCGAAGGTCGCCCCTTTCTTCGGAATATCTGCATGGCGTTCGATGAGCGGTTGAATTACGCGAAGCTAAATGTCGGCCCGGCCAAAACAAGGTTGTTTTCACAGACGGTTTGAGCAGATTTCTGCTAACCCCGTTCTCACTTGGCTTCGCCAAGCGAGAACGGGAAAGACTAATGCCGTAAACCATAAAACGAGCGGCCCGATGTACATCGGGCCGCTCGTTTTATGGACGTTAACAGTCCTTACTTACAGTAAGTCAATGGCGATCATCAGCAAGTGCAGAACCAGGCTAGTCGCAAATGCGGGGAAAATATATTTTACTGGAAAAGCCGACAGAATTGGGATTAGCACCAACAGAAAACAAAGCATGCTCACCAGAAACTGCCAGTCGCCACCGCCAAAGTTCGACATGATCAATAACAGGGCGGGCGACAGTATACAACCCTGAATAGCCAATGCCGAAACCGCCCAGCCAAAGCGGTTGAATTCAGCTTTAGCCACGTAGTTTTTATAAGCAGCTAACCAGCTAGAATCGGCTGTATTTGTATAATTAGTTGTTGAGTGCGAGAGCGTTGCCATAAGTTGTGTTCGTTTAAATGATGACACAAAATAAAGCGTGGCCTATTGTAACCTATATGACGTTCGTCAGGTCAACAACTGATCTTTGTTCACTGGTGTTTTCCCGCAATGGAATTCGTTTCCTGGCTCAATACCGAACAGCCCAGTATGGATTCCGGTGAGAGGTCATACTATCAGCAATGTGTTGACGAATGAGTGCATCATAAGCCGCATCGTTGATTTTCTTCCCTTTCGCTTTGGGTAATTTCAGGTCATCGGCCGTAATTTTTTTGAGGGTTACACTGGTTGCCTCAATCACCACATCGCCATCGTTCAGGCTCAGTTCCAGGATTACGCCTGGCAGACCATTGTAGCGTTCAGGGCCCGCCGAAACAGGGATATCCTGCGCAAACCAGGCCGTAATTTTCTGTTTTTTTATCGGGTCCTCGGTTTCGGCTTTCATACAGATATAGCCCGCAATATCTTTAATCTGATTCCCTATTTTCCAGTTTGGCGTGTGCAGTGAATCCTCGATGATGTAGGTTTTACCCAGCATCTCAATAAGATCCATCTTTTTATCTTTCTCAAAATTCCGATACAATTTCAGTTCGGAGTTACGCCAGGAATACCCGCCATCTTCCGTTTCACCACTCTCGCTGGAATAGCCGTACAAGCTCTCATTTTCGGTGAACACCAGCTTCATTTTTTCCTTATACTCATCATCATTTTTCCAGGTTTGGGCGGCCCGGTCTTTCTGTTCCTGACTCAGGAAAGTCATCCGGGCAATAATTTTAGTCCAGTAGGTTTTACGTTCGTAATTAACCACACCCTCTGTTTTCTGGGCACTGGCAGTTGTCACAATAAGGACAAGTAGGAATAGATTGATAAGGCGGTTCATCATGTTTTCTTTAAGATAAAAATGGGTACGACTAAAATCCACCATCACGACGCATTTTAGCATTAACACCACGCATATTGTATGTGAAACTAAGCATAAAATACCGGGCGAGTGACTGAATTCGCTCTTCCTGTACGTAGTTCTGTCCGGCAGATTGCGACACACTTATATTCCGGTTCAGCATATCGAATGAAGACAGACGAATCTCTGCTTTTTTAGCCTTGCCCAGAATGTGATAGATCGACGCATTCCAGATAGGTATCCGTTGATCGAAACCGAATTTCTCGTTTTTATAAATCCGGTAATTCAGGCTTGTATTAAAATAGACACTACCCGGTAGTTTCAGTGTCAGATCGCCGTTGAAATTATTGTTTATGATCGTCTGGTTTTGCCCGGCGTTGAGGGAATAACTTGCATTGGTCCGTCCCACGTTCGCATACCCATAAAAAGTCAGCCAATCGGTTGGCGTTAGGTCAAGCCGGGTACCGAACGTATAGTTCTGGTTGTTGGTATGATTCAAGATGCCGTTAATCCGGGTCAGGTTATCGCCGAAGTTAAGCTGCGTATTGAGGTTCATGGTCGCCTTCGTTTTCTTGAGTGGGAAACCGAAGCTGATATACGAACCGAGGTTTTTACCGCCGGTTAAGTTTTCGGGCTTGCTGCGGGTAATGAGCGTTTGCGGGTCAGTTGTCTGGCCGTAAACGATCTGGTTAACATAGTATGTTCCATAAATATTCCCAAACACATTCATGAAGCTACCTGGGTTAAAATAGCTGAACCCCGCATTTACATTATGTTCCAGTTGAGGCAACAAATCGGGATTACCTTCGGTGATAAACAGGGAGTTACTATTGTTGACAAGGGGCTGTAAGTCTCGTGATGAGGGTACGCGTACATTCACATCGTAGCCCCCGAAAACGTACTTATTATTCTTCATGTCATAATTCAACGATACATTCGGGACGAAGGCCGTAAATGTCCGGTTAATAGTATTGAACGTGGAAGCTGTTTGATCGGGGGCAAATTTACCATTCAATGTAAATTGCTGCCCAGCCAGCCCGACCGATAGATTCAGCCCTTTAAACGAGTAGCGAAGACTACTACCCAGGCGATTATAGAGGTAATTATTTTTGTAATATCGACTGAGCGAGTCATTACGAGTCGAAGCGGCATCGCCTACGTTGAGTACGTCACGATCGACTTCATCGTAACGAAGACTGAAATTATAGAAACTCTCCCAGAAAAATTTCTTGGCAAAAGGCTCTACATAGAGTAGGCTTGCTTTGTACTCATTTCGCAGGGAGTTGGTAGCCTGATCCTGATAAACAAGCCGAAGCATGTTGTTAACGCTGGTTGCCTGAAAAAACTCATTCCTGGCTCTCAGATTCAGGCTGGCATCGTTCGTATTAATTTGGTAAGATGCACTGGCCGCAAACGAACGACCTTTTTTCTTGAACTTCAGTCGATAGAGCAACGAGTTTGCTGAACCAAACTGTCGCGACGTATTAAAGTTATTGGTTGTATTCCGGGTCGATAATGCATCTACAGGTGGCGTACCGGTAGTCTGAAATAAGTTCTGGATTTGATTCAGGCTGGAATTCCCATTATTAAGGCGACTGTTATTGATAAATATCAGTGTATTGAGTGAATCAAGTTGTTTCTCATACCGAAGGCTCACCCGGTGATTTCCATTAAAATTGATCTGGTTGCTGGTTTCTTCCGTCCGAAACGAGCCGGTCTCCAGAAATCGTTTGCTATTCCGAACGGCGTCGAGTTCCAGCCGGCTCTGGTTATAGTAATAGTTCGTACTGAACTTTGTCTTCTTTGTATCGTAATTGTAATTAATTCCTCCGGCTGCATTGTTTGAAAACCCTCTGCCCTGCCCCCCACTGATTGGAATACCCAGCGTTTCATCGTCGTCGCCAAAAAATAATCCCCGCCCGCCACTGCTGAATCCAAAGTCAGCATTATCATTCCAGTTAAACGAATTACTCCCTCTAAAGTCCTGATAATCATTAAATGACAAGCCCTGCTGATTGGTGTTATTGCCTAGCCCAATAATCGAGATTTGTCGTTTCGAATCGAATTTGTTGTAATTCCCCCGGATTTCAGCGCGGGCTGGCAGATCATTCGAAGCCGGGCCCGCACCGGCAGTTACTTTCCCAAAGCCCCCTTTTTTGAACTCTTCTTTCAGCTGTAGGTTCACGGTTTTCTCCTTTTTCCCATCTTCTACACCCGTCAGTTTCGCCTGCTCTGTTTTATCGTTATAGACCTGCACTTTAGTAATGGCATCGGCCTGTAAGTTTTTAGTGGCTAGTTTAGGATCATTACCAAAGAAACTCTTGCCATCTACCGTCACCTTCTTCACTTCCTGCCCCTGCGCCCGAATGTTGCCATCCTGGTCAATTTGTACACCGGGTAGTTTTCGCAGCAAATCTTCAACGGTTGAGCCGGGGGGTACTTTAAACGAGCTGGCGTTATATTCAATCGTATCGCCTTTAATGGTTAATGGCGCTTTAGCGGTTCGGACAACTACTTCCATCAATTCCCGGGTAATAGGTTTCAATTTCAGTTTACCAAGATCCATAACGGCATCCGTAGATGGTTTAATAACCTGATTGTACGGAATAAATCCGACAAATGAAATCTTCAGAACGTAGTTGCCAATCTTGATATTCTTAAACGAAAAAGCGCCGTTGTCGCCTGTACGGGTGAAATTCACCAGCGACGAGTCTTTAGCGCTCAACAACATAACGGTGGAGGAGGCAAGCGGTGCCGATGCAGTATCAACGGCCTGACCCTGAAGCGTAAAGCGGGTAATCGCAGACGGACTTTGAGCGTAAAGCGTAGCCGTCAGTAGACACAATACGGCCAACAGGGAAAGGTTTCTCATGGATAGTAGAAGTAAGGATAATAGGATAATGGAAGCAAATATAGACGCCTGACCTTACGCTGTTTACCTGATTAACGATTTTTAACTAAATTTATAGTAGCGAATTTAGCTAACGGTCATTAGTGCTCATAATGAGTCATTAATCCGACAAAACGTTGCAAGGGGTATACTATACGAGTAGAAAAAGGAAACAATTCCACAAAAAAAGTTTGGAGAATTGTCCATAAAGCCCGCTTAGCTAAAAACTAGCCTCCAGCACGTCCCGAATCGCCCTTGCTTTTAGCAGGCATTCCTCCCATTCCTGTAAGGGATCGGCATCGTAGGTAATGGCGCTGCCCACAGAAAATGAAGCATATTGAGTTTGGGCATTGTAGAGCAGCGTTCGGATAATAACATTAAAATCAAAATCACCCTCGGGAGTTATAAAACCAACTGCCCCCGAATACACTCCTCTCCTACTGACTTCCAGTTCATCGATTAACTCCATAGCCCGGATTTTGGGGGCACCCGTCATGCTCCCCATTGGAAAGGCATTACGGATAGCGTCAGCCCAGGAAACATCGTCACGTAGGGTTGCCGATACTGTCGAAATCATCTGATACACCTGCTTGAACCCATAGATACCAAAGAGTTCATCCACCCGCACTGAGCCGGTTTTGGCACTTCGGGCGAGATCGTTACGGACCAGATCGACAATCATCAGATTTTCGGCCCGCTCTTTTTCAGATTTCAGCAGTTGGGCACGAAGAATAACATCTTCTTCCGACGTTCTCCCTCTACGAATGGTGCCTTTTATAGGCTGTGATAAAACGGTACGGCCTTTTTTCGTCAAAAATCGCTCTGGCGATGCACCCATAACATACCGATCCCCAATTTTCAGAAAACTCGAGAACGGCATCGGCGACCGTTCATTCAAGGCGAGATAGGTGGACAACGGGTCCAGGTCGATCTGCTCGGCAAAAAACTCAATGCAATAATTTAGCTCATACACATCGCCCGCCAGGATATGCTGCTGAATTCGGCGAACATTGGCCAGGTATTCATTGGGGGTAACGCGGCATTGGATGGCGCGAGG
The DNA here is from genome assembly GCF_054776855.1 of Spirosoma migulaei. Lineage (NCBI taxonomy): Bacteria > Pseudomonadati > Bacteroidota > Cytophagia > Cytophagales > Cytophagaceae > Spirosoma > Spirosoma migulaei. The sequence continues at coordinate 46,559 of NZ_BAAHBG010000015.1, read as the reverse complement.
AGCAGGGGAAAGGGCGCGAGGAGCAGGAGATGAAGATAAGGCTACTAACTGACTCCACAATTCGTTTGGATCACCTTTTCCCCGAATCACTAGGCTATCCTCTTCAAAATCAATGATCCACTCTGGTTCCACAAAATAAGCATCCGGGAAACCAAGCCGATTGGGATTACGGCTATTAAGCGCTTCGAGCTGATTCTTGAGATCATAACCCAGATAACCAACCAGAAATGAGGGATGCACGTGGTGAGCGTCGGCCAATGCCTGAATGGCTGTTGAGTCCGAAAACGAAATAACCCGTTTCTGTCCGACAAATAATCGGTTCGGAAACGGGTCATTCGGGTAAGCAACAGTATTATTATTCAGAAAAGCGACAAAACCGTCTTTGTGTGCCTGTTGCCCCATTGCCCAGGTCAACGCATGCCCCCGAATTGCCGGGATGTTGTCAACAGCCACCCGCAAAACGTTCATTGTTACGTATGTATCAATCGAACATCAACGGCAATGTCTTTACCCTCAGCATTCTGGCCAATGGTAAATTCAACTTCGTCGTCTACCTGCAACTCGTTGAAGTCGGTATCAACCAGGCTTGTATAGTGGAAAAACAGATTGTTGGGCGGATAGTTTACAAAACCATAACCGGTTTTCAGGCTGCGAATGGTACTTATTTTACGTCCTTCCGGGTCATCGTCTACCAAATCCAAGCCATCGGCAAGGTTGTAGTTAGGCTCGTCGGACGATGAATAGGCGGAATCGTAGGCATCGCTCGCTGAGAGTCCGCTACCGAATCCATTCGCATAACTGCTGCCATTGGCAGCCACAGCTGTAAAGGTTGGGCGAGCAGCCTGTTGCTTCACAAACAGATTCTGAATGACCATATCATTTCGGCGGCTCCGGTCATCAATCAGGCCGTGCATACCAACTGGATACGATACTTCCTCCAGTAAATCCTGCGAGGTACGCGTAACCTGTTTTTCGCCTTGCTCGTTCAGGAATTCAAAATCCCAGCTCAGCACCATGATTCGGGAACCAAGCGTGTTTAGTTTACGAATGAGGGGCACATAATCGCCATCGGATGTAATGAGTACTACTACATCGAATTTCTTATACTGAGCCAATTCAAAGGCTTCGAGGGCTAACCATACATCAATCCCTTTTTCCTGCCGATAACCCTGATATGTTTTTACGGGAAGGTAGTGCGTGACTACCCCTTCCGACATTAGAATATCATCGAATAACCGATCGTAGAAGAGCTGATTACCGCGTTGGTTAGCTTCATGGGCATTTAATCGCCCACGAAAATAATGTGCATCTACAATCTGACACAGGCGTTCGTTGACGCCTTCCTCTTCGGCTACCTGCCGACGAATGAATGCGTGCAGGCCTGAAATACTGATACGGCTGCGACGTTCGTGAGAATAATTATAGTAGTTGCTTACGTGTAAAAAATAGTTACCGTCATAGAAAACCCCAATCCGGGTTAGTCGGGATGCTGCTGGCATGCTGTACCTAAATGTTTATAATTGTATGATTATGTAAGAGAATACATTAAATTTTTCCTTTTAGTACGGTTGGCTGGTGGTATATGGATTGTATGGCTACGAAGAAAATTGGTTTATAAGCAATCTATTTTATTCGTATAAATTAAATGGGCAAAACAAGTTAATAATAAGCTATTCACTAAGCCGACTATGTAGTCACTAAGCGTTAAGTATTATAAATAATAGACTTTAATAAGCCCAAAAAGTAACATATAACAAAGAAAATCGGTGCGGGGAGCAATCAGAATAGCTATAAAACTATTCTGCAAACATAACACTTTTTCGCATGCTTTGCACTCGAACCGTATCTTTGTTGGCTTATTCCTGCACACTATGCAAAAAATTCTGTTTATCGACCGCGATGGTACGCTCATCCTTGAGCCACAACCCGATCAGCAGGTCGATTCGTTAGCCAAGCTTGACTATATTCCCAAAGCTATTTCGGCTATGCGGACAATTGCCGAAGAAACGGATTATGGGTTGGTGATGGTCACCAATCAGGACGGCCTTGGCACGGATGCATTTCCAGAAGACACTTTCTGGCCCGCTCATAACAAAATGTTAGCCACATTTGCCGGAGAAAATGTTCATTTCTCGGCGGTTCACATAGACCGCCATTTCCCGCGTGACAACTCACCTACCCGTAAGCCAGGCATCGGGATGCTAACCGAATATTTTACGGATGCCTATGATCTGGCAAACAGCTATGTCATTGGCGACCGGCTGACTGACGTGCAGTTAGCGGTAAATCTGGGTGCCAAAGCGATTTTATTTCTACCACCAGATGGGCTGGCCACCGTGCAGGCAGCTGATGTGTCAGGAATGACGGAGGCTATGCAGAACGCCATTGCCCTTAAAACAGACGACTGGGATCAGATTTACGCGTTTCTTCGATTACCAGCCCGAACGGCAACCGTTGAACGTACTACGAAAGAAACCCAAATCCGAGTAGACTTAAACCTCGATGGAAAGGGTCAGGCCAAAATCCATACCGGACTTGGTTTCTTCGACCATATGCTCGACCAGGTGGCTAAGCATTCGGGGGCGGACCTGAGCATTCAGGTCAACGGCGATCTGCACATCGACGAACACCATACCATTGAAGATACGGCACTCGCCCTGGGCGAAGCCTACCGACGCGCCCTTGGCGACAAGCGGGGCATTAGTCGTTATGGGTTCCTGCTACCGATGGACGAAGCGCTGGCGCAAGTTGGCATTGACTTCTCAGGACGGCCCTGGCTCGTTTGGGATGCCGACTTTAAGCGCGAGAAAATCGGCGATATGCCTACCGAAATGTTCTTCCATTTCTTCAAGTCATTTTCTGATACGGCGCTCTGTAATCTGAACATTAAAGTTGAAGGCGACAATGAGCATCACAAAATCGAAGCCATTTTTAAAGCCTTTGCTAAAGCCATTAAAATGGCTGTTCGGCGCGATATAAAAGAACTGGATAACCTGCCCAGTACGAAGGGGGTTTTATAGGTCAGTTTGAAGTTTATAGTTCGAGGTTTGAAGTTGATTAGAGGACGAATAACTTCAAACCTCGAACTGCGAACTTCAAACTTATTAATTACTTTTGCATCTGAATTCAACTGAATATCGATATGGATTTATCAACTCCTTTGACGCTCCTGTTCTACGCTGTACTGCTGATCGCTTCGTTTATGACAGGCCGGTGGTTAGAGAAGAATGACCGGAAGTATTAAAATTAGTCAACAGTCTTTAGTTAATAGTCAACAATAACTACTATGTATTGTCTGTTGACTATTGACTAAAGACTGTTGAGCCTTATGCTTAGTGCTATTACCCGTTGGTTATTTAAGCTTGCCGGATGGCGAGTTGTTGGTCCCGTTCCAGACATATCGAAAGCGATCTGGGTCGTAGCACCTCACACAACCAATTGGGATTTCCTTCTCGGCCTTGGCATTCGCCCAACTATTCATGTCTGGATCGAATACCTCGCTAAAAGCTCACTCTTTACCTGGTACTCAGGCTGGTTATTTCGGGCGCTGGGAGGTAAACCCGTCTACCGAGACAAGTCACACAATTTAGTGGATGCGATGGTTGCCGTGTTTAATTCAACTGAGCGGTTGCATATCTGTATTGCTCCTGAAGGTACCCGCAGCAACGTTTCAAAGCTAAAAACGGGCTTCTATTACATTGCCTTTAAAGCGGGCGTTCCGCTTATTCCGGTTGGCTTCGACTGGCCCCGTAAACTCGTTATTATCGGTAAGCCCCTATACACTACGGGCAATTACTCTGCCGATATGATACCCTTCTACGAGTTTTTTTCCCAGATTCATGGCATTAAGAAAGACTGGCTGAAGCAGTGGGAAGAAACGGGGATAATTGACTAGCAGGGTCTCGTTGAAATATATGGCTAAAAAAAGCGGTGCCACGGTTTAGAACCGTGGCACCGCTTTTTTTTAGCTGACTTCACACGTTAACTCAGTCGATCTTTAAAACTCTCGTAGCCGTAGGTTTTGACCAGCTGAAATGTCTCGTTTTCCTTCCAGATACCAATAGCGGGCAAGTTCACCCCATTGAAGGTTGTGGTTTTCACCATGGTGTAATGAATCATGTCATCAAACACGAGTTTATCACCAATTTCCAGGGGTTCGTCAAATGAGTAATCACCCATGAAATCGCCAGCGAGGCAAGTCATACCACCCAGGCGATAGGTTGGTTTGCCCGCAACAGGCTCGTGGTATGAATTGATAATCCGTGGCTTATAGGGCATTTCGAGCGTATCGGGCATATGGGCAGCAAACGACGTATCTAAAACCGCGACGTGAATTCCCTGGCTATCCAGCACATCGAGCACTTCTGATACCAGCACACCCGTTTGCCAGGCAATGGCGGAACCGGGTTCCAGAATTACATCCACATTATATTTCTGCCGGAAAGCAGTCAGCAAGCCAATCAGGTGATTCGTGTCATACCCCTCGCGGGTCATTAAATGTCCTCCTCCGAAATTAACCCACTTCGCCTGATGAAGCAGATCACTAAATCGGGCTTCGAGAGCCTCAAGCGTGCGCTCTAATGTAAATGAATCATTTTCGCAGAGGGTGTGAAAGTGAATTCCCTCCAGCCCCTCCGGTAATTGATCAGGCAGCTGATCACGCGTGGCACCCAGTCGTGAACCCGGTACGCAGGGATTATACATATCCGTGGCCACTTCGGAGTATTGAGGATTTACCCGAATGCCGCAGGAAACGCGCCCAACCGCCCGGTCCTTATATCGCTCCCACTGGCTCCAGGAATTGAAAGTCAGGTGGCTGCTACGGCTAACGACTTCATCAAAAGTAGCATCCTGATAAGCAGGTATATAGGTATGCGCCTGCACGCCCATGTACTCGTTCACGAGTTTGATTTCGTTGAGCGAACTGGCTGTCGCACCGCTTAAATACTCACGCACCAACGGGAACGCGCTATACATGGAAAAGCCTTTTAATGCCAGAATAATGGTTACGCCAGCCGCCTTCTGCACCGAATCGAGTAAGGCAAGGTTTCGGCGTAGTTTAGCTTCTTCCAGGATAAAGCAGGGCGACGGAATAGCAGCGTCATCGAGGTTTTGCAACAAAGTCGTATTCATCCCGCAAAGGTAGGCAAACCTCTCTATCGTAGCTTGACCTTTGGATAGTCGGTTCCGAAAAGTATAGGCAAATTGTACTTGACTCGTAATGGCCTTCCCGACTGACCTCCCGGCTCCCAACACGGCATTGCTCGAACAACCCGCATAGCTTCTTCGTCGCAGCCGTAGCCAAGGCCTTTCAGGACGATAATATCCGTACGGGAACCATCTAGTTCAACTATGAATGAAACAAAAACCCGGCCTTGAATCTTTGCTTTTTTAGCTTCTGGTGGATATTGCACTGATGTTTTAAGGTATTCCATTAATGCACCTATCCCGCCAGGAAATTCGGGTTGCTTTTCTACAACTGTGTACACATTCATATCTCGTTCAGCCAATCGTTGGGCGAAACAGGCAACTGAGAGTAAAAACAAACCGATAGTCAGAAAGCAAGCTTTACTGACTATCGGTTGACGCGTATATAAATTTACATGCATGCGAATTATTGGTTAGAGCGTACAGCCTACTGGATGCACACTCTACACATTTTCCACAAGTTTCTGAAGGTCATGGTGTTGCATACGCCATATTTCCAAGATATGGCGTATGCAACACCATGACCTTCAGAAACTTAGGCTTATTATTCCAATGTAAACGAAATGGGCAAATTATACTTTACCCGGACGGCCCGTCCTGCCTGCTTGCCGGGTCGCCAATTAGGCATTTTTCTCATTACGCGTATGGCTTCTTCATCGCAACCAAAGCCAATTCCTTTCAGTACCTGCAAGTCAGTAAGGCTCCCATCCGTATTGACGACAAAGCTGACGAACACCCGTCCCGAAACACCCGCCGAGGCCGCTGAGCGTGGGTAATTTAGGTTTTTACTCAGGAAGTTTCTCAGTGCATCCAGCCCCCCGGGGTATTCAGGTTGTTGCTCAACCGTGATAAATGGTGCTTCGGTCTTTGTTTCTACCTCTACCGCCTTTTCCTGCACTGTGGCCACTTTTGCCTCAGGCGCAGCAATCACCTCCACATCGCCAGAACCTTCGGCTGTTTCTGGCCCTGAAGTAGCATTTTGGAGTTCTTCGACTGTAGCGGGCGGATTCTCTTCCACTACATCAGCTTCGGGCATAACTACAGGCGGTAGATTTCGAACCGTATTAACGGTTGGCTGCTTCTCAACAGGTGGCAACTCGATGGGTTTTTCGGCAGGAAGCTCCTTGATCTTGGTCAGCGACACCTCAGTCATTGACTGTTTAGTAGCGAAATCTGCCTGAGGCCAAAACCGGTCGTAGAGCATGGGGCCAGACAGTCCCATCAAAAATAAACCGACACCCAGCCCTAATGCACGGCTGAGTGTCGGTCGGTAATGCTGGCGCAGGTCAAAAGCACCATAGGCCTTATGACGGGCCTGAAAAATAACGTCGTCGTAAGTCAGTGCGACGGATACTGGAGCATCGGAGTGAAGCATAGCGTTAGATCGTTTATAACGCCAGGATGTTCCCTCCGGTTAATTTCCACAACCAGGTTTAAAAACTATCGTATTTCTGCACGACCAGAATAGCCTCTTTTTCCGTTTTACCGCTCAGGTTTTCCTGTTTGACAAATGCCTTCAACTCATCGGCATGATCGCCAAGAGTTTCGATTATTGCCTTGTCGGACAGCTTCACTTTCGTTAATGTCTGATCGGGTTTGAGGATGAAATAGGAATTAACATCCCTGAACTCGTCGTAGCGATTACCGCTCGAATATGGGTTTTTATAGTCGGCTTGTTTGAAGGCTTTTGATACCCGTTTCAGCAGGGCCGATTTACCCTGATACAGCACCAGAAAGTACCCTTCCCGTAGGGCTTCATCAGGATTTTTAGCCTCTGGTAAATGTCTGAACACATATAGTTGGCCATCAGGATTTTTAAGCTGAAACGATTTTACCTGATCCGCATTGACAATAATAGAATCGTTACCGGCCCACGTTCGGAGTAAGATCAGGTGTTGGCGGTATGCATCAAATTTAATCGGCACTTCTTTATAATTCTGACCAGCCACCATTTCAATCTGGCCTTTATTCCAGGCAGGCAGAAAATAAGGTGTTCCCCGAAGGCCTTCGTAGCGGTGATCCATGGTATTGACCATCGTATAGGGTCCTGAGCCCACAATCTGGCTTGTCGATTGATAGGTTTCATACCCGTTACGCTGGGCGTTGGGATTGTACTGTTGTTGTGGGCTGACCTTCGTTGTATCGGTTTTCTGAGCATGGGCACTCAGGATAGACAAACCAGCCAAAATGGGGATGAATAGAAGTTTCATAACTAAACTACTTTGAAAGGGGATAGGAAATTGGCCGGCATTGACTGTCAGCACACTAAGTAACGAAAATCCCGCCATGTCCTATAGCGGGATTTTCATTTTTTTAAGAAATTTTAATCAGGCAGGGTACTCATGTGGCAACGGAATATTCACCCGTTCGTTTACCGGTAATCCCTGTTTATTCATCTGTTCGATAAACGGATCGGGGTCCATTTCTTCACAATTCCAGACGCCGGGTTTCATCCATACACCTGTGAGCATCAGCATTGCCCCAATCATAGCCGGAACGCCCGTTGTATAGCTAACGGCCTGACCGCGCACTTCGCGATAGGTTTCGGCATGATCGCAGTTGTTCCAGATAAAATAGGTACGGTCTTCACCATCTTTTACCCCTTTAATCTGGCAACCAATACTGGTTTGTCCGGTATAGTTTTCACCTAACGTATCGGGAGCGGGTAGTACGGCTTTCAGAAACTCAAGGGGTACAATATCCATTCCTTTAAATTGAACCGTATCGATCCGCGTCATGCCTACGTTCTGCAGCACTTCGAGGTGCGTTAGATACGCCTGGCCAAAGGTCATCCAGAACCGTGCCCGCTTTAGAGTCGGGAAATTCTTTACCAGTGATTCCAGCTCCTCGTGATAAAGAACATAGGATTCTTTAGGCCCAATAGCCGGGTAATCAATCGGCTTATGAATGCTCATGGCCGGAATCTCAACCCATTCGTCATTTTCCCAATAGCGGCCCGGCTGGGTAATTTCCCGAATGTTGATTTCCGGGTTAAAATTCGTGGCAAACGCTTTACCGTGGTTGCCCGCATTGCAATCAACAATATCCAGATAGTCCATCCGGTCAAAGTAATGCTTATTGGCATAAGCCGTAAACACCTGAGTAGCGCCTGGATCGAAACCGCACCCAAGCAATGCCATCAAGCCTGCCTGTTCGAATCGTTCTTTGTAAGCCCATTGCCAGCTATACTCAAACTTGGCTACGTCCTTGGGTTCATAATTGGCCGTATCCATATAATGTACGCCCGCTTCCAGGCAGGCATCCATAATGGGTAAGTCCTGATAGGGTAACGCTACATTGATGACCAGCACCGGATTAAACGACCGAATCAACGCAACTGTCTCGGCTACCACATCTGCATCGACCTGTGCCGTTTGAATCGTGATGCCGTGCATTTCCTGAATTTCGGCAGCAATACGGTCGCACTTTGCTTTGGTACGACTAGCCAACATAATCGTTGTAAAGACCTGGCTGTTCATTGCGCATTTATGCGCTACAACGCTGCCAACACCACCGGCTCCGATAATGAGCACATTTGCCATCTATCTGAATTTAATAGTTCCTGTATTTTCTTTCTGCCGCAAAGATAGGCAAAGTCGATAAGTGCGTACGTAGTGAATTTGTTAACAGACTAGGTCTTATACCTGATGTAGTTGCGAGTGACTTATAAATGAGGAGTATATAGGATAAAAACACTAAATAAAATATAACTTTATCAACAAACAGTTAGTATATTTGTTAAGTAGACATATACTCAATCCCCAATTAATCCCGTTATGAAATTCGTCTCTTCTTCCGGCTCTCCCAACTCATTTGAATTAGCAATTTTAGGCTACGGTAAGGCTACTAAAACCTGGCGTGACCGTAACCGGCTACAATGCCGATTTTCAACTTTCTGGGGGCAAAAGGCCGATACCCAGTCGGCTCCTCTGCAAACATGGGAGGTCAAGCGTTTATTGGTTGGGTTACGTTCGCTCTGGACTAAAGCAACCAACCATGTTACCCTGACTTTCTCGGAACCCGGCTTGAGTATGGAGGCAAAGGCTCTATCTGATGATAACTATTGCCTGCAAATTCAGTTGGATCATTCCCTAACACCCTCCTGGCATACGTACCCTGATTTTCCAATGGAAATGGATATCCATTTAAATAGAAATCAGCTCCAGGAAGCCATTCAGGAGCTATCGGGCCAAATAGATACCTACCCCGAAAGATAAATACTTTCACAAATCGCTTAGCATGAATTCAACCCTATCTGATCGGGTAAACACAATTCATGCTAAGCTGAAGCGTACCTATTGAGCGATTACTGATCCCTTATTTCTTGTTATAGTTATTTATTTAAAATACTGTAAATCAATAGTTTACTTTATTAAATTATCTGTACGCTTTTTAATTAGGCGTGTTTATTTGTTTTGCCAGCTTACGCTAAGGGCATATTATTGAGGAGACTATCTTATAGTTTGTAAATCATTCTTCCATTTATTATTATTTTTTCCCAAGATTATTTTTTGATAACATCAACCGTAATAACCATATTTGTAGCTACAGTAGATTTGTAGTCACACATAGTACTCAATCCGATTGCAAAGGAAAAATCATTGAATCCTCTTTAATAACAAAAACGACCCTATTATATGAAAGTCGTCAAGCGAAGAAATCGCCAGATGACCATGGAGCGAATTTTACGTGCCATGGGTGAAGTAATGGCCGAGCGAGGCACTGAAAAGGCTGGAATCAACGCCGTTGCTGAGCGCGCTGGCGTGAATAAAGTACTTATTTATCGCTACTTCGGTGGCTGGAACGGTCTGCTGGAAGCGTATGTCCATCGCGGGTTCTTCCTATCCATGTTCAACGATAAATTTCTGGAATCGGTACCGGATAATCTGGCCCCTGAAGCCCGAAGCAAAGCCTGGTCTGAATATACAATTCAGTTCATGCGTGAGTTTCGGAGCCGTAAGTCTTCGCAGGAATTGATTCGCTGGGAAATGTCGAATGGCGAAACCGAACTGGCCCGCCGATTAGCCGACTTCCGGGATCAGTCCTACAAGACGATGGTGAGCAAATTAGCCCCTTATTCTGATTTCGACCCTATTGCTATTACCAGCCTAATGGTGGCTGCTGTGACGCATCTGGTTCTCACCAGTAACCAACGCGACCATATCGGCGATATTGACCTTCGCTCCGATGCAGGTTGGGAACGGCTGGAAACGGCTATCCGCCGAATTTATTCCAGTTTGAATATTGCCCTTGAGCGTGAAAATGCCAAGACGGCGTAAGCAAAATTGTGAAGAATGTAGAGTGAAAAGTGAAGAATAATTTTTTATACCAGTCTTATTCTTCACTTTTCACTCTACATTCTTCACGTATTCATCAACTCTTCAATCGCTTCGGCTTCGAGGGGAATGTTGGCCATGAGGTCAATGTTTCCAGACTCTGTTAGTACAACGTTGTTTTCCAGCCGGATACCCAGTTTCTCTTTGGGAATATAAATACCAGGTTCAACGGTAAAGACCATACCGGGTTCCATTTTCCGGTATTTGTTGCCTACGTCATGCACATCAAGTCCCAGAAAGTGCGATGTACCATGCATGAAGTACTTTTTGTATAAAGGCGCATCAGGGTCCTGTTTATCCACGTCAGCCCGATCCAATAAGCCTAAGCCGATCAGCTCGGACTCCATTACCTTACCCACTTCCTTGTGATAGTCATCCCAGAGGTTACCGGGCCGGAGCATTTGGGTAGCCTCTTTCATTACCCGTAATACAGCATCATACACAGCGCGCTGACGTTCAGTAAATCGTCCGTTAACAGGGACGGACCGGGTCATATCCGCATTGTAGTTTGCATACTCCGCGCCAATATCGAGTAGTATCACATCTCCATCCTGACACTGTTGACTATTGTCGATATAGTGCAATACGCAGGCGTTAGCCCCCGAAGCAATAATTGGACTATAGGCTGCTCCCCGAGAGCGATTTTTGATGAACTCATGCATCATCTCAGCCTCAATTTCATACTCCCAAACACCCGGCTTGATAAAACCAAGCAGTCGCCTAAACATCTTATCGGTAATGTCGATGGCGGTTTGAATAAGCGGGAGTTCCTGTGGTTGTTTGATGGCTCTGAGGTAATGCATCAACGGAGCAAGCCGTTCCAGCTTATGAAGCGGATATTTTTGTCGGAATTCGTCGATATACCGGGCGTCTCGCGTCTGCACCTGTACGCCAGCGCGAGTATGCTCATTGGTGTTCAGATAGATATGTTCTGCCTCGAAGACCATTTGCATAAATACCTGCTCAAACTGGTGAGTCCAGTAAATTTGCTTCTGAGATATACCCGTTACCAGTTCGGCTTCTGCTTTGGTCAGTTTGTGCCCTTCCCAGATTTCAATAAGCTCGCTGGTTTCACGTAGAAATAAGGCTTCGCGAAATTTTGGATCAGGGTGATCGGGAAATAACACCAGACAGGTTTCTTCCTGATCGACACCCGTTAGGTAAAAGAGGTCGTTATTTTGCCGGAACGTCATCGTGCCATCGGCATTAGTTGGCATAATGTCGTTTGCATTTACGACAACTAATGATTTTGTTTTCAGCAGATTAGCAAGTCGCTGGCGATTGTGAATGAAAAGCTGATTATCGATGGGTAAATAACGCATACGGAAGACCGTTGAGGCTGAATTTCTGATTATTTTTGCAAAGAAACTCAAAACCCAGAATACTTTCTGCGTGTTTTCATGTTTCTACCTAAACGACTCATGACACTTCGTCTTACTGTATTTCTCTGCCTGTTAACTTCGGTGCTACAGGCCCAGCCTAACGTGGACCGGCCTGGCGCTGCCCGACCAAGCGTGGCCCGACCCGATGCACCTAAATACTGGATTTTACTTCGGGATAAAGATCAGGCATCTGCACCAGCATTGTCGCAACAATCAATTACCCAACGGCAACAACAGAATCTACCGTTAGATGAAACGGACCAACCTGTTTCCGCAGCTTATCTAACTCAGTTCAACCAGGCAGGGATACATCCCATATGCCAGTCGCGCTGGCTTAATGCAGTGTCGGCTCGCTTAACAACCGAACAGCAGATACGCGTTCTTGCCATGCCCTGTGTGAAAGGCATTCAGCCTATTGATCCAGCCATCGTAATTACGTCGATCAACTTGCCCGCTAATCCGCAAATGGCACCGGTTATGACGCAGATACAGGCACCCGACTTTGCGCAGGCAGGCCTGACAGGTCGGTTTGTGAATATTGGTGTTATTGATGCCGGTTTTTTTGGGGCTGATTCGGCCAATGCACTCAAGCATGTATTTGCACGCCAGGGCGTTAAACGCGTACGTGATTACGTGAACGAGAAAAAGACGCATGATAACCTCTTTCGTACGCTCGAAACCATGTCCGATTTTCATGGCACAGAGGTAATGGCCGCCATTGCCGGTAATGATCCGCTGGAAAATATCCAGTTTGGCCTAGCCACCGATGCTACTTTTTACTTAGCCCGAACCGATCAGGGAAATCGCGAATACCGGGGTGAAGAAGATAACTGGGTGGCCGCTATGGAATGGATGGACAGTCTCGGTGTCCGGCTTATCAATACATCGCTGGGTTATGCCAAGGGCATGAGTAACCCCAAAGAAAATTATGAACCCAGTCAGATGGACGGCCATACAAGCCTCATCAGCCGGGCCGCACAGATTGCCGCCGACAAAAAAGGGATTTTGATTATTGTGTCTGCGGGCAACGAAGGCGATGACCGCTCGTGGCGAATCATCAGCACACCAGCTGATGCACAGGGCGTTATGGCCATTGGAGCCACAAATTCAAGACTTTGGAACCGGATCGGCTATAGCAGCATTGGGCCCGAAAATCTCCCCTACCTAAAACCGAATGTTTCCTGCTTTTCACTTTACGGCACCTCTCTTTCAGCACCAGTCATTACGGGCTTTGCGGCCTGTATCATGCAAGCTAACCCGAAGCTAACCAATAAACAGGTGATGGAGATTATCGAAAAATCATCCCATTTGTACCCATACGGTAATAACTACGTTGGTTATGGGGTTCCGCAGGCTTCGCGAGCGTTAGCGTTGCTCCGGAATAAGGATTTGGCTGGAACTGTTCGATCGGTAAAGGCTACAGGGAAAACACTTACATTACCCATTGAGACAACGGAGTCCATCGTTTCGGTATTTCATAAGAAAGACGCAACGCATGTGTTGCAGCAGGAAGCGACTAAAGTGACCAATGGCAAACTGGTTCTCCGTCGGTCGGCTGATGAAAAACAGACGACAGTCGATTTGAAAAAAGAGGTGATCGAGGTAGTTTGGGAGTAACAGGTCAATGAAAAATGGATAATGTAAAATGGACAATAATCAATGGATACCCATACTGCATTAGTCATTATGAAGAAAAATTAATTTTCGTTTCAGTCCGAGCTTATATGGCGATCCTAGATTTGCTTCCGTAATCAACAGTAAACAACAAATTGACTATGGAAACGAACACAAAATTAATTGCCATTGCCGTACTCACAGCTACCCTAGCCACTCCCTTTGCACGTGCACAACAAGTAGCTGGTCCTGGTGAACCCGTCTTAGGTGTTGCTATGAATGCGCCCGGCAGTGAACATCCAGAGCCTCCTCAACCCGGCGGACCCGGTCCCCGACACGGCAGGCATGGCGGTGGCCCTGGTGCCCCCGGCCGACCACAAGGACTACAGGGAGGGCCGCAAGGCAGCTTTCATCAACAGGGACTCACCTCACTGACTACCGTTTCGGGTACGGTTGGGCAATGGGTTGGTAATGACGATGCTATCCTGGATGGCTTTCTGTTAACAGGCAATACGGGTACAACAACAGTAAAATTTCCTGCTCATTTGGGGCAACAGGTCCAAAAAGCAATCAAGTCGGGTAGCAGCGTGAGCGTTACGGGCTATTCTGAAACCACGCCAACGGGTGAAACTCGCTTTCGGATGAATAGCCTGACGGCGGGTAAAACAACTGTACTGGACGCCCCTCCTGCTCAACCTACCACACCACCCGAAACACCTGCCTTAGCTACAGCTACCGGAAAAATCGCCGATTACCGGCTAGATAAAGGTGGGCGTGTGAACGGTTTAGTGCTGGACGATAAAACGATTGTCAGCATTCCACCGCACGTAGCCTATCAGCTCACCGATCTGGCCAAGAAAGGCAGTACGATTACCGTACAGGGTTACCCAAAAAGTTTGCGTGACGGTCAGGTGCAACTGGAAAAAATCAATATTCTCCGGGCATCGGTACTGACGATCAACGGACAGCAGTATTTAGTTCGCTAACTTAATGGTGAAAGAGTGAATGAGTGAAAGTGCGAAAATTACTGGACAGTTTTGTTCGCTCTTTCACTCATTCGCCCTTTCACTCTTTTATTCTCGTGAAAATCCTAGTTATCGAAGATGAGCGCAAACTAGCCCGGTTTATCAAACAGGGGTTGGAGCAACATGGTCATGTAGCCGACCTGACCCACTCAGGTTCCGAAGGACTCGACTTTCTGGCCGGAGGGCTTTATGATCTGGTTCTCCTTGATCTGATGTTACCGGGCCAAACGGGTTTCGAGCTGTTACAAAATCTTCGGGCATTCGGATTAAGCGTCCCGGTAATTATTCTATCGGCTCTGAGTGATCCGGATAAAGTGGTGCATGGACTGGACCTGGGCGCTGTCGACTACATCCGAAAACCGTTCGATTTTAATGAGCTATTAGCGCGAATTCGCGTTTTACAGCGACGCACAACGACCAGCGATAACGTGGTATTACGCGTAGCAGATCTGGAAATGCGGCTCGTTTCGCACGAGGTGGTCAAAAATGGATCGACGCTTGACTTAACCAATCGGGAGTTTTCGTTACTCGAATTATTGATGCGCCGGGCTGGGCAGTTGGTCACCAAAAATGAAATTGCCGAAAAAGTCTGGGCTGTCGATTACGATATGGGCAGTAACGTGATTGAAGTACACATTTATCAGCTCCGAAAAAAACTGGATGCCATCGGTAAAAGCGGTCTCATTGAAACACTTATTGGCCGCGGATATCGGTGCAAAACAGCATGAGCCTGCGCAGCCGTATTGTACTGGCCGTTACGGCGGTGTTTGCAGGGGTGAGTCTCTTGGCGGGTTGGCTCATGCTCAATCGTGCCGAACGAAGTCTGCAAATCGCTTTTGATCGGGCTGCCCAAACAAGAGCTGAGTGGCTACTATCGCTTGTTAGTGTTGACCCTGTTGTACTTCCCTTACCCACCGATCGGGAACGGATGCAGGTAATTTATCGAACCTACGGGCATGCTCGTGAGCTATTCCGAAGTCCGGGATTTCCGAATAGTTTTGGCAAAGGCCAACGCAGGGCTCCCCACCGTTTCTCGTATCGGTCTGTTACAGCACAAACCTCCAGCGACCAACTTTCGGACGGTCAGCTTCTATTGACGCTAACCGTACCAGACGCCAGTTTACGGCAGGATATCAACCAGCTTCGATGGCTGTTTGGCATAGGCTGGTTACTAAGTTTAGTGATGGCATTTGGCGCTGGGTACGGCGCAGCAGGTTGGTTATTACGCCCCATACAATCCATTATCAATCAAGCCAATACGATTAGCAAAGCAGCCGATAGCAGTCGAATCACGTTACCTAAATCCCAGGACGAACTTTATCAACTAACCGATACACTGAATCGGATGCTGGCCCGAATTCGGGAACATGTTGAGTTGCAGCAAAATTTCTTTGGGGCAGCTGCGCATGAACTACGCACGCCATTAACCGTTATGAAAACCGGGCTTGAAGTAACCCTCAATAATGAGCAGGTCGACCCAGGGACAAAATCATTCCTGACCGGTCAACTGGATGAGGTGAGCCGTCTGGCTCGCTTACTGGATGAGTTTTTAACCCTTAGCCGCCCTGATGAATCGACTCAACCACTTACTATCGCCGAAATCAATCTACCCGTTTTAGTTAAAAATTGCGTAGCCCAATTAGCAACCGTAGCCGCTGATTATGAAGTAACAATACGTACGGATACCGATAAATTGGCTGGAGAAACAGCCCGAACCGATAGGGTTAAGCTAGAGCATATTCTACTCAACCTAATCGAAAATGCCATTAAATATGCCGTACCAGGTAGTATAGTTCTTGTTCAGGTTCGCTACTCAGGCAAGTGGCAAATACAGGTACAGAACCAGACCGTTCGCGCAACGGGGCCCACCCTTGATTTAATGCAGCCCTATTTTCAGGCTGACCCACTCAAAGAAGGCCATGGGTTGGGGCTTTGGATCAGCCATCGGTTAACAACAATGCTCAATGGTGAGTTACATCTTGACTGGCGGGAATTTACATTCACCAGCCTACTTTCCCTGCCTTAAATCAAAACTAAACTGAAGTCAAAATCAATCAACGTATCGAATGAAAGGTGTTTACTGTGTATTGCTGCTTACCCTATCGAATATTTTCATGACACTGGCCTGGTATGGCCATCTTCAGGTTAAACAATACCCCATGCTGGCCAAGCTTTCCTTATTCGGCGTAATTATGTTGAGTTGGGGGCTGGCATTTTTCGAGTACATTTTTCAGGTTCCCGCCAATCGAATCGGCTCTGATGAAACCGGGGGGCCTTTCTCACTTTTCCAGCTAAAAACCGTCCAGGAAGCGGTTTCACTAACGGTTTTCACACTCATCACCGTATTTGTTTTCAAAACGGATAAACTGGCCTGGAATCACCTCGTTGGCTTCGTTTTTCTGGTGATTGCGGTGTTTTTCATCTTTAAAAAATGGTAGATACGGCCCAACAAGCCGATACGCGTCAGCCAACGGCAACAAGTCTGAACGCCCTCGACTGGGCTAATTTTTTTCTGGCCGATGTGCGCGATGGGCTTGGGCCTTATTTAGCCATCTACCTCTTAACCTCACGCCATTGGCACGCCCAGAACATAGGCCTGGCCATGTCGGTGATGGGAATAGCCACGGTCATTGCGCAAACACCAGCGGGTATATTCGTTGATCAAACCAAAAAAAAGCGGCTATTTTCAATTGTTGCCTCCCTGTTAATTGCCACTGCATCCCTACTAACCATCTCGCTGCCAACCTTTGGCGTTATTCTGGGCGGACAGGCTATGATGGGGGTAGCAGCCGCCTGGTTTACCCCTGCCATTGCGGCTATTACACTCGGCCTGGTTGGGCATCAGGCGCTGGACAGGCGAGTGGGTCGTAACGAAACCTTCAATCATGCAGGGAATGTGTTTGCGGCTGTACTAGCAGGTTTAATCGGTTATTACGTTCGTAGCGAAGGCATTTTCGTGCTATTAGCCGTTATGTCGCTCCTGAGTAGCGTAGCCGTCTGGCGCATTCGCGAAGATGACATTGACCACGAATTGGCAAGGGGCGATGGGAAAAGCGAGGTCAGAAAAGGCGACGAGCCGTCTGGCTGGCGGGCAATCGGAAGCAATCGGGCCATTTTATTTTTCGCGTTAGCCTGTGTGCTGTTCCATTTCGCCAATGCCGCCATGCTGCCCCTGCTGGGTCAGCGATTAGCAAACGGTATTGATGCGGGAACATCCTCGGCCTATATGTCGGCCTGTATCATTGTTGCTCAGGTTGTCATGATACCCGTGAGTAACGTAACCGGTCGGTTGGCCCCGAAAGGTCGTAAACGGCTGTTGCTGATTGGGTTTGCCGTATTACCAATCCGGGGGCTACTGTATACGCTTACAAACGACCCTATTCTGTTGGTCACTATCCAGATACTGGATGGCGTTGGCGCTGGAATTTTTGGTGTATTGTCGATCTTAATCGTATCCGATCTAACCAAGGGCAGCGGCTTATTCAACACCACGCAGGGAGCTATAGCAACCGCCATTGGGTTGGGTGCATCACTAAGTAATGCCTTTGCCGGGGTAATTGTGCAACGGTCAGGCTATAACACCGCTTTTCTTACCCTAACGGGCATTGCAGTAGGTGCTTTAGCTATTTTATGGTTTTTTGTTCCCGAAACGAAGCGATGAGGTTGTCAACTTACAGATACTGACCTTTACTCAGGTAGTTTGTTACATAATCGGCGATACCATCTTCGAGGGAGTGAAAATGCTTTTCATACCCAATTGAACGAAGTTTAGACATATTCGCTTGGGTGAAGTACTGGTATTTGTCGCGGATATCGACTGGCGTATCAACAAAGTCAATCTGGGGTTCCAGATCCAGTGCGTAAAATGTATTTTTGGCCAGATCGAGGAATGTACGCGCCTTGCCACTGCCCAGGTTATAGATGCCGGAGTTGCGCCGGTGATGCATCAGGAACGAGCAAACCTCTATCACGTCCTTCACGTAAACGAAATCACGCATTTGTTCCCCGTCTGCAAAGTCGGGATTGTGCGACCGGAACAACTTCATTTGTCCCGATTTTTCAATCTGGTGGTAGGCATGAAATATCACAGATGCCATCCGGCCTTTGTGGTATTCATTCGGCCCGTATACGTTGAAGAACTTCAGCCCCGCCCAGAAGAACGGCTTGCGCTCCTGTTCCAGCGCCCAGATGTCGAACTCATTTTTTGAGTCACCATACGGGTTCAATGGTTTCAATTGCGGAATCAGCGACTCATTGTCATCGTAGCCCAATTCGCCGAGACCATAGGTAGCAGCCGATGATGCGTACACAAGTGGGATTTGGTACTCAATGCAACGATTCCAGATTTGTTTGGAATACTCAACGTTCAGATGCTCAAAAATCTGACGATCAAACTCCGTTGTATCGGTACGGGCACCGATGTGAAAAATAAACTCAACTTCCTGATAATTCTGGTCGAGCCAGTCAAAAAAATCTTCCCGATCTACTCGTTCCTGGATTCGTTTTCCGACCAAATTTGCCTCTTTTTCGGGGTACGAAAAATCATCAACCGCAATAATGAAATTGAAGTTTTCCTGATTCAACTTGCTGATTAAACAGCTTCCGATAAAGCCGGCTGCTCCCGTAACGATAATCATAAAGTGGTAGTCGTAAACGTGTTCGTAGTGATAATTAGGTATCTATCAGCGTGATTGAAGCAAAAACGCCCGTAAAGATACATGTTTTATATTGGACTATAGAATAGCAGATTTAATGATTAAATTGTACTTTTCCACTAACGGTCATATTGACACTTCTAGCGTTATCTGCTTGGAGGTGCCACTTTTATAGCGCCCAAACAGTTCGTACCTTTGCACTTTATTTTCAAATCGGCGTTTCTGGCAACCGCCCCATCTAAACCAGAAAATGGTCTATATTAACAGAATTGAGCATTTCAACGCGGCCCACCGGCTCTATAATCCAGCCTGGTCGGAAGAGCGAAACAAGGAGGTTTTTGGTCCCTGTGCCAACATAAACTGGCATGGCCATAACTTTGAATTAATTGTAACGGTCAAAGGTGAGCCTTCGCCCGACACTGGTTTTGTGATTGACCTCAAATTATTGGGCGACATCATCAAACGGGAAGTTATCGAGAAAGTGGATCATAAAAACCTGAATCTGGATGTCGATTTTATGCAGGGAAAAATGGCCAGCTGCGAAATCTTCGTCATGGAAATCTGGAAGATCCTCGAACGGGCTCTCGAACCCATTACCGATGCACACCTTCACCAGCTTCGTCTGATTGAAACCCCGAAGAATTTTGTCGATTATTTTGGGGAGTAATTATTAATTGTCATTAGTGGTCATGAATTGTTATGAATAGCCATTTATCGTTTTTGACAATTAATGACCACTAATGATTACTAATGACAATTAATGACCTACTATTTAATTGCTGGCGAACGTTCCGGCGACCTTCACGGTGCGAATCTGATCCGGGGCATTCGTCAGTACGATCCGGCGGCAAACTGTCGGGCATATGGCGGTGAGCAAATGGAAGCTGCCGGGGCTGTGCTGGTGCGTCATTATCGCGAGATGGCGTTCATGGGATTTCTGGAGGTAGTTAAAAATCTCGGTACTATTCGCCGGATATTGCACGAGTGCCAGGCTGACCTGCTTGCTCACCGACCCGACGCGCTTATTCTGATCGACTATGCTGGTTTCAATCTTCGCATGGCGCGGTTTGCCAAACAGCACGGCATTCGGGTGTTTTACTATATCTCGCCAAAAGTCTGGGCCTGGAATCAACGTCGGGCACTGAAGATCAAAGCGAATGTAGACCGGTTATTTACAATTCTACCCTTCGAGACCGAGTTCTTCGCTACATACGATTACAAAGTCGATTATGTTGGTAATCCACTGCTCGATGCGCTGGCTGACTTCAAACCTGATCCTGCGTTTCGGGCTAAGTCAGGGTTAGGAGAACAACCCATTATTGCCCTGTTACCCGGTAGCCGCCATCAGGAAATTACGTCGATTCTGCCCATTATGCTACAGACCACCCGACAGTTTCCAGACTATCAATTTGTGGTTGGTACGGTAAGCAATCTTCCCGATAAACTGTATTCCGATTTGTTGGCCGACTACCCAACCGTGAAACGAGTCGATGATGCGGCTTACGATTTGCTTCAGGTAGCTACAGCCGCCCTCGTTACATCAGGAACGGCCACACTCGAAACGGCCCTACTGAACATCCCACAGGTGGTTTGCTACAAAACAACGGGCATAAGCTATGCTATTGCCAAACGACTCATTGCCGTACCGTTTATCTCGCTCGTCAACCTGATTGCCGACCGAGAAGTGGTAAAGGAGCTGATTCAGAACGATCTTACACCAACTCGGGCAGCCCTGGAACTGAAAGCTATTTTACCGGGCAACCCGGGTCGAACTGTGCAACTGGCTGGTTATGCAAGTGTGCAGCAAAAAATGGGCGATCCAGGCGCATCCGAACGAGCAGGCCGGTTAATGGTCGAAGCACTACAAGAGAGCATCTGAGCTAAACCCCGCTGAATAATTATATCATTAAAATATGATATAAACTATATTGATTTCATTCCCGTTGGCGTTGACTCAGACCACACTTAAGTCGTTCAATGCCTTTTATACTCTTCCCAATCCGCATCTATAGGAGTATACTATTCTTATTTTTAGCCCTATTATTTATCACATTTAGTTACAGAGCCTCCTATTTTGATGAAGCCTGGTTTGCAGAACAATCCTTTTGGTTCATACGAGATGGTCAGGTACGGTCAGAGCTATTTCGTGGCTATAATGGCTGGGAAACTAGTCTGTATGTCTTTCATAAACTGTTTGTGTATGCGGAAGCGCTGGTGATGTCGATCACGGGTATTTCCGTTGCTTCCAGTAAACTAGTCAGCATATTCTTTGGCCTATTAGGCGGGTATTTAGTTTGGCAACACGGCCAGAAGTCGTCGCGGGAGCAGCAGTGGTTGTCGGTACTTCTGTATTTTGGATGTGGTACGCTAATTCGGTATATATCGGTTAACCGGCCCGAAGCGATGTGTATGACGCTTGGGTTTGCGTCTTATCTATGCCTGGACCCACCCAATGCATCATCACGACCGAAACCCATCCTTGCGGGTATATTAGCGGGCTTAGCGGCCTTAACGCATCTCAACGGTCTGATCTATTTGTTAGCTGGCGCTAGCTGGCTTTATCTGAAAACAGGCTGGCGACCAACTAGTAGGTTTGCCATAGTGGGTGCACTAACCCTAAGTTTATATGGCCTGGATGCCTTTTTGGATGGAAATCTGGCGATGTTAGTCAAACAGTTTCTTTACGATCCTGCTACCCAGCAAAACCTGCACCTGAGCGATAAGCTTTCTGTTCTGGCTGATTATCACCGAATCTTTTTCTACGGTCAGAATGAGATTGCCTTAACGGCACTCGCTATCCTTTGTGGGATTGCATTCAGACACTACCTCAACCTAACGCAGCCTATTTTTCTGTATACCCTCTTATTGATTGGCTCATTCTGGCTGCTCACTAAGAGTATCACAGATATTTACTTTCTGTTATTTATTCCCTGGCTCGCTATACTGACCGCCCATTGGTTAACAAGCTATCTGCCTGCGCAACCCATCTGGCAGAAGAAAGCAGCCAGAATCCTCCTGATTCTCTACGGGCTTATTGCTGGTTTACAGTTCGTTAATGTTTTAACCGAAAATAAGAACGCGCTTCATACGGAGGCACATAATGCCTTACTAGCCAATCACATGCCCAATAAGCATGCAAAAGTTATTGCCCCTCTCGAATTCTTCTTTGGCCAGATGGACAACTACAAAATTCTTGGGTTAACCTATTTTTACCTACTTGAACGAGAAAAGGGAAAAATTCCTCTCGATACGTTTTTTCGCCAGGCAGACCAGGCGCGGGTAGAATACATCATTAGTGATCATCGGCTGAATGCGAGTTACGACATTCCCATTCATGCGCCCGCCCGAATAGGCGTTTATCAACGTATTTTTCAAGATAGCTGGAATACCATCTACGCCCGCCAACACAGGTAGGTATACCCTTATTTACCCATCCACTGCTTAAAATCGCTTACTTTCTCACGACTTACAAGCGCTTCTTTGTCGAACACGGGCTTGAGGCTAAGAGCCAGCCGATTGCCGAAATAAGGTTGTATCTGGTCTACAGTTTGATGGGTGACAATGACTCCCCGGTTGATTCGGAAAAAGCGGCCCGGATCCAGGGCATCGGCAATTTCATCCAGTGTATAATCAACCAGAAACTTCTGCCCCGTGTGCATGGCGAAAAAACTGTACCGATCTTCGGTATAGAAATAAGCGATCTCTCCTACTTCGACCGATAGCATCCGCTGGCCCTGACGTACCAGAAATCGCTGACGATAATCTCGGGGTGACTGGCTCTGAAGCTGTTGCAGCAGCTTTTCGATATTGAGGCTAGGGACATTGCCCGACTGACTCCGCAGATCCTCATATTTTTGCAGGCTTCGCTGTAAGTCGTCTCGCTGGATGGGTTTTAGCAGATAGTCTATGCTGTTTACCTTGAATGCCTGAAGGGCATATTCATCGTAGGAGGTTGTAAAAATTACGGTACTACGTACGGTGGTTCGCTCAAAAATCTCGAAACTTTGTCCATCAGCTAATTCAATATCCAGGAAAATCAGGTCAGGGTCTGGCTGTCCTTTTGCCCGAAGACCCTCCAACCAGTCTACTGTATCTTCAATGCTGGCTGTTACCCCCAACACTTTTAAGGTGGGAGCTACTTCAGCCAATAATTTCTGAAGTTTGCGAACAGCTAATTCTTCATCCTCAACAATCAGAGCATTCATGCGGTTGCTTGTTTTTTTTCCAGTAGTGGTAATGTGACAGTAAAATAATCCGGCCCCGTTTCGATAGTGGGTGCCGGGCAGGCTAATAGCTCATATTTAGCCTGAATATTCGTTAGTCCAACCTGCGTAGACTCTAAAAGCACAGGCCCGGACCGGCTCGTTTTTTTCTGAAGGTTATTGCGCACCAGAAGGTAGCCCCGCTCGGTGGTCATAATGTCGATACATAAAGGGCGACTTGCCAGAATGACGTTGTGCTTAACAGCGTTTTCAACCAGTAGTTGCAACGTTAACGGTGGTAGCCGGTACGAGCGATAGTGGTCATCAATTTGTAGGTTGAGATGTAACCCATCGCCATGCCGGGTTTTCAACAGATGAAAATACGAGTCGATAAAGGCCAGTTCAGCCTCCAGTACAGTTAACTCATCACCGTCTTCTCCTTCTGCCGATCCCACTCCGAACAAATAGCCCGGTAGTAGGGTATTGGCCTGCCGGTCAGCCTTAACGGGCGAGTTGGGACGTCGGTTAGTCTGGAGCATATAGCGATAAACCCGTGCCATCTGATTCACAAACTGCTCCGCGCGCTGGGGCTCTTCGGCAATGAGTGATGAAAGAGAGTTCAGACTGTTGAACAGAAAGTGTGGGCTGACCTGACTTCTCAACCCCTGCAACTGGCCCCGTAAATTTTCTTTTTTAAGTTTTTCTTTATTCATCTGGTATTGCTGCCATCGAGACAGGGAGTAAGACGTCTCGTATATACCGATTAACAATACAATAGCAACCAGATCGAACGTGAATACCGATGGCACAGTTTGGTAGGTTAGTTGCGAACCAAAAGGCCGGAACCGAATGAAAAACCACGTATAGGCAAGCAAAAACAAACCCGATAACATAATGAATGCCAGGCCTGTACAACTCGCCCGAATCAGTGTCTGGCGTAATTCAGGATACCGATGAGCAATGGCATTGGCCGCCCAGTCGTGGAAAAGGAAGGCAATGGTTGATAGTAACCAGACAAAAATCGTTGCTCCACTAAACGTCTGCCAGGTATGCAGATAGGCGTCTCCAATGAGCAGGTAGGTAATGAGTGGAACAAACCAGGGCATGAGCGCAACATACGACCACCCTCCGCGTTTTGTCAGACGCAGCCAACGGCGAAAATGGTCAAAATAGCTCGTGTTCATCAGGTTTTATTTAGCAACTAATTCAGCGGATGGCATCGTAACGCATCCATGTTAAAGATAAGTGGAAGGCAATAAAATTAGTAAATCAACATGTGTCAACTGGCGAATGTATGGTATGAGTTGCCTAAAAAGGCAATTGGATTGTTGACCTAAGGCAGCCTGTTTCATAGCGCATTGGGCGGTAGCAATGGCAGTGTTACCCGGAAGTAGGCATCCGTGGTATCGACCATAATGGATTTTTCACTCAGTAATCGGTATTTAGCGGTCAGGCTACCCAGCCCTGCCCCATCCGTTTCCAGACGAATTGCTTTCGGCTGCTGGTTATTCGTTACAACGACCCAGCCATCAGGCATAATCTCAATCGAAAGAACCAACGGTTTCGCTCCAGACATGCTATTGTATTTAATGGCGTTGTCGACCAAGGTGAGTAAACTGAGCGTTGGCAATACATAGGTTGCCAACGAACTACCAGCTATGGCAGGTAACGTAATGTCAAGGCTTTTACCATAACGCATCGTCAATAAGTCGGTGTACGAGCGTATAAAGTCAAGTTCTGCCTGTAGCGTCGTTACGTCTCCCGAACTCTTACCCAATACAGCATCGCCCCGCCGATCAGGCTGTAGCATATACCGGTAAACAATGGCCAGTTTATCAACAAACTGCTCGGCCAGCTTTGGCTCCTCTCCGATAAGTATTGAGAGTGAATTGAGCGCATTGAACAAGAAGTGGGGATTTAACTGACCTTTTAATGCATCGTACTGATTTTGCAGGGATGCGCGCTCTAACTGTTCACTTTCCGTCATGTCCTGTTTCCAACGGGCATACGCATAAAACAAGCCCAGGGCCATGCACAGAAAAACATCGAAAATAAGCCCTAATACCCAGATCGGGCGGACGGCGGCCCAACTGAATTGAACACCGGTTGCGGGTAGTAGACTATACACCCAAACATCGAAGATGGCTAAGCCAACCGTTAAACTGCCTACGGCGGTTAGCATAACCACTGTACGGAGCAGGGTCTGGCTCGCATCGGGATAACGCCGAATGGCCCACCAAACCGTTAGCGTCAGTGTAACAATCGACAACCAATATAAACCAAATACCACCACAGTTCCGACGCCAAACTTTATGGGGTCGGTAAAGTAGGATGGGCCAATGAAGTAATAATTGCCAAGTGGAAACAGGATGGGCATCATCAGCAGATGATACCACCATTCGTACTTGGAAAAAAAACTAGGTCGACGGATAAGCACGGTACGTAAACGCAAACGACCAGCACTAGAGATGCTGGAGAGCGAATAGCCGAAAATGGCAGATTTGACGCTAACCAGTAGGTGAGGGCTACATAGACTGTAGAAAACGGTGTATGAATTGAGAAAAACGGTGTATGAATTGTAAACCCTATTCGCTTTTCCAAACGAAAGGATAAAAGCTACTCCAGTTCATGGATTTAATTGAGCCAAAAATGGCTGACTTCGTATCGTTCATGGAACGATACGAAGTCAGCCATCTGGAATGCCCGTCAGAAGGTTTTATCCTATTTGGTAGCCGTCAGAGTAAAGGATGTGCCTGCTTCATCTTCGCCCTCTATGCTGACCTTGCTACCATTCACTTTGGCGATTACATTCCCTTGATAGCGTAGCTCAACGTTGCCATTGCTAGCTTCCGTTACCGATACACCCTCAGCCGCATCATCGGCAAACGTCTCGTTGGTTGTTTTGTTGATAATAGCCAGTTGAATTGAAACCGTAGTTGCCGTTTGCCGACCCAGTGTTATAGTACCCTTCAGGTTAGTATCGCTGGCAGGGTAGGTTTTACCCCCAGTCGTAAGCTCAGAATACGTATATGTCCCGGCGACACGAGCAGCCAGATCAGGAGCCGGAGCAACCTCATTTCCTTTTTTACAGGACGTCAGCGAAGCGATAAACAGTACTACCAGGAAAGCGGGAAAGCGGAAAGTTAATCGTGTTTTCATTGTATTTGATGTTGTTTGGTAAAAGATGGAAGGTTCTTGACCGGATATTGCCGGTTTGGTGATACAAATTTGGGTGGTGCACTTCCGTCAATGAAGTATGCCTTGTACCAACTGCCAAAAGAGAGGTTTCAACTGGAAGAACTACCGAATGAAGTGGAAGCGGTAAGTTGCCAGGTAGACGTATGCTGCATAACCCAAACAAGCAGTTTATACTAAAAGGCTGATAAAGCCGAACAAGATAGCAAGATGAATAGGGGGATCTGATTCATGAATAGATTCGCTCAATTGATGACAGAAAAGCTACAGTTCGGACGTATACTGTTTTCAATGAGGCTTTTGGACACTTCAATTTTGGGGAAACGAAACGTTGCTTCCTCTTATGAAACCAGGAAACCATTCAATTCTGATAGTCAGCCTGATTGGGCTATTGCTACTTCTTGTTACGCAGAGCATGGCTCAATCGGCGGAAAAAAAAATACATGTTGGACTAAAAGCCGGAGCTAACTTCTCACAGCTTGACAACCTGAGTTTCTCGACACCCAGGCTGATGGAAAATGGGCTACCCGTATTATCGGGAGGCCATGTTGTGTACGATTTCTTCGAGCAGAATCAGTCGCGCTCAACAGGAATCGTGGGTGGTGTATTCGTTCGGTTCGGAAATCGTTTTTTCATTCAGCCAGAACTGCTCCTATCTTCTAAAGGAGGGCAATTCGATATTATCCGGCAAGGGCTGGAAACACAATCTGTTCGTGTTCGGGTAACAACGTTCGATCTTCCTCTGCTGATAGGCGTCAAACTTGGGCCGTTACGAATTAATGTCGGGCCCGTGGTTTCACTACCTCTTTCGGAAACAAACAGCCTGTCTGACTCCTTCCAGCGCTATGCCGCCCAGTCACTAAGTCAAACAGCGAAACAGGCTGTATACGGTTATCAGGCTGGCATTGGTGTTAACCTGGGAGGTATTCAGCTTGACTTGCGACAGGAGGGCAGCCTACACACGATTTTCCCCGTTACCTTGAAAGACCCAGCCAACGATAGTCGGTTTTCGTCAAAAACAAACGTGTGGCAGCTCACAGCAGGCTTCAGCTTTTAACACGCGACACTCTTTACATCCATAACCCAACCCCAATGAATCATAAAATTTTAGGTCTACTAGGCCTGATTGGCGCACCAACTCTGGGAGTTGGTATGTATCTCGAATCAATACACCACCCATTGGCTTCCAGTTGGTTTGTTAAAACCTGGGGGCTCCTGTACATAAGCGGCTGGCTGTCTAGTATGGAAGGGTTACGCAGGCTGGAAGCTACCGGTTCCGACCGATTTGGAAAAACCATTATCCGGGTTGTTCTGGTTACACTCTGCTTAGCGAATGTGTATAACGTGTGGGAAATGATTGATCCGAAATCCACGTCAATCCTATACTTTATTGTCGACATGAACTGGCCGCTAAGCAACCTATTGATGGTAGCTGTGGGGATTGCCGTTTTGCGGGCAAGGCGCTTATATGGCTGGCAGCGTTGGATACCCCTTTTCATGGGTTTCTGGTTGCCATTGGCTTTTTCGCTCTCAAAACTAGTTGGTTTAACCAGTTCCGTTATGCTCATTAGTGGCGCCTATTCCGCATTGGCCTGGTCGCTGCTGGCGATTACAGTACTAACGACTCGCGTGACTGAGCCACGAGCTAGCGGGCTATCAAATTTATTCGGTTCGTAAGCTTTTGACGGGGTTCATCAGAGCTGCTTTAATGGCTTGATAACTGACGGTCAGGATAGCAACAGTGGTAGCCAGTCCGCCCGCCAGGACAAAGATCCACCAGGATATGTCAATCCTGTAAGCAAAGTCTCCCAACCACTGGTTCATGATGTAGCCGGCAATAGGCGACGCAATTACCATGGCAATTAGAATTAATTTCAGGTAGTTGGTCAGTAACAGCTTGACAATGCCGGTGACAGATGCTCCCAGCACTTTTCGAACGCCAATTTCCTTGGTGCGCTGATGGGTTGTAAAAGCAGCAAGCCCCAATAAGCCCAGACAGGAAATTAACACGGCCAAACCAGCGAATACGCCAAACAGTTGGCCAATCCGCTGTTCAGACTGGTACAGGGTATTGAATCGCTCATTTAAAAATGAATACGCAAAAGGGTTGCCCGTCTCCGCCTTCCATCGCTGTTCGATGGAAGTTAAGAGCCTGGAAACATTGTCCGTCCGGATGCGTAAGGCCAGTTGAGAATTGTCTCCGCCATAGAACATGATTAACGGTGTAATGCGATGACGCATAGATTCGAAATGGAAGTCCTTAACCACGCCAATAACCGTATACGTATGTTTACTCGCTTCAGAACCGTCGCCCGTTATAGAAATCTGTTGACCAATGGGCGTCTTGAAGCCATACGCCCGAACGGCGGCTTCGTTAAGTAGCACTGATGAATGATCGGCGGGAAAAGCCTCCGAAAAATTGCGGCCCTGCGCCAGTTGCATCCCTAATGTAGACAGATAATCTTCGTCGATGAAATAGCTTTTCGTTGTGTAAGCGGCAGTTCTAGACCCATCCTTAATCAGAATACCATCCTGACTCTGTTTAGATGTTCCGGCCGGTAGAAAACCTGCCAGAGATATCTTGACGACGGATGACATCCTGGCTAGTTCAGCTTTAAAGGCATTTAATTTGGAGCCCAGTACGTGCGTATCGTGTAAGACCAGCACTTGCTCTTTGTCGAAGCCAACCTTCTTATCCTGCATGAAGCGCAACTGTTGGTTAGCAACGATTGTGGCGATAAGTATACCGATTGAAACAGTAAACTGACCGGTCACTAACGCATTGCGTAACCAACCGCTCCGCAAGCCACCCTCACTCTTGCCGTTAAGAACCGTAATGGGCTTGAACGAGGAAAGCACAAAGGCCGGGTAGCTACCGGCTAGCAGGCCAATTACCAGGCAGGTTACTACTGCGCCGGAGAGTAGCCATCCGTTAGCAATCTCACCGAGGGTAAACTGTTTCCCGGCCAATGCATTAAAGCCAGGCAATACCAGGAAAACGAGCCCCAGCGCCAGCAACAGTGCCAGTAAAGTTAGAAGGACAGATTCTGTCAGGAACTGACTGACCAACTGCGATTTAACAGAACCCATTACTTTGCGAACTCCTACCTCTTTAGCGCGTCCTGCCGATCCGGCGGTGGATAGGTTCATGAAATTGATGCAGGCCAGCAGGAGGATAAACAGCGCAATCACCGTAAAGATGTACACGTATTTAATATCGCCGTTGGCTTCCAATTCATCATCTAAATCGGAATATAAGTGAATGGTCGTTACGGGTTGAAAGCCAAAGCCAAGTCGATTACCTTTTTGCAGGAATTCGGGCAGGTCAATACCGAGGAACTCCTTGATTTCTGAGGCCATGTACTTACGCAGAAACCCCTGGCTTTGGGCTTCTACCTGCTGAATTGAGTAACCATCCCGAAGCAGCACATAGGTGTAGGCACCGCTGGCCAGCCATTTAACGCCCTGGTTAACGGACGGAAACGAGCCAAACAGATCGTAATGAAAGTGGGTGTTCGACGGAATGTCGGCACAAACACCGGTCACCCGAAAAACGCCCAGATTACCCACTGACAGCGTTTTCCCAATGGGATCTGCCTGACCAAAATACTTCCGGGCAGTTGTTTGTGTGAGAACCAGTGTTTTGGGGTCAACGAGTACGCTTGCCCTATGCCCTTTTATCAGAGGAATTGAGAAAATCGAGAAGAAATTTGAATCAACAAAGGCCACATGACCTTCTTTAAACGTTTCCTTTCCGTTTTTAACCAAAAAATCACCATCATCGCGTAGACGGGTAATGGCCTCCACGCCTGTGTAGTCACGCAGCAGAGCTGGTCCTGCCGGTTCGGCTGAATAGGCATAATTGATGTCTTTTTCACCCAATCGGGTATGTAGGGTCATCCGATATAGTCGCTCTGCATGGGAGTAGTAGCGGTCATAGCTCAGTTCGTGTAGCACGAAGAGGGCAATCAGCAGGCAGGTTGCCAGCCCCACAGCTAAGCCTATACTATTGATGGCTGTAAACGCTTTATGCCGCCATAGGTTGCGAAAAGCAATGGTTAGATAGTTTGAGAGCATGTCCATAAAAAAGGGTTTAGAATACGCATTATAATGGCTAGGGTTGAGTTTGGCCTTTCGTACATCGTTTTTTTGGCACCTGGCAAAGAAGGGGGTTAAACAATGCAGTACAGCCCAGACGTAGTCGCGTCGGGCACGGACCAGACCCACCTGAGCAACCTGCTTATAAAAGACTTCGTGTAAGTCACCCTGCACATACTCCAGCAGGTGGGGGGCCACAAACCATTCCAATATCCAGTCTGCCCAACGGGGCGGTTGTTGAGGTGAAAGATGCTTTCGAGTCATAAGTCTGGAAAAGCTTAAAGTCCCAACAGTTGGAGTTTGCTCTGGGGAATAGACTGCCACAACCGGGTTCGCATCTGCTGAATGTCTACCAAGACCTTCCCCCCTTCTGCCGTCAGGACAAATAAACGTTTGCTTCGCCCTCCCCGCTCAGCAGTCGCGCCACCCACGGAGGATGACAGAAAGCCTTTTTCTTCGAGTCGATATAGAGTGGTATGTACTGCACTAATAGTGAAGCTTCGTCCCGTCTGGAGTTGAAGTTGCTCCATAACGGGTACGCCATAGACATCGTCTGTGCTGGCGGCAACCACCAGAAGTACCAATTCTTCGAGCTCTCCTAATATGGTCTTTTTCATGGATAAGCAAGCAGGTTTATTAGATACAATATCTTAAATCAAATCTAATGCCAGAGGCAAAAAGTGCTCTTAGGATACTCAGAAGTACATAAGGCATGAAACCATTGTCCAGAAACGGACGCATCCATGTCCAATCATGGACATTACTTAATAAACGTATATCGCGCTGTTTACTGTAGGTAATTACCGATCAAGTAAGCTACAACCAGTGAAGTAATCTGCCACTTAGGAGCCTCATTCCACTCCTAAAAACGAAAACCACAACCATCTGCTTTAATAGCTTTGGGCTGTGGTTTTGTTTGGCGTAAGCTGTTAACTATCATAACCGGCCAGTTCAGTAGGCGGGCGTCCGCCGTACTGGGCGGGAAACTACGGTTCCCACACCCAGTAACCGAGCGCGCTCGCTGCGGAAAATGGTACGAATTTGTCGTGTTGTTTTCATTGTATTTGTTATTTTGGTTTTTAAAAGGCTGAATATGCGTTAAAATTTTGCGGTTAGTCCCAGCTTTACAGCCGACACCCCATACCCTAGTTCGGTAAAAGCGCCAACCTTGGGGCTGAACATAAATCGAGCACCCAGGTGTAGCCCTACCCACAAACCACTATTATACGAGCTTGAATAGTAGTAGTCCGAGTACCCAGAACCTGCATAGCGAAAGCCCAGCGATGCGCCTATATACGGATCGAAACTGTCTGACTGCACGTTGAGGGCCTCGCCTAAGTGATAAGAAGCGCGGGCGCCAAAGTACACAAAGTTGTAGCCACTGGAGTAGTACCCGTAGTTATAGTGGTAGTAATCAAGGGAGCCACCCACAGAAAAGTTGTTTTTCACATCTGTTTCGACCGACACACCCACTGGAAAACCTCCTCCATAATAGGTTGCCAGGCCAACACCCAGATTAACATACACATTCTTATGACTCCGGTATGAGGACGTTGCCCGAGGGCGAGCAGTAGTAGTATGAGCAACCGGCTGTGGACGAGCCTCCGTCTGCTGGGCAACTGCTGGAGCCGGGCTAGGGGCTGGAGCCTGTTGCACCTGTGGCTGAGGTTTTGCCGCAACGGGTTGAGTTACCACTGGCTTTTTTGCCTGGCTAACATTGGTACGGGTAGTTGATGCAGTAGGCCGGGCAGCGGTTTTTGTCGCCGGGCGACGAACGGGTTGCTGGGCCAAGGCTGAATCAACTGAAAGCGTTAGGGCCATAGCCAACGCAGCGAAATGGATACTTGTTTTCATTTTGTAGTTGTTGTTTTTGGTTTTTCCTGAGGAACGATGCAAACGTACGACGGACCAGTGCGATCAATCCAGAAGCGATTGATTGAACTGTACAAAGCACAACATGAACTGTGATGAAAGTCAGGTGAAATGATTTGAATTGGCGTGGCCGGGACACCTTATTCCACCAATGACGCAGGAGCCACTTATATAAAAGTTCGTACGACTCAGCCCGAAATACCACCGCTCATAAAGTGCTATCTCCGCTAAATAGGGCGCATTAAATTAAAATAGATCGATTCTTGTATCTTTGTTTATCCTCTTGATAAACTGATCTTTACTTGATTAATGACGTACGAAGCCTGGTCTCCACTCTTCCTGGGTATGGTATTGGCGATGCTGCTGGCTAATTCTGTTCAGTGGTTTATGTATCGGGAGCGCATCTATAGTATCTACTCCATTTACACACTGATTTGGGCCGTTTACTTTACAATTAATCATTTTTTACTGCCCTATAACATTGCCAATTTCTATAAGCTCCTGCTCTCCTACACGGGCTATATTCTCTACCTTGAATTAGCCAAGATTTTCCTAAACCTTCGGGAGCGTCCCAAGTTTCTGCGCTGGGTAGCCTGGGTTCAATGGATGCTGGTTGCCTACTGCGTTGTCAAAACGTATATCTACCTGTTTACCGATTTCTGGCAAACCAGGCTCCACACCTTACTCCTGATTCCTGTACGCGTTGCGTTGCTTGGTGTAGGGGGCTATATCGTTTTTTCATTTTTCCGTTCCAAAGATGTTGTTGCACGCTTTTTCGTGGCCGGAACAGCATCGCTACTGATCAATCACGCCATAACCTTTGTTTTACTTGTACGCTCGCCCAGTCTCGACTTACAGTTACCGTTTTGGCAACATCCCGACTTATTTATTCAGACGGGTGTTGTATTGGATTTAATCTTTTTTTCGCTGGGCATTTCGTATCGGCACCGGCGCGAAGCGGTTAACAAAGCAGTTCTCGAAAAAGAACTGGAGCGCGAACGAGAGCAACATCACCGCGAGTTTCTTGAAGCCGATCTTGCCTTACAGCGTATGCAGCAGGAAAAGACGGAGATGCAGATGCGGGCCTTACAGAGCCAGATCAACCCTCATTTTCTGTTCAATGGGTTGAATACCCTCTCGTCGTTAATTGACGAGAGCCCCACTCAGGCAGGAGAGTTTGTGGATGAGTTATCTAATGTATACCGCTATTTGTTGCGGAGTAACGAAAACGAGTTGACCACCTTACGCATCGAGTTACGCTTTATCAATTCCTACTTTCATCTGCTTCGAACCCGCTTTGGTCGCTCGGTTAGTTTGGAGGTAGCCGTCGATGAAGCGTATATGGAAACGTTGCTCCCTCCACTTACGCTACAATTGTTGGTTGAAAATGCGGTCAAACATAATGTAGTACTCAGCCAGAGCCCACTCAGAATTCGCATCCGAAGCACAGATACCCAACAATTGGTTGTTGAAAATAGCCTACAGCGAAAAACACTACGCGTCGAATCGAATGGGGTCGGTTTATCGAATATCTCCGTCAAATACCGACTCCTAAATCAACCTGCGCCAATTATTGAAGAATGGGATGGTTGGTTTCAGGTAACGTTGCCCTTACTGATGCCTCAGTCTGTAGCCGTCAATTAGGCCGGTACCAGCGCACAAAAAAACCTGCAGGCCATGTGGCTCGCAGGTTTTCATTAGACAGCTAAAGGTGTACTGCCAAGGCAGTTACTGAAGTAAAATTAGGTAATTTTTCAGTAACTGCAAGCGTTATTGTTGCTTCGTAAACTCACGATGATAGGCTGCCCGGTACAGCTCTTCCTGAGGCAGGCTCTTGAAATAGTCATAGGTTACCCGCAACCCTTCATCTCTGGGCACTTTAGGCTCCCAGCCCAAAATAGCCTTTGCTTTTGTAATGTCGGGCTGGCGTTGTTTGGGGTCGTCGGTAGGCAGATCTTTAAAGATTAACTGCTGGGTTGTTCCGGTAAGTTTGATAATTTCTTCGCCAAACTCTTTAATGGTAATTTCAGACGGATTACCAATATTAACCGGATACGCATAGTCGCTCAACAAGAGTCGGTAGATTCCTTCAACCAGGTCATCTACGTAGCAGAATGAGCGCGTCTGGCTTCCATCCCCAAAAACAGTCAGGTCTTCGCCCCGTAATGCCTGGCCAATGAAAGCAGGTAATACACGGCCATCATTCAGGCGCATCCGAGGTCCATAGGTATTAAAAATGCGAACAATACGTGTTTCCAGTCCATGATAGGTATGGTAAGCCATCGTTATTGCTTCCTGAAACCGCTTTGCTTCATCGTACACACCACGAGGGCCAACGGGGTTTACATTTCCCCAGTACTCTTCAGGCTGTGGGTGCACGTTTGGATCGCCGTACACTTCTGAGGTAGAGGCAATCAGTACTCGGGCACCTTTTACCCGCGCCAAACCAAGACAGTTATGAATACCCAAGGATCCTACTTTCAGGGTCTGAATCGGAATTTTAAGGTAATCGATCGGGCTGGCTGGAGAGGCAAAATGCAGGATGTAATCCAGTTCGCCCGGCACGTGGATGTATTTGGATACATCGTGGTGATAAAACTCAAAATTGGGCAGATGGAAGAGGTGCTCGATGTTACGGATATCGCCTGTAATGAGATTGTCCATTGCCATCACATGATAGCCTTCCTTAATAAACCGATCGCA
The DNA here is from genome assembly GCF_054776855.1 of Spirosoma migulaei. Lineage (NCBI taxonomy): Bacteria > Pseudomonadati > Bacteroidota > Cytophagia > Cytophagales > Cytophagaceae > Spirosoma > Spirosoma migulaei. The sequence goes on along the minus strand of NZ_BAAHBG010000015.1, from coordinate 11,269 downwards.
GAGGTGCGACCCCAGAAACCCGGCTCCACCGGTTATTAACACTCGCTTCATAAACTGCTTAGGAAAGTAGTAAACACAGAGACACAGAGTTTTATTTCTGTGTCTCTGCAAACTCTATGTCTAAAGGAATTAGGCCTTCTGCTCTACCGGTGCTAAAACGGTTTCGCGGCCTACCGAATAGTATGTATAATTCTGCTCGCGCATCTGATCGAGTTCATATACGTTACGACCGTCGAAAATTAGTTTATTTTTCAATAGCAGATTCATTTTTTCGAAATCCGGTGTCCGGAACAAGGGCCATTCGGTAATAACAACCAGTGCATCCGCATCATCTAAAGCAGCATATTGCGTATGTGCGTACGTAACGGCATTACCAATTTGCTCACGGACGTTGTCCATCGCTTCTGGATCATAAACCGTCACTTTCGCGCCAGCAGCGATCAAGGCACGAATGTTATCGAGAGCTGGTGCTTCACGAATATCGTCGGTGTAGGGTTTAAATGCCAAACCCCATACAGCAATAGTTTTGCCTGTCAGATCGCCCCCAAAGTGCCCCAAAATCTGCGGCAACAATTTGGTTTTCTGTAGGTAATTCACTTCCATTACCGACTTCAGTACTTTGAAATCATAATCGAAATCTTTCGCTGTTTTAGCTAACGCCTGTACATCTTTGGGGAAGCAACTTCCGCCATAACCAATACCGGCAAACAGGAACCGTTTGCCAATACGACTATCGGTGCCAATACCCCGACGAATATCGTCGACATTGGCACCCGCCCGCTCGCATAGATTGGCGATCTCGTTCATGAACGTGATTTTCGTGGCCAGGAATGCATTGGCAGCATACTTGGTCATTTCAGCCGAACGTTCGTCCATGAAAATAACCGGATTACCCTGCCGCACTAACGGGGCATAGAGCCGGTTCATTACGCCTTTCGCCCGATCTGATTTAGTACCGATTACAACCCGATCGGGTTTCATAAAGTCTTCGACGGCTACGCCCTCCCGCAAAAATTCGGGGTTCGATACTACATCGAAATCCACCTTGGCATTGTCGGCAATGTGGGCATGAACTTTTTCTGCCGTACCAACGGGGACCGTACTTTTATCAACAATAACCGCATACTGACTCAGAATCGGTCCGAGATCACTGGCTACTTTCAAAATATATTTCAGATCGGCAGAGCCATCTTCGCCGGGAGGGGTAGGTAAGGCCAGGAAGATAACTTCTGCGCCTTTGATCCCTTCTTCCAAATCAGTGGTAAAGGATAAACGACCTTCCTCAACGTTCCGGTGAAACAGCGTTTCAAGACCTGGTTCGTAAATAGGGACGATTCCATTATTTAGTTTTTCAACTTTTCGGACGTCGATGTCCACACAGGTAACCTGATTGCCTGTTTCAGCAAAGCACGTACCCGTAACAAGGCCTACGTATCCGGTTCCAACGACTGCTAGTTTCATATAGGTAGCTTAACTAAGGATTTTACGATAGATTAATACAGACGTATTCGATTATCTAATGTCACAAAAATAGGAGTTTTTTAATAACCGCCTACTCCTAATGAATAATAGTGGACTTACGATTGATTAATCGGCTAACGACAAAGCATATATTTCTGAACATAGCTAAACGTGTCTAAATGACACCCAAAAACAACGAATGATTATTATAAGTTACTCATTTATCTGTTTTACCAGTATTCCATTCTTAATACAACGGTTAAAATCGAAAAGGAATGGTTATTGCAGTCGACAAAAAAAGATTGTACTTAATCTATAATTTGTCGAAATTTCTATCTGCACACGGTATCAATTAGCCTTGCTTTATGACGAACGAAATTGTAGAAAATCAAGAATTAATAGCCCAGTCTGTCCGTGATTTGAGCGAACGGCTAATTCGTCCAAACATCCGACAATGGGATGAAGGCCAGCACTTCCCGGCTGAGCTGTTCCGTCAGTTAGGCGAACAGGGATTAATGGGTATGCTGGTGCCTTTAGCGTTCGGGGGAGCCGGTTTAGGTTACCGCGAATACGTAACAGCTATTGTTGAATTATCCCGCGTTGATGGGTCAGTTGGCTTGTCGATGGCGGCCCATAATTCGCTCTGTACCAATCACATCCTTTTATTTGGGAGCCCCGAACAAAAACAGACGTACCTTCCCAGGCTGGCCACTGGCGAGTGGTTAGGGGCCTGGGGGTTAACAGAACCCAATACCGGCTCAGATGCGGGGAATATGCGAACAACGGCGGTTCGTGATGGCGCAGATACGTGGGTATTGAACGGGGCAAAAAACTTTATTACTCACGGCATAAGCAGCCAGGTAGCCGTAGTGATTGCCCGTACCGACGAACCTAACACAGCCCATAATGCAACAGCCTTTATTGTTGAGCGGGGCACACATGGTTTTTCGGGAGGGCGTAAGGAAGATAAACTAGGCATGCGGGCATCCGAAACGGCGGAGATGCTGTTCCAGGATTGCCGAATTTCCGACAGCCAACGGCTCGGTGCCGTGGGCGATGGCTTTATTCAGTCACTGAAAGTCCTTGATGGAGGTCGTATTTCGATTGCAGCCCTAAGCCTGGGTATTGCCTACGGTGCTTATGATGCAGCATTGGCCTATGCCAAAGAGCGTGAGCAATTTGGCCAACCGATTGCCAATTTTCAGGGCATAAGTTTTAAACTGGCTGATATGGCTACGGAGATTGAGGCAGCTAAGCTCTTAACTTACCAGGCTGCTGATTTGAAAGACACAGGCAAGTCGGTTACAAAAGAATCAGCCATGGCGAAGCTGTTTGCTTCGGAAACAGCGGTTCGAGTAGCTAACGAAGCGGTGCAGATTTTCGGTGGCTATGGCTATACAAAGGACTTCCCGGTCGAGAAATTTTACCGGGATGCCAAGCTTTGCACAATTGGAGAAGGTACCAGCGAAATTCAGAAACTGGTAATTTCAAGGCAGATACTTAAATAAAGAGGTAAAAGGAAGAAGGGGAGGAGAGGGAGAATGAATCGCATAACGCAGTTCTCTTCTCCCTCTCCTCCCCTTTCTCCTTTTACCTCTTTTAAATTATACCGTACTACTACGGCCTTTAACTAATGCAGCAATACCAAGAATAATAATGGCACCCACAAAAGCCGTTAAAATTTGATCGAGCATACCGCCATCGCGGCCAAATATCCAGCCACCAACAAATCCGCCAGCGATGCCAAGCAGTATTTCGGCGAACAATGAAAACGAAAACCGTTTAAAAACGAGATCGGCCAGCCAACCGGCTATGGCCCCTACCAGAATTGATACTAAGATTCCCATGATTGTTAAGCGTTGAGTGAACTTCTATACTGAAAACAGGTATATAACAGGGGCTATACTATTTTGTTTAATTTCTCAATCCAATCACGGCCAACATCCGCCCGGTTTGCCCTTGCTCAGCCCGATATGAAAAGAAGTCATCGTTATGGAGCACCGTCGAAAAAGGTGATACCTCTACCTGTGCCATTGGAATACCGAAGGCTACGAGCCGATTCAAATTAGCCCGTTTCAAGTCGATATAGCCTTTGCCTGTACGGGCATCTAGCCGCTTCAACGCAGGTTCAAACTGCTCAGCCACCTCTGGTCCTACCTCAAACGAGCATTCGTCAATACAGCTACCTATGTAGGCATAACACTGGCTGGCTGTAGTCCCAAATTGTTGCTGCATTCGTTCGAGTGTTTTCGTTACAATTCCACCAACCGTTCCCCGCCAGCCCGCATGAATGGCTGCAACGGCCTGATGTTCGTGATCATACATAAGAATCGGGACGCAGTCGGCAACGGTTACGCCGATCAGCAAATCCGGTTTATCCGTAATCAAGGCATCATATCCATCAAAACGGCCAGCTTCCGTGGCGTATAGGATTTCTGTACCATGTACCTGATGCGATGAAGCAAACTGATCTGTCCGGGCACCAATAGCGTCAAAAAAACGACGACGATTCTCCTCTACGTTCGCAGGGGCATCAGCGGTATTGATGCCTAGATTGAGCGATGCAAACGGAGCTGGACTGACGCCCCCATGCCGGGTACTCTCGGCGGCAATGAGCTTCGGGAAACTAAAAAATAGTGCAGGTGACCGATATAAAAACGCTAGGTTTGAGTCCGTGTTCATACAGTAAATTTACGGGTAAAACTAAGTATTGAGACGTTTTTCAGTGTTGACGGCCCGTACTTTCAAAAAAATTACCATACAAACCAAGTAACCTGGATGGGCGACTTACTGCCTTGATTACCCCAAAATAAACCATTCAGGATATCTCGTAAGAATAACTATCGAGTACCTCTTATTTAGGGAATTAAAAATGAGTACGATAACATAAGTTCGTCCTTATTAGCTTAGCAAGACTAAATAGATTGCCCGCTTTCATGGTACGTCCATACCTGCTTTTACTCGCGTTGATTCCCTTTCTGCAGGGGTTCGCTCAACCGTATCGCTTTGATAGTAAGCAGGTAACAAAGGCATTAACCCAGCCCATAGTTAATCAGTTTGAGCATCTTTCCGTTAAAGATGGGCTCTCTAACAACTCGGTTAACTGTATTCTTCAGGATCGCGAAGGATTCATGTGGTTTGGCACAAATGAAGGACTTAATAAGTACGATGGCCACACCTTTACCGTTTGGCAACCCGATCCCGGTAATCCAACGCATAGTTTTCAAAACAGCCACATAACGGGCCTTTGCGAAGATCGTTCAAACCGGTTGTGGGCCATAACGGAAGGCGGTGGATTGTATGAGCTGAACAAGCAATCCGGGCTTGTTACACCACACCTCATTCAGGCCAGCAAGGCACACCGCTGGAATAATCAACTTTCCATTTACGAAGACCGTCAGGGCGTACTGTGGATAAGTACGTTTGCAGGTCTGGCCCGCTATGAACCAGAAAAACGTTCATTTACGCTCTATCCGGCACCCCAGCTGGAGGTGCCGGTCAAAACGGTCTTTGAAGACAGACAACACCGTTTTTGGGTAGCCACCAACCGGGGATTGTATCTCTTTGATCGGGCAACGGGGCGATTTACCCCTATTCCCTTTAGAACGATGAATGACGCCCAGCCAGCATTTATTTCAGTTTATCTGGATGCACAGGATGTTCTCTGGTTAGGCACCGCTACGGCTGGTTATAGTTTGTTCAAGCTCCATCTTCGTCGTCAGCCCTGGCAACTGGTACCTTATAACCCTGGGAATCAACTCAATTCGTTCGTTTTTCTGAACTCAATCCACCAGGATGCACAGGGAATCGTTTGGGTGGGAACGACCAGTGGATTACAGGCCATCGACCCAGGTAGCGAAAAGGTCTTCACCTACCGCCCAGATCCTGGCATTTCGAAAGGTATCAGCAGTAATAATGCTCAGGCCGTGTACCACGATCGGGCGGGCACCTTATGGGTTGGCACCGATAATGGTATAGACCGGCAGGCCATCACCACAAAACCGTTTAAAACCTATCAGGTAATTCCGAATAAGGGTCAGGCAAATTTGCCTGAAAATCGGGTTAACGCTGTATTGCAGGATAACTATGGTCAACTTTGGCTTAGTAACCTAAGTACGGTTTATCGGATGGCAAGCGGAAAGAGCTTTTTCGAAAGCATTCCATCTAAAACCCTGGGATCCATTGGCCAACACAAAAACTACCCTTGCGCCTTTCTATCCAATGGATCGGCAGGTATTTGGATTGCCACTACGGATGGCTTATACGCATTTGACCAGGCATCGGGCCGCTATACCAGCTATCCATCGGAAGTACCCGCCCAGTTTGTTGAGCGTGCGCCAACAGGTGATCTCTGGATTGGGGGCGAGGGGGGCGTTGCTTCCTTCAATCCACATACACACCAATATACCTACTATAAATATGAGCAAAGTGATAGCAGTAAGTTACCTGACCGATACGTACATGGGCTGCTAACCAGCAGAACCGGCGACGTATGGATTTTAGTAGAGCATCAGGGAATTTTGCGGCTGAACCCCAAAACTGGCCAAACGATTCATTACAAAGCTGGCCTCCAAGGCCAATTGACCAGCAACGACGTTCAGGCCATTTATGAAGACAAGGACGGCATTATTTGGATCGGAACGCACTTAGGCGGGTTAAATAAATTTGACCCTAAAACCGGGCTTTTTACCACTATTACCAAACAGCATGGCATTCGGGGAAACAGCGTTGTAGGCATTACAAGCGACAATGCGGGTGCTATATGGATAAGCACCGATAAAGGCCTTAGTAAGATTAATCCTCGCACAAACGCCGTTCGTAACTATGAGCTATATACAGGATTACCTAGTAATGATTTTTTACAAAACGCTGTATGCCGACATAACAGCCAGCTCTTTTTTGGCAGTTTAAACGGGATTGTGCAATTCAACCCTGATAGTATTCGCGACGATACGCGACCGTTTCCTGTTTATATAACGGCCCTTAAGGTACTGGATAAGCCTCAGCCAGTATCTAATGGAGAAATTACACTGAAGCATGATGAAAATTTTCTGTCATTCGAATTTGCAGCACTGGCTTACGCACTACCTGAGCAGAACCAGTATGCTTATCAGCTCATTGGTGTCGACAAAAACTGGGTACAGAATGGTAATCGTTATGTGGCCAATTACACCAATCTATCGCCAGGCAGCTACACATTTCGGGTGAAAGCTGCGAATAGTGACGGTATCTGGAACACAACGGGAGCCTCTATTCGACTCGTCATCAGGCCTCCCTGGTGGGCTACCTGGTGGGCTTATAGTTTCTATGCGTTGCTGGCGGCTGTTGGCATTCGAAGTTATTTCCGTTTTTATACAAACCGTATCCGCCAACGGCAGGAGTTAGAACTCAATCGTAGAGAAGCCGAACAGCTAAAAGTTGTCGATGAACTAAAAACCCGTTTCTTTTCAAATATCACCCATGAATTACGGACGCCTTTATCGCTGATACTAACGCCCGTTGAGAAGCTCCTGCAAGGGAATCGGTTAGATAATTCAACCAGCCAAACGCTTGCACTGGTACAACGTAATGCGAACCAGTTGCTACGACTCATCAATCAGTTACTGGATCTATCGAAACTGGAAGCTAACAGCATGCCTGTTTCCTTCATGCGTGGCGAAGTTCCCGAATTTGTTAGCCAGTTGGTCGATTCATTCCGACCGGCAGCTGAACAGAAAGGTATAACGCTACAATACACAGCCGATGAATTGCCACCAGAGCAGTTATTCGATGCCGATAAGTGGGAAAAAATTCTGACCAATTTACTATCGAATGCCCTGAAATTCACTGGAGCAGGTGGAACCATACAGGTTACCCTCAAACCAGACGCTTCAGTCACTATCCCTGAAACTCCCCGTGTACTAATTAGCGTAAAAGACTCGGGCATTGGCATTTCATCCGACAATCTCCCACACATTTTTAACCGCTTCTATCAGGTTGATTACTCCTCTACCCGCCATTATGAAGGAACAGGCATTGGCTTGTCTTTGGTTAAGGAATTGGTTGATTTAGTAGGCGGGGCTATTTATGTGGATAGCCAGCCAGGGGTGGGCACTACCTTTAGTGTAACCTTGCCCGTTCGGCCTTTATCCGACGATATACAAGCGCCAGCGGTGGGTTTGCCTGACCGGAAACACACGATTATTGACCAACGGCCAATTGCTACGAAGGACCTCTCCGAAAATCAGTCAATAGCCGACGAAGGAGCACCACGAATGCTTATTGTAGAAGACAATGTTGAACTACGGGAGTTTCTGATTGCTGAGTTAGCCCAAACGTATCAGGTACTTAGTGCAGACAATGGTGAAGAGGGCTGGAAACTGGCCCAGGCCGAACTCCCGGATATTATTATTTCAGATTTGATGATGCCCAAAATGGATGGGTACGAATTGACAAGACTCATTAAAACTCATCCCGATACCGATCATATCGCTGTAGTCATACTAACCGCAAAGGCAGCTCACCTCAGCCGAATTGAGGGCTTGCAGGAAGGCGCTGATGATTACCTGGCCAAACCGTTCCATTTGGATGAGTTACATTTACGGTTGCACAATCTGATTACGCGTCAACAACGACTGCGTGACCAGTACCGTCATCAATTTACACTGCCTGATACACCTACGCCACTCGATATAACAAAAGATCCTTTCCTGCATCGGGTTTACGAGCTACTGGATAATCACCTCGATAACCCGTCGCTTAATGTTGATTGGCTAGCCGACCAGCTAGCAATGAGTCGCAAAACACTCTATCGTAAAGTCCACAGCCTGACTCAACTCGCCCCCAATGAACTGATTCGCCAATATCGTCTTCGCAAAGCTGCCGATCTTCTACGATCTGGCCGAAACGTAACCGAAACGGCTTACTTGGTTGGATTAAAAACGCCATCGCATTTCACCCTCGTTTTCAAAGAATTCTACCACAAAACACCGACAGAATTTATAGCGAATCCCAGAAAGACCACTTAATTGGTGGATTTCCACTGCTACACCTGTACAATGTCCCAAATACGATAGAATATGACCCAAATTTGACAGCGTATTTCCGCATAACTATCGACATTTGATCAATCAAATCAGTCTATCCACATATCGAACTAATTCTATCCACACCATTTTTTACGATCAGCACCTCTGCTCTCCGCCTAAGGGTGTTATCATGATTTGATAACGCCTTTCAGATTGGAGGCTTTTTTTTGCCGTTCCCTCAACCATCCCATTTTCCATCCACTCATCCAGCGAGTCAACCGTCCCAGTAGTTTGCAATGCATAGTACCAGCTATAGCCTATACCTTTGGGTCATCAATCGGGAATAACCCGACCTGCTTAGAACGAAAACAAACAACACATACTACCATGAAAACTCTCATCAAATCACTCGCCTTAGCCCTTACTTTAGGTGTTGTTACATCGGCCGCTACCTTGGCTGAAACCAATCCAGGCAGCCGTCCTGTCTCATCGGTAGCCTACAAAACGGGCATCTACACAACCCCATCTGGTCAACTGAATATTGCCCTCGATAAACAAACTGGTGGCGCTGTCGATGTTCGTCTGAAACGTGCCGATGGTAAAGTCTTGTTTGTCCAGCACGTAGGCAAAAACGAAAGTAAATACCGGACCCGCTTAAACCTGAATGAACTGGCCGACGGTGTGTATCAGGTAGAAGTTACAAACGGTGTTGAAACAACGACACAGAATGTAACCATCTCAACCCAGCAACCCAGTGCCCCTAGCCGCGTTATTTCGGTAAACTAATTCCATCCTTCACGACACAAACAAAAACCTCACCTGGTCTGACTGGGTGAGGTTTTTGTTTATGGCCAGCGATTCTTCAACAGTTAATTGAGTTGAATTATTTATTCTATATTCAAGAAATTTTTGACCTTCATCGGGAAAACAATACGTGACGGAAACTGCTTGACTAAAGAAGGATCTCTGGATTGCCACTCATGCTTATTAATCAACCCCAATCGTATACCACTGTCTGGTCCAATGCAGGCTCCGACACTGATTTCTGGACAACACTGACCCAAACGCTGTTGCCTCCCTATGTCAATACCTGTCGTTGGTTTGCCGGTAAGGCCCGGCAGCAAATGGGCTTTTCGGCACAAACGATTCACTCGCTCCCCCTGCCTGATGGCGATGTGGCATTTCTGTTAATTCTGGAAGCCAGTTATGCCGACGGCGTTCCAGAAAACTACCTATTGCCCTTGTCATTCCTGACCAAAGCTGACGCAAGCGCTCTGGCGGAAATCCCTGAGAAGGGCCGCATCGGCGAACTTGTGCTAGGTGGCCAAAACGGTCTACTAATTGATGCTATTTACGATGAACGCGTTCGGCAGGTACTATTCACCGCGATTTATCAGAATCAGAGCATAGCCCAACTCAAGGGTCAATTGACTTTTCATCGGGGCAACGGATTGGAAGAGGGTGATGATGGATTAACCTCGCGGGTGCTACCGGTCGATTCCAGTAATTCTGCCATGACCTTCGGCGATAAATACTTTCTAAAACTCTACCGCAAACTCTTCGAGGAAACCAATCCTGAAGTAGATATGGTCGCGTTTCTGACCGATGAGAGCAATTTTACGCACATTCCGGCCTTTGGCGGCAGCATCATCTGGAAACGCACCCATACCGATGGCTCGGCCCAACCTGATGTAACGCTGGGTATGGTTCAGCGCATGGTGCAAAACGATAAAGACTCCTGGATGCAAACCGGCGATTATCTGAATGATTTTCTGTACGGTGTTCCCCAGCGCATGTTTGCCATTCGGGAAGATGTGTTCGATAAAGTTGAACTGCTGGGCAAACGAACGGGCGAGATGCATTGCGCCCTGTACAAACCAGCCCGGAACAGCGTTCCATCGAATCCAGACTTTGCACCGGAGCCCTTCACGGATGAGTATCGTGCGTTTTTGATCAAGCGTTTCGAGGATCTTCTCGAACGCAGGTATGCTCTCCTGATTGACAATTACACCAAACTCGATCCGCAGGCACAGAGACTGGCGTGGGTATTTATGGAAGCCAAAGAAATGATCGAGACGTTCATTGCCGACTTCCGAACCCGTCCGCTCCACTCACTCCGAATTCGGATTCACGGCGATTATCATCTCGGGCAGGTACTCGCGACAACTAACGATTTTGTGATCATCGACTTCGAAGGTGAGCCTGAAAGCACGATTACCGAACGAAAAATCAAGCACTCGCCCCTCAAAGATGTGGCTGGTATGATTCGGTCGTATCACTACGCGGTATCGGCCAAGCTATTCAACTCGACGGAAACGGATAACCTTGACCCTGACCATTTACAACGGGTATCGGATCGCTGGTTTTACCTGATTCGTGATACATTTCTGGATGCGTATCTGGATGTGTTTGGCGCTCCGCATCCGCTGTTCAAAAATAACAGCGAGATCAACTTTTTGCTCCTGATTTACCTGCTCGAAAAAGCGGTCTATGAGCTAGGCTACGAAATCAGCTACCGACCTGCATGGGTCAAAATTCCGCTCAAAGGCATCATCGACGTTGTGCGGGAAATCGAAAAAATTCGCCTGAGCGATGATACCGTTGTGCACGATGTACCGATGCTCCAAACGGGTTTACTGCAATCGAGATAGGACATAGAGACACTCAGGGTGATGCTGACTGGAAAACTATTGATGTCTCACGGAAAAGGGGCTAGAAAATAGCTCCAAGCCTGATAAAAGCAGGTTAAACGCATTTAAATCTTGAGTAGCATCCTAATTAGGTATTGATCATCCCATCCC
>NZ_BAAHBG010000014.1:54762-140306 GCF_054776855.1 Spirosoma migulaei | reverse complement strand
CGGGATGGGATGATCAATACCTAATTAGGATGCTACTCAAGATTTAAATGCGTTTAACCTGAGGGTTGGCGTTCGAACAACAGCCGTGGCAAAATACAATTATAGTCCCGTTATAAAAGCTAGTGTCCGCTAGTTCTATTCTCTACCCCTGATTTATTATCAGGGGTAATTTTTTTACAGACTAGTTGAGAAAACAACGGGATTCTTTGTGGTACATTGAGATATATAGTTGCAGAAAAAATAGTGTACCCAGAAATTATAACATAAATTAATCTATTGATTGTCAGATATAATATAGTTTATTGTGAGCATTTATGCAGAATTAAAAGCCTCACGATTTATAGTTTGATATGGTATTATCCGTAGAGATAGCCTCAGAATTTCAGAGTTTTATGGATTCTGCTGAGACTTGCCAGAATTGACAAAATGGTCATTTGGTTTACCTTGGCTGATCGGCGCTACAGATACTAAGCATCACCAGCGTTCACACTAAGTGCCCAATACATGTAATCGTTCGGGGGGCTACCTATGATCTGTCTCGGCTCTACAGGATTTCTAATATTTTTCTAATGTTTTTCTAATTGAAATGAGGAGTACGAATTGACGTACATGTGCGAAATTCGCCCTTGTCTTTCAGCGTGCTAACTGGTGAAAGTCCAGTAGCCAATAGGTCGCCTTACAGTGAATTTTAGTTGGAAATGCATCTCTAATCCAGATGTGGAATTGATAGCCATTTGTCGCTGGCAAGTGGCTATTTTGTTTCATTTCTCTTAAGTTTCACGAACTCTCTTTCTTATGGAGGAATGTGTATTGGTCTTTCAGGCACCCAATCATTCTGTAAGCTCATGTTTGATTCGGATGGATCGGAAGTTGCAGATTGTCATTGCTACCTGGCCCGAGAACAGCCGAAATGCTACCAATGTTGTGGATGCTCTGGCGACCGAATTGGTGAACCAGTATAAGCTGCATCCGCAACGACTGCTATTAATTGAGTACTTCGGCGAAGATAAAACACCTAGTCGGGGAGCTGATATTTATTACCTCGTTACGTTTACCTGGGAGGTTAATCGGGCCAAAAAGCCTGTCCGTCATCCGCTCTCTTTAGCCGAATTCACTCAAATTCTATTGACGCTGTCGAAATCCAACTAAATCAGTTGGTGATTCAATTGCCTGCTAACTATGCGCGGTGTCATCTATCCATTTTCAGTGGCTTTGTTCAAGCGGTTACCATATTCCGTCCTCATCTCCCTGCGCTTAGACAACTGGTCAGCGCATTGTCTTGATTGGCGATAGTTCACCCGCCGACGATGGAACGGACGATACCAACGATAGGCTATTCAATGGCTGGTCGGGCGATGCGCCATCGGGCTATACCATCACACCCGGCTTTGCACATCAATGCATCGTTGTGGCTGGCTAAAATCCAATAGTTGTGTTATTAACCACAGAGGCACAGAGAACACAGAGTTGTAAAGCGCGAGCAATTAACAATCGCCTTTCTCTGTGCCTCTGTGGTTAATAATCCTGTTAAGGATAAATCAAATACTTCTTCCGCATTTGCTTGTAGGACGATAAACCCGGCTCCCAGCTTTGGCGGATTTCTTTTTCGGAAACGCCCGCAATGATTTGCTTTTTAAGAGCTTCGTTACCACTTCGGAAATTGAAATTACCAATTTGTGAGCTATAACTCGTATCGAAAAAACGGGCTTTGTCGGGGTAGGCTTTGTATAACTCCATTAGCCATTTCAGATTGAGTTGTTTCGTTTTGCGGAATATGTTGGTATCGTAATTTCGTAGATCAAGCCCATAGCAGTCGGTATCCTGATGCAAAGGCGTTTCGCTCATACCTTTGAGACTGACTGGTTTAAATGAAAACGAGTAAATACCTTTCAGGGCGGGTGCTCCCAAAACAGTAAAAGGCATATAGGTTCCCCGACCCTGGCTGATGATCGTTCCTTCGAACCAGCAAGTGCTAGGGTACAGCATAATTGATTGCTGGGTATTCAGGTTAGGGGAAGGGAATATCGGTAACGTATAAGGGGTATCGTGCGTATAGTTAGCTAGCTTAATAATCTTCAGTTTACACGGATTCGTTTTAGCGACTCCTCCCCAGCCTTTACCATTAATCATCTGGGCAAATTCAGCGATGGTGCATCCGTGTGTTATGGGAATAGGATGCATCCCAATTCCAGAATGAAGGTGATTTTCGAGTATGGGGCCATCAACGATAAAGCCGTTTGGATTGGGACGATCCAGAATCATCAACTCTTTATTGTTTTCGGCGCAGGCTTCCATCACATGGTTCAGTGTGTTGATATAGGTGTAAAATCGGCAACCCACGTCCTGAATATCAAAAACCATCAGGTCAATATTCGCCAGTTGTTCTTTAGTTGGTTTCCTGTTTTTTCCATATAGCGAAACAACGGGGATACCGGTTTTAGTATCGACAGCGTCGTCCACCTTAGCCCCGTTACTGGCATTCCCCCGGAAACCGTGCTCAGGACCAAAAATGCTGACAATGTTTACCCCCAGGCTCACCAGACTGTCGACACTCGGTTTGTTGCCGATAATGGAGGTTTGGTTAACCACCATCCCAATACGTTTCCCCTTAAGATAAGGAAGGTAAGCGGAGAGCTGATCGGCTCCTGTCAGGATTTTACTGGCTCTGGGAACAGTAGTGGATACCTTATGGGCGAACTCAAGATGATTGGCCGGATAAAGAAATCCGATGAGTATCGGGAACAAAAACAGGGAAATCGATTTCATATGCTTGCCGCCTGGTCGTAGAAAGGCAGCAAGTTGCGGATAAAAAAATTGAGTACAAATAGCCGTGTTTGATCAATCTGGTTCGGTCAGGAACTAGGCTGTTATTGCAGGGATGCGTTTCCGTCGGCGTATTTGAGGTTGTATGTCAACTGGTTTAACCGCCAGCCCTTGTCGGTTCGCTCGGCTTTGATGTCGTAACTGCCCACAAATGTCCGGGTTTTACCATGTAGGGCAGCCGTCCGATAATGGGTGGCCACGGCATACCCGTACACATTGGCCTGATCGCCATTGACTGTAATAAGGTAATGCCCTGCCTGGTGATGAATCGCATCGATACCCAGAAACCCCTGATGCCACCCATCTGTAATGGCTTGAGCGCTCACGATTCCCGGTGGAGGCCCTCCGTTCGATTCCATATCCAGGTACACATCGGGCGTAAAAACCTCCGTAACTAAGCCTTGCCAGTTTCGGGCATCGGTGTACATAAACAGGCGATTCACCAATTCGGTAAGCGCCAGCTTATCGTGTACATCGGTAAGCGCTGCTTCGTTGTTACTCATCGTCAATAAGTCAGTTGGTTAACAAACAGAAGCATAACCGCTGGCAGGAATGAATTGTTAGAGGCATGAAATACGGGCAATGAGTGTAGTGAGTCTGTCAAATCCATCGAACTCACTACACTTACTCATTGCGTAAACTCTTCACCGGGTTCATCAGCGCGGCTTTGATGCTTTGAAAACTGACAGTCAGTAATGTAATAGCCAAGGCTCCCAGTCCAGTAGCGGCAAAAATCCACCAGGATAGTTCGGAATGGTAGTCGTATTTCTGTAGCCATTCGTCCATCAAATACCAGGCTGGCGGAGTCGCGATCAGGCAGGAGATAAGTACCAGAACGACAAAGTCTTTCGACAGCATTTGCCAGAGATTTCCTACCGTAGCGCCTAACACTTTCCGAATGCCAATCTCCTTGGTACGTTGCTCGGCTACGAAGGAAGCCAGCCCAAATAAGCCCAGACACGAAATGAAAATGGCGAGAATCGCGAAGAAACTGGCCAGTCTGCCGATACGCTCTTCGTTGCCGAATTTTCTAGCGTATTCCTTATCGACAAATTTGTAATCGAAGGGAACGGCCGGGGCGTATTTTTTGAAAACAGCCTCGATTTTATGTAAGGCTTCGGCGGCACTTTGGGTGGGGTTTATTTTGAGCGTCACGACGTTGCCCGAGCCATCGTTGATCATATACAGGGTCCGTCGAACGGGTTCGTATGGCGATTCCATGACCATGTTCTTGATGACTCCCAGAATTTTCCAGGATTTCCCTTCCCACTTCACGATTTCACCCACTGGATTCTTAAGCCCCATAAATTTTGCAGCTGCTTCATTCAGTACTATTCCCAATGAATCAGTCGGGTAGTCTCGCGAAAAATCACGGCCTTCATTAAACTGCCAGCCCATCGTTTTGCCAAAACTGTGCGTGATAAAAATCGTTCCAAAATCGGTGCGTATGTTTGAATTTTTGCCGTTCCAGCTAAACCCGTATTGAGTTTGCCAGACACCTGTTGCGGGACTACCCGATTCGGTCATTTCGGCTATAGCGCCCGCATTTTTTAGTTCATCCCGAATCGCTTCAAAATGAGTATGCACGTCTTCCTGCGTCATTTCGACCATCACTAAACCAGCACGACTATACCCAACCGGGCGGTTCTTGGCAAACTGAATCTGACGAAAAACCACAACGGTGCCGATGATTAATGTAACGGAAACCGTGAACTGAACGATCACCAATACTTTGCGCGGAATGGCGGCAAAACGGCCTATGCGGAAAGTACCTTTGAGGACTTTTACGGGCTGGAACGAAGACAAATAGAAGGCGGGGTAACTGCCTGCAATTAAGCCGGTGAGCAGACTGACCCCGAGCCCTAAAAGCCAGAATAAGGGCGTTGTCCACAAAATAGCCAGCTTTTTATCGGAGACATCGTTGAAGCCTGGTAGAATGAGTTGTACCAGCAGCAACGACAAACCAAATGCCAGCGCTACTACCAGCAATGACTCGCTGAAAAACTGGCTGATCAACTGACTACGTACCGAACCTACGGCTTTCCGAATCCCCACTTCTTTGGCCCGTTTTTCACTACGTGCCGTGCTCAGATTCATGAAATTGATACAGGCCAGCAATAAAACAAACACGCCAATAATGCCAAACAACCATACGTACTGAATTCGGCCACCGGTATTGATTCCATTTTTCCAGTCTGAGTACAAATGCCAGCGACTCATTGAGTGGAGGAAAATCTCGGGCTTCCGTTGAAGAAGGCTCTTGTCAACATTGTCCAGCTTGGCATTTTTTATTTTTGCCGACACAGCCGCCATATCGGCATGATCTGCGATTTGGACAATAATCTCAAACGAATTATTATCCCAGAAGTCTTTTGACCGTTTGAGCCACTCCTTACTGTTAAGGTACAAATCCCAGGGGGCAATAAAGGCTAAATCCTTAAAATCTGAATTGTGCGGCAAGTCCTGATAAACGCCCGTTACTTTTACATCCAGTCTGTTATCAATTTTCATCAGTTTTCCTACCGGATCTGAATCGCCGAAATAGGTTTTAGCCACCGATTCGGAGAGTAAAATTGAAGCCGGTTCGCGTAGTCCGCTTCGGGTTCCTTTCAGCATGGTTAAGGTAAGCATGTCGGGAACGTCGGGCTGCATAAAATTCCCACTTTTGGTAAATAGCTTATCACCAGCCGACAGAATATGGCTTCCTGTCCATGACGCAAGCACAATGTGTTTAAACGAGTCACCATACTTGCGACGAAGCTCAGCTTCCAGCGGAATCGGATTACTGTAATTTGTATACACTTGCCCGTCCTCCGTTTGATTCTGCATCACCCACGCAATACGGTCGTAATGCTGGTGGAATTTGTTGTACGATAATTCGTCATACATCCACAGGCCAATCAGCATGGCTACCGCCATACCTACGGCCAGCCCACCAATGTTAATAAACGAATAGCCCTTGTTCTTAACCAGGTTGCGAAAGGCGATTTTTACATAGTTGCGTATCATAGCAGAACTCAGAAAAAAGGGTGTCTCGTATTCGATTGAATGGTTTGATTTGGCCAGCGGTCGCAGTAATTTCAATGCACTCATACCATACCGCCAGCGGGCGCGTCGTTCACCTACCGTTTCTAGCCAGTAGGCATAGAGTTCGAGCAAGTCACCCTGCACTTCTTCCAGTGTGTTGAGGTCGCCAAAAGTTTCCAGGAGCCAGTTGGCCCAGCGGGGTGGGGTCCGACGGTTCGGTTTCATAATGTAAAATGAATAATGAACAATGAATAATGGAACCGTGCGGTCATGATCAGTCTGGGAGAATTATTCATTGTCCATTATTCATTCCGACCGAAGGGAGCGTACTGGATTCACCAGTGCTGCTCTAACACTCTGGAAACTGACCGTCAGCAGCGCAATGACCGCCATCAACAAACCCGTCAGGACAAACACCCACCACTTGATTTCCACTTTGAACTCGAAATTTTGGAGCCACTGGCTCATGGCGTACCAGGCAATAGGGGAGGCAATAATAATGGCAACCCCTACCAGTTTCAGGAAGTCTTTGGAGAGTAGCGTAATAAGGCTGCCAACCGAGGCTCCCAGCACTTTCCGAACGCCAATTTCCTTGGTGCGTTGTTCGGCCGTAAACGTGGCCAGCCCAAATAAGCCGAGGCAGGCAATTAAAACCGCTAAAAACGTTGAGACTTCAATAAGTTGTGCCGTTCGGATTTCAGACTGATAAGCTTGTGCCAACGAGTCGTCCAGAAAGCTATACTCAAATACCTGATTGGGGAAAGTGGCTATCCAGGCCTTTTCGATCTGTCCCAACGCTGCCTGTACAGTCTCGGCGGTGGGTTGTTCACTTTGTAGTTTGATGCCCGCCTGGTAAAAATTATTTGGTACGACCTGAATCACGGTCGGGTCAATTTTCTGATGCAGCGAGTTGACATTGAAGTTTTTCGCAACCCCAATAATCGTGGCAAACTCCTGGCCATTGCCGTAAAACACGCGCTGCCCAATGGCATCCTGGGGACGGCTAATGCCCATCCGATTGATAAATACCTCGTTGGCAATGATTTTAAAAGAAGCTGAGGACGTATCCGTGTCCTTCAGTTTCTCTCCCGCCAACAACTGAATGCCATAGGTATCCAGGTAGTGCGAATCGCCCATTTTCATCTGGGTTTTGATCTGAAGCCACTTGGCTTTGGCACCTTCCCGGTATTCCATGCCCTGCATCCAGTTGCTTTCTGCCGATGCGCTGTTGAAGGAGAAACTCACGTCCTTGATCTGTGGCGATTCGATCAGTTGATTGCGAAGGGTCTGCAATTTCTCTGGTTTATTGTCAGGCAATCCAACCGTAATGATGGCCGATTTATTGAACCCCAAGTCTGCATTGCGGAAAAAGGTAAGTTGCTGATTGATCAGTAAGGCACTGCTAATGAGGATGAGCGAAACCGTAAACTGAACCACCACTAACCCCTGGCGCAACGTAAACCATTGTTTCCCCTGCGCTAACGTATTGTTTTTTAAGGCCCAGATTGGCGCCATGCCGGATAGCCGGAACGCTGGATAAACACCCGCCAGTAACGTTGTGAGACCTGCCAGCGCGAGGGCGAAGAGAGCGGTTTGCCAGGTAAATAAATCTTGAGCTTTCAGGGGGACTGCCAGCGTATTGGCCATCGTCGGTAGCGTAATCCAGGCTAGGAGGATGGCTACCAGAACGGAGAGAAACGTAATCAGACCGGCTTCCGTCAGGAACTGGTAAATCAGCGACCCGCGATTACTCCCCACCGCTTTCCGAATGCCTACTTCTTTTGCCCGTTTGAAGGCCTGAGCGGTGCTTAAATTGATGAAGTTGAAACAAGCAATCAGCAGCACCAGCAAGCCAATGAACGACAGCGTCCTGAGCAAAGGCAGATTGGCCGACCGGCCTCCCAGATTGGCGCTATAATGAATTTCGGATAACGGGCCCAGGAAAAAGCGTTTGTCGGCAAGGGCTTCCTTACCCATGTATTTGGCGATTATATGCTGAAAACGCCTGGTTAATTGGGCAGGGTTAACCCCGTTTTTGAGTAACACAAATACCTGAAAATTGTCATTCCAGCCATTCCATTTATTGAGGTCCAGATCCGGGTTGGTGTTTTTGATCGTGGGGAACGAAACCAGCAGATCGAACGGAAAACTGGTTGTTGTTGGATGGTCTTCCAGCACACCGGTCACCAGCAAGTCCTGCTTGTTATCGAGCTGTATCGTTTTGCTGAGTACATCGGTGGTGCCAAAATACTTTTCGGCATAGGCACGCGTCAGGACGACGGTATTGGGTTGCGACAGCGCAGTACGTGGATCACCGGTTATCCATTGATAATCCAGCAAATGAAACAATTCATTGCCCGCAAATACGTATGACTCTTTAAAGCGTTTATCGGAGTTAGGCACGGCAAATGTGCTGCCTCCAATCTGGAGCAGGGGAACAACCAACTCTGCTTCGGGCAGGTCGGTACGTAAGGCGTTGGCCATGCCGGTGTACGTACCTGGATAGCTGTGCTTTTCTTTGATATTTTCGCCTTCAACCCGGTAAACTCGACTCCCGTTGGTGTGGTACTTATCGTAATTCGTTTCGTGTCTGACTGCTAAAAATATCAATACTGTACAAGCCATACCAACGGCCAGACCGGTGATATTGATGAAGGAATACCCCTTGCTTTTGGAGAGGTTGCGAAAGGCGATTTTTACATAATTGCGTATCATAGCAGGACTCAATAGAAAAAGTGAAGGATACTCGGTTTGAGATTTTGGTCTGGCCAGTGGCCGTAACAGTTTTAGTACATTGAGGCTGTACCGCCAATTGGCTTTTGGCTCGCCTACCGTTTCTACCCAATAGTCGTAGAGCTCCAGTAGATCGCCTTCAACTTCTTCCAAAGAATCAAGGTCGGCCCACCAACTTAAAAGTTTAGCGGCCCAGCGGGGCGGTTGATTGCGATACATGGTTTTTACTCAATACACATTACTCTGCCTTCAATGTTTTTGCTGGGTTGGTTTGGGCCGCTTTCCATGAAAAATAGCCCACCGCTCCTAAGGCAACACCTATAACAATGGATAGAAATAAAGACATGGTCAAATAACCTATCCCATTATTAAATACGAGATAACTATTCATAAATAATGCGGTGGCTATTCCAAGTGGAATGGCTATTACGGCGGCAATGGCCAGTAGTTTAATGAAATCAGCCGACATCAATTTTATTACTTCAGCGGTGGTAGCGCCCATTACTTTTCTAATGCCGATTTCTTTGGTTCGTTTTTCTAAACTGTAGGTAAGTATGCCAATAAGGCCTAATATGGCAATCACAAAAATTACAATACTTACCATGCCCGCAAACTGCATGTCTTCGTATGGATAATAACGCTCGTACATATCAATATCCAGCCATGAAGCGTTCATTTCCAGATAAGGATTGTGTTTTTTCCACAGGTCTTTTATCGTAGCTTCGAGCGAAATGCGATCACTAACAGCGCTGGTTTTTACACACATCACTTTAAATAAGGAAGGCTGGTACTGGAAAACGATAGGCTCTATTTTATGCTCATAATCGTAATGGCAAAAGTTGGCAACAACACCTATAATAGTTACGGAAAGTGTATCATTTAATAGAATGAGTTTTCCTATTGCTTCCTGTTCAGAAGCCAGTTGAAGATTTTCTACAGCCTTTTGATTGACCACAACCATAGGTGACGCTTCGTCTGAATTACTGGCAATCAGATTTTTTCCTGCCACAATTCGCAGACCCATATTTTCGATAAAATTATGATCGACCGCATAATAAAATGTTGGCTTTGATGCCTCATTTTTGATTTTTTTAATGCCTGAATACGAGGGGGTAATGCCAAAATTGAGAGACGTGTAGCCTATTTTTTGCACTTCTTTAATGGTACTTATGTCAGCGGCAAATCGTTTGTTCTGATTTCCTGACAGGTTTATATTGAGTATATGATCACGCCGAAAATTTTCATTATCGTTGGCCATATAATTTATTTGATGAAATGTATGGCCAATAAAAAATATATAAACTAAAGCGATGGTAAACTGGACAATAATTAATGATTTTCGAAAACCTATTTTTCCAAAGCTTGCGGGTGAAATTGTGCCTTTAAGCACGTTTACCGGCTGATAGGAAGCTAAAATAAGGCTTGGAGAGGCACCGGCTACCAAACCCAAAATCAGGTTGAAAACGAAAAACAACAGGATTAGGTAGCCCAAATGGTCAATATCCCAGGTAAGCCAGGAAACATGAACCTGATTCTTTATAAACCATAATAAAAATAAACCGATACCCAGTGCTAGATAAGAAACCAGTACGGATTCGATCAAAAATTGAAGAATAAGCTGAGGTTTTGTGGCACCCATTACTTTTCTTACACCTACTTCACGACTTCGATTCATAGATCGGGCAAGTGTAAGATTGATGTAGTTTAAGGAGGCCAGTAAAATGATAATCAACTGAAATCCAAAATTTATATAGATACTTCTGATATCCTGAACATAAGGGTCATTTTGTAATATTTCCTTTGCCGGTGAAATATCGACCAGGTTTTGTGCTTTGAACTGCAGGCTTTTACCTGCCGTCGGTTCAATTAATTTATTGATTTCTGTCGAGATCTTGCCAAGTTGCTTATCAAGGTCGAGGGAAGTTCTTCCTTTTGATAACTTTAAAAATGTGTGCGCATTTAGCGTGGACCAATCCGTTGCATTGCCACTGATAGTTAAATAATCAGTAATGGGTAGTATTACATCGGTTTTGAACTGCGTTTTTTTCTGATTGAATGGCTTTAACACTCCAACGATTTTAAAACTGCCATACTTCGGATGTTCAAGAAAATTGCCGATGGGATTTGCATCTCTAAAAAACCATTGGGCTGTTTCTTGGGTGAGCACAATGGTTTTAGGGTCGACTGGATAAGTTCCCTTTTCTAATGGGAATGTAAAGAGTTGGAAAAAAGAAGGATCGGCATAAATAGCATTTATATTTTTTGTTTTTATACCATTACTTAATACCCATTTAAAATCTCTTACTACAGTTGCTGAATTCTCTATGGCTACGAGATTTTTTTTGATGTGGTTGGCTAACGGAACGGGGCTTGATGCCCAATTTGTTATTTCTCCCTCTTTCTGTTTTTCGTCGGTTATTACTCGAACTATCTGGTTGCTGTCCTGATGAAAATTATCGTATTCGTAATAATTTACGATCTGAATTAAGGCCATCAACGCGGACGGAATAGCGAGACTTAATCCAATTATATTGATGAAGGAAAAAAGCTTATATTTTAGCAGATTCCTCCAGGCGATTTTGAAATAGTTACGTATCATAGTTGGGCTGTATAGATAGATTGTTGGATAATTGTTTGTCTTTTTTCGTTTGGCCAATGGTCTTAATAACTTGAGTACACTGAGCACATACCGCCAATTGGCTTTTCGCTCACCCACTGTATCAACCCAATAGTCATAGAGTTCCAGTAGGTCGCCCTGTACCTCTTCCAATGTGTCAGGATGACCGAAGGTCGCCAGGAGCCAGGTGGCCCAGCGGGGTCCGACGGGTCGGGGTGGGTGACGATGATTCGGTTTCATGGTTTTTTTGCGTGGGGCAGGGCGCACGGAGCAGGATGCAAGGTGCGGGGTACTGCTCGGTTTGTGCCCTGCTCCCTGCCCCACGCTGCCCCGCGCTATTCAGATCGTAATGATTTCACTGGATTTACCATGGCTGCTTTTATGCTTTGGAGGCTGACCGTTAGCAGAGCAATCACGATAGCTAACAAACCTGATCCAGCTAGTACCCACCACTCAATATCAATGCGGTAAGCGAATCCCCGTAACCACTGACTCATAGCGTACCAAGCAATCGGCGAGGCAATTAAAATCGAAATAAGTAGCAGCTTGAGGAAGTCTTTCGAGATCAGGGTCACAACACTCATCACCGATGCGCCCAGTACTTTGCGAATGCCAATTTCTTTGGTACGCTGCTCAGTCGACAGAAGTACAATGGCAAATAACCCCAGGCAGGATAAGGCAATGGCAATACCAGCTGCAATGCCATACATTTTCGACAACTGTTCCTCCTTGCGATACCAACGATCCGTATTTTCGTTTAAGAATGAGCCCAGGAATTCTGTCTTTGGGGCGATTTTCGGCCACTCATGTTTAAGCACCTCCATAGCCGATACCATACCCTGTGGAGTCACTCGTACCAGTATGTACCTGATTTGATCATTCTTTTTCATGTATAGCGTAACAGCTTCCAACTTATTTCGGAGGTCGTATAGATGAAAGTCAGGAATGAGTCCTACGATTTGGTACGTGGTATTTTCAGCACCCGCCTGAAAGAATGAACCGACCGGATTTTTAACACCGAGTTTTTGAGCCATACTGGTAGTGACAATGACGTTGGAGATGGAATCAGTAGCGTAGGAAGGATTAAAATCCCGACCCGCCAGTAGCTTGATACCCAGCGTTTTCAGGTAATCGTAATCAATTCGCACCCAGTTGGTAGTCACCTCTTTGCCTTTGTGCATGAACCCCATTGTACTTTTGCCATATCCGCCATCGAGACCACTCCCAACGTTAATTGCCGTACCGCTGATGGATACTATATTTGGATTAGTGGCGAGCCGGTTTCGTAATCGCTCCAGCGAACGGGAACCATTCAGGTCCTGATCTACGGGAATACTGATTACCTGATCTTCATTGAATCCCAAAGGCTGGTCGCGCAAATAATGAATTTGGCGAAGAACAACGAAGGTGCTGGTAATGAGCACACAGGCGATGATGAATTGTAGGCTGATCAGGCTATTTCGTAACGAACCGGGTTTGCCCGTTTTGAGTTGCCCCCGCAGAACCTTGACCGTCGATAGACGAGCCATAACCCAGGCGGGGTACCCACCCGATATGAATGCGATCAATCCGAAACCGGCCAGAATAATGCCCCAACTGATCGGATTCTTTAAGTAATCCAGTGTCAATTGGGCGTTAAATAACGTGTTGAAATCGGGGAGGAGCCAGACCGCCAAACCTAGCCCAATCAATAAAGCAATGAAACAGGTCAGCAGCGATTCGCTCCAAAGTTGAGAGAACAATTGTATGCGCAATGCACCCAGCGATTTTCGTACACCGACTTCCCGCATCCGCGTAAATGAGCGGGCCAATGCCAGGTTGATGAAGTTGATGCTGGCAATCAGCACAATTAAAAGACCTATGGTCAGCAGCGTGTAGGTATACACTTTTCCGGGACTTAGGCCTTCGGTGAGTTCGGTATTGAAGTGTACATCCAGCAGTGGTTGTAAGCGGAGACTTAACGCATCGTTCTTCTGTTTCGCCAGTGCTCCATTTTTCGAAAGATCACGGATCGTTTCCTGAAAATAGGTCTGGATAAATGGTTTTAAGCGCTGTTCCATGGTTGCCCGGTCAATATCCGGGCGCAGTTTCACATAGACCAGGTGATTGCCGTTAGACCAATTGTCTTTATCTTCTGCATAATTTGGACGATTCTCGGTACGGATAAACGCATCGTAGGTAATGGATGAAGTCGGGACTGGATTCGCAACAACACCCGTTACAATAAATTGCTTAGGCTCGCCAAAATCCTTAACCAGCACTGTTTTGCCGATAGGATTTTCTTTTCCGAAAATGTCTCTGGCCATATCTTCACTAATAACAATATCGCTCAGGTTATTCAGGGCCTGTTTAGCGTCTCCCTGCAGCATGGGTAGCGAAAATAGAGTTAACATGTTGGGATCTGCTGTTCGGACATCCTTATGGTACTCTTTACCCCAATATTGTACTGTTCCCGATGTTTCTGCATATCGGGTTGCTTGTTCAATTTCCGGAAACGTTTTCTTTAAGGTCGGAACCATCGGATAAGCCATGCCAACATTTTTTCGAATGCCTTCACTCCGATTTTGAAAAAAATAAGGGCGGAATATTCGATCTGCATCCGCGTTAAAACGGTCGTAGGATAACTCAATAAATGCGGTCAAGAACAGTAATGTACCAGCGGCAAAGGCAATGGATAAGCCTAGCACGTTGATAAATGTCTGCGTTTTGTGTCGCCAGAGTGTGCGCCATCCAACAATAAGATAGTTTCGTATCATAGCAGAATCGAGGAAAAAAAGTGAAGGATATACCAACGAAGATTTTGGTTTAGCCAGTGGCCGTACCAGTTTTAACGCATTCAGGCCGTACCGCCAATTGGCTTTTCGTTCGCCTACCGTTTCGACCCAGTGAGCGTAGAGTTCCAGCAGATCGCCCTGTACCTCTTCGGCGGTATCCGGATGCCCGAAGGTCTCCAGGAGCCAGGTAGCCCAGCGCGGTGGTTGACGATGATTTGATTTCATGGTTTTTTTGCGTGGGGCAGGGGGCACGGTGCAGGGTGCGAGGTGCGAGGTGCAGGGTAATGCTCGGTTTGTGCCCTGCTCCGCGCTCCCTGCTCCGTGCTCCAAGCACCGCGTTATTCAGACCGTAGTGACTTAACCGGGTTAACCAACGCGGCTTTGATGCTTTGGAAACTGACTGTCAACAAGGCAATGCCGATGGCCAGTAACCCTACCAGCGCAAACACCCAGCCCGAAATATCGACCCGGTACGCAAAGTTTTGTAGCCACTGGCTCATGACATACCAGGCAATCGGGCTAGCGACCAGAATGGCGATACTCACCGGTTTTAGAAAATCTCGGGAGAGCAGCGTTACAACACTGCCGACGGATGCACCGAGCACTTTCCGAACACCAATCTCTTTGGTCCGCTGCTGGGCTGAAAATGAGGCCAGACCAAACAAACCCAGACAGGCAATGAAAATGGCTAAACCCGCAAAAACCTGCATAATCGTTTGCTGGCGCAAATCAGTCTGGTACATCTGGTCGAACTGCTGATCCAGAAAGTGGTATTCAAATGGATAAGCCGGTCGTGTTTTGGCGTACAACTGTTGAATCGTCTCGACAGTAGCTGTCAGGTTACCGGGTCTCAGCCGAATCAGAGCCGCCCGCCGGTCATCATTCGGCGCAATCACCAATGGCTCTATCGCTTCTTTCAAAGACAGGAAATTGTAATCCTCCACCACGCCAATGATGGTCCGGTTCGTGCTATCGCGCATGGTATTTTTAAGCCATTTGCCAACGGCCTGGTCCGGAGTCCAGCCCAGCCGGGCAGCCGCCGTTCGATTGATCAGGATAGCCCGTGCCGTGTCGGTGGGGAACAGGGGAGAAAAGTCCCGGCCTGCAATGATTTTTAGCCCCAGGGTTTTTACAAAATCGAAATCGGCAAATTCCGTTCGGGCCTTCCATCGGTTCGCATGGGCTTCTACATCAAACATATGCCCATCAAAAAAACCACCCGGTTCGCCCGACATCATCGAAACGGACTCTACCCGGCTCTGTGAAAGTAATTCAGGTTTATGTTTCAGAATGAAGTTATAGATATCCTCATTGTCGATGGGGATTACCAGGGTTTGCTCTTTGTTATAGCCTAGCTGTTTGTTTTTGAGGTAGCTCATTTGCTGGGTACCAATGGCCGTTCCCAGCATGAGCAGGATTGAAATGCTGAATTGCACCACTACCAGCACCTGCCGTAACGATGTTCCTCCTTTGCCCAGCCTTAATTTGCCTTTCAACGCCTGGATGGGCGAAAAGGCCGCCAGCACAAATGCCGGATAACTCCCCGACAGGAACCCCACTACCACAATAATTCCGATCAGGAACAGAACGATCGGCAACGCATATACGTATAGATTCAATGGGTAGCCCAGCAACTGTTTGTAAACCGGTAACACCAGGGCCAGTAATCCAATCGAAACCAGGCAGGAGAGAGTTGTCAGCAGCAGCGACTCACCAATAAATTGCCATACCAGATGGCCTTTAATGGCCCCCAATACTTTCCGAACGCCAATCTCTTTGGATCGGTCCACGGCCCGAACGGTTGACAGGTTCATGAAATTGATGCAGGCTACCAGCAGAATGAGGGCTGCAATTGATAAAAAGATATAGACTACTTTTTTATCGCCATGCTTTACGCTATCGAAGGCCGACTGTTCAAAGTAAATGGAGGCCAACGGCGTGAGCGATAAATTGAAATGGAAGCCAGATTGCTTAAAGATTTGCCCCATATGTTTATCCATGAAGCGCGGGAAATTGCGTTCAACCTGTTCTTTGCTAGCTGTTGGGTCAAGCTGTACGTAGGTATAAATGCCGTTATTGATCCAGCCGGTCATCCAGGTCCGGTCTTTGTAGTTCTCCAGGGGTATTACCAGATCGAAGTCCAGATGAGAATTAGCCGGAACATCCTGCGCAATACCGGTGACCTTTACCGCCAGGTTTTTGTCGACTTTAACGATTTTACCCAGCGCATTATCGATGCTGCCAAAGTATTTTCTGGCCGTCGATTCGGTGAGTACTACACTCGCTGGTTCTGACAACACCGTCGCCGGATCGCCTTTCAGCAATGGGAACGTGAAGAACGTGAAGAAGTTAGGATCAACATCAATGATTTTCCGCTCATGAAACGACTTGTCTTGGGTAGCTACGAGAGCATCGGTAGGATTTACCCGTACCGCCTGGGTGATCTGGCCCTTAAAGTCGGTCAGTAGGGCGGGCGCATATTGTCCCGATACGTAGGAGACCGCTACTTCTTTCCCCTCGTGCTCCATGCCCCGCATGACCCGGTAGATGCTTTTTCCGTTTTTGTGAAAATTATCGACGCTGAACTCGTTCATGATGAACAGGAAAATCAGTAGGCATACCGTAATGCCCGTAGACAATCCCAGTAGGTTGATACCCGAAAAAACCTTGTTTCGGGTTAGGTTTCGGAGGGCGATTTTGACATAATTTCGTAGCATAGTTGGGCTCAATAAGAAAGGGGTTGGGTACTCTACAGATTGTTTCGATTTGGCCAGAGGCCGTAGCAGTTTTAGTGCATTCAGGCCATACCGCCAGCGCGCTTTTCGCTCCCCCAAGGTCTGCACCCAATAGTCGTAGAGTTCAAGCAGATCGCCCTGCACTTCTTCCGAAGTGTCAGGATGACCGAAGGTCTCCAGGAGCCAGTTGGCAAAACGGGGTGGTTTCATCAATGTAGTACCGACCGTCCCGGTCGGCAGTGAATCAGTTAGTAAAAACGGGTGTCCAGCCGACCGTCCCGGTCGGTACTTCAGTTACTCGCTTCGTAACGATTTAACCGGGTTAATCAATGCCGCTTTGATGCTTTGGAAGCTGACTGTCAGCAACGTAACCAGGAGGGCGCCCACTCCTGAGACAGCAAAAATCCACCACGATAGCTCCGTTCGATACTCGTATTTCTGGAGCCAGTTGCCGAGAAAATACCAGGCGATGGGCGTAGCGATACCGAAGGCGATAATGACCAGAATCACAAAGTCTTTGGAGAGCATCAGCCATACATTAGTTACGGATGCACCAAGCACTTTTCGCACGCCAATCTCTTTGGTGCGCTGCTCGGCCACGAACGATGCCAGGCCGAACAGACCTAAGCATGAGATAAAAATGGCCAGGATGGCAAACCCCGAAGCCAGCTTGCCGATGCGCTCCTCGGCGGCAAATTTCAACGCGTACTGCTGATCCGTGAATCGATAATCGAACGGGCTACCCGGATTGAATTTTCGGAAAACGGATTCGATACTGGCCAATGACTCGCTGGTACTTCGGCTCGGATTGAGCTTAATGTTGATGACATTGGCCCATCC
This sequence comes from Spirosoma migulaei, assembly GCF_054776855.1. Lineage (NCBI taxonomy): Bacteria > Pseudomonadati > Bacteroidota > Cytophagia > Cytophagales > Cytophagaceae > Spirosoma > Spirosoma migulaei. Next base: position 122,757 of record NZ_BAAHBG010000014.1, on the reverse strand, counting down.
GTAATCCAGTACATACACCGTCTGATAAACAGGCTCAAAGGGTGAGGCCATGAGCATGTCCTTAATAACTCCAACTACCCGATAGGGCTTGCCATTCCACTTAACCTGCTTGCCTACCGGGTCTTTGATGCCCATGTAGCGCACGGCTGTTTCATTCAGCACCATGCCCGACGAATCACTCGGAAACTGCCGGGAAAAATCGCGGCCCTGAGCAAACTGCCAGCCTACTGTTTTGCCAAAATCGTGCGTAACGGCAATGGTGCCAAAGTTATCTTTGAAGCCAGGGTCTTTGCCCACCCAGTCGAACCCACTATTCTGCGAATTCAGATCGGTTGCCGGGGTCGATGAGGTCGACATATCCAGTACGGCGCCGGTTCGGATCAGGTCATCGCGGAGGGCGTTGTAGTGTTCATGTAATTCCGGGGTGTTCATGGCAACGGTAATCAAGCCGCTTCGGTCATAGCCTACGGGCCTACTTTTGGCGTGCTCAATTTGCCGGAACACAATTATGGTTCCGATGATCAGGGTAACGGAAACCGTAAACTGTACCACCACCAACACCTGGCGGGGAATCGACGCAAATCGACCCACCCGGAAAGTTCCTTTCAGCACCTTGACCGCCTGGAACGATGATAGGTAAAGGGCTGGGTAGCTACCGGCAATCAACCCCGTCAGTAAACTAAAGCCAAGCCCGGATAGCCAGAAAACAGGGTTGGTCCATAAAATACCGACCTGTTTATCCGCTACTTCGTTGAAAAGAGGCAATATAAGTAGTACCAGGAGTATAGACAATCCAAATGCGAAGGCCGCCACCAGCAATGACTCGCTAAAAAACTGCCCGATCAACTGACTGCGCACCGAGCCAACGGCTTTCCGAATACCCACTTCTTTGGCGCGTTTTTCGGAGCGGGCCGTGCTCAGGTTCATGAAGTTGATGCAGGCCAGCAGCAGGACAAATACGCCAATGATGCCGAATAACCAGACGTATTGAATCCGCCCTTCCAGGTTTCCCGATTTATCCCAGCCCGAGTACAGGTGCCAGTTACGCATGGGCTGGAGGTATACCTTTGGCTTGATAAACGCTGATTCGGGGCTGTGTTTCAGTCGTATGTTTTTGATTTTTTCCGACACCGCATCAACCGTTGTATTCGGAGCGATCTGAGCCAATACCTGCCAGGAGAAGTTTCCCCATTCTACATTGTCCTGCGCCCGTTTTACCCAACCTTCCGAGGAGGCATACAGATCCCAGGGGGCAATGAACTTCATATCTCTGAACTCGGTATTGTACGGGAAATCTTCATAAACGCCCGTTACTTTCACGTCCAGTTTATTGTCGATCTTCATGAGCTTACCTACCGGATCAGACGTGCCGAACAGCGCCTGTGCAACTGATTCAGACAATAATATCGAAGCTGGATCTTTTAAGCCGGCCCGTGTGCCGCTGATCATCTTCAGCGTGAGCATATCGGGCGCATCGGCACTCAGGTAGTTGCCGGTTTTGGTGAATTTTTTGTCGCCAAACGCCAGGATATGATCGCGCGTCCAGGAGGACATGATCACATGGGTAAAATCACTGGCGTACACCGTCCGCAGCTCCGGGCCCATGGGGGCAGGGTTATATTCGCCATGAAACACCTCACCGTTGAACGTTCCGGTTTGCATGACCTTGGCAATCCGGTCGTAATTCTGGAAGTACTTATCATACGACAGTTCATCGTAAATCCAGAGGCCAATCAGTATTGCCACCGCCATACCCATAGCGAGCCCACCAATGTTGATGAAGGAATATGCCTTGTTCTTAACAAGATTCCTCAGCGCGATTTTCAAATAGTTGCGTAGCATAATAGGACTTAAAAAGAAGATGGTCGGGTATTCGGTTGATTTTCGTTTGGCCAAAGGCCGCATTAGTTTCAAAACGTTTAAGCTATACCGCCAGCGAGCTTGTCGCACACCCATCGTTTGTTCCCAATAAGCATAGAGTTCGAGCAGGTCGCCCTGCACTTCTTCTCGCGTGTCGGGATGACCGAAAGTTTCCAGAAGCCAATTGGCCCAGCGGGGCGGTTTCATTCGATTAATGGATAATTGATAATGTAAAATGGATACTGAAAGTAAACGGGAATTGCTGCTGATTTACAGAGTATTGCACATTACTCATTATTCATTGTACATTAGTTTAGCCTCCCATCAATTGCAGCGTTTGTGGGGGGAGTGCTCCCCATAGTTCCTCCCGTACCTGCTTCACTTCCTGCAAGGCTTTTCGTCCGGCGGCCGTAACGGCGAAGAATCGTTTTCGTCGCCCACCCCGCTCGGCGGTAGCACCGCCCATTTCGGAGGATAAAAAGCCCTTTTCGGCCAGACGTTGCAACGTGGTGTGTACCGTACTGAACCCGACTGAACGTCCGGTTTTCTGCTCAATCTCCTGCGTAACAGTTACGCCGTAAGCACTCTCATCCAGTACGGCAACGGTAAGCAGCACAATCTCTTCAAACTCTCCCAAAAAGGCCCTTTTCATAGCAGAGGTTATTTAATACGATAATGTCGATCAAATGCGGTGCCAACTCGCTGATAGTGCTCTGAATGTAGATTTAAGGCCATTTTTTAGAAAACAGACCTGGTTGAACTGTCCGTTTCTGGACAACAGGTGTCCGCAAAACGGACAAGTGGGTCCAGTCTGCGCGTATAGGTAGTTCGGGGTTTTCTATACCTGACAATTTTATGGTCATCAACTTGATGTCTGATTTTTCTGCCCTCAATTTTGCCTAAATCATTCAGAACCGACGACTATGCGCAACGTAATTTTAGGAGTGGCCGTTAGCCTGGACGGCTACATTGAAGGACCCAATGGGGAGTATGACTGGTGCTTTACCGACCAGGATTATGGCATGACGGCTTTTCTGGCGCGAATTGATGCGTTAGTTATGGGTCGTAAAACCTACGAGCTTCTAACCAACCCCGACGAAGTGGCTAGCAACTATTCGTTTGATGCCTACAAAAAGTATGTGTTTTCGAATACGCTTGCAGAGGTAGCTGCAGGCGCAGAGCTACTTCGCGGAGACGTTAGAACACAAATGGACGCACTTAAAAATCAGCCCGGCAGCGATATCTGGCTCTTTGGTGGCGCTGACCTAACCGCTTCGTTTCTGCGGGAAGGACTGGTCGATGAAGTACAACTGGCGATTCATCCGGTTATTCTGGGAGCCGGAAAGCCACTCTTTACCAACATCCAGGATCGGATTAACCTAACCCTGGTCGATTCAAAAACGTATTCAACGGGGCTTGTTTCTTTGTTTTATAAATTGACAAACTGAGAACTTATATGTAGTAGTTTGTGCGGAAAACCAGTAGGTTATGAGTAAATGAGAGCGTTTTTCTGCTTTTATTCAACAGAAAAGCATAGCAGAATATCCGCTATGCTTTCCAAACCAACCTAATCTGAATAACGGCACCATTTCTCCCTCTCGACTGAGAGGGAGAACCGCCGGTTCATTTGCATTATGCTTCTCAGCCACTTCATGCTGAAAAACACCGCTGTTTATTGCGTAAGTTCTTAACTAGATATCTAGATAGGGCTTTGATCGGGAAGTTACTTATCGGCAAAATGAACTCCTAAGGCCGGTATATGTAGTACTCAAACGAATCATGGGAAGATTTGTATTATAAACAACATCATACAACTACTTGTTCGTTGGGTGTTAACCAACTGTGGTTGCAACTTAATGTACTAGGAGTATAAAACAAAAAAGCACCCATTTTTGAGTGCTTCAAGACAAGTTAGTACTGGTTTATTTATAATCGCTGATCGATGTTATTTTTCAGCCATACCTTCAGACTCTGATGCTGTAAGTAGTAAAGTACTGCGATAAGAAGCGCTTATTTTACCAGTTCCAGTTCATTTAACTGAGTAGTAATAAAGCTTACTTCGGTTGGGGTGAGGTCTATGTCGACAGCAGCCGCATTTTCCAGCGCCTGTTTTTCATTTCGGGCACCTGCCAGTGCAATGGTAATACCCGGTTGCTCTGTAGTCCATTTCAACACTAACTGCCCAACAGTAACTTGTTTGTCATTGGCAAGCGGACTGATTTTGTCGAGAAAGACATTAACGCGCTTGAGGTTCTCATCGGTAAAAAAGTACAGGGAAGCCCGGTGATCATCCGGCGCAAACTGATAGCCTGGCTTCATCTTGCCGGTAAGCAACCCCCGCTCCAGCGGGCTATAAGCGAGAATGGATAGGTTATTTTGGATGCAGTAGGGGAGAGTAGCCTGTTCAATATCACGCTTGACCATGCTATACGGAACCTGATCAGAGACCAGATTTATGTACTTGGATGCTTCAGCCAGTTGGTCCACATTGTAGTTGCAAACGCCCGCATACAGCACTTTCCCCTGTTCGATCAGTAAGGAAACTGCTTCCATCGTTTCCTCAATAGGCGTTGTTTTATCGGGCCAGTGGATTTGGTAGAGGTCAATATAGTCGGTACCCAGTCGTTTCAGACTGGCTTCGCATTCGTTAATAATACTTTCCTTGGCTGCGTATTTGTAAATGGTAAGCGGCCTACCATCATTGCCTTTGCTATTCATGGCAAAGTCGCCTTTGGCCTGGTCCCACCGCATGCCATATTTGGTGAGTAGCTGGATCGTATCGCGGGGAAGTTCCTTGATGGCTTCGCCTACGATTTCCTCACTCAAGCCCTGGCCATAAACGGGGGCCGTATCGATAGAGGTTACGCCTGCATCGTATGAGGATCGGATGGCTTTTACCGCTTCATTTCGTTCGGTGCCGCCCCACATCCAGCCACCCGCTGCCCAGGCACCAAACGTGATTACTGAAATCTCGAGGTTAGAATTTCCTAATTTTCGGTACTGCATAGGTCACTATTAAAAACGCAATGTCTAACTTTAAGAACGTAAATCAGTAGCGTCAGCAATCTACTCCTTTTGTTGGAGCCCTGTTACAAAGGAATAGGTAAGTACCGCTACCGCCAAGAGTTGTAAAAGATTGTGAGTTACTCCTAAAAAAATTAGTACTAGTTATGAGAAAACTAAGCTCCACGAATTATTATAACCAAACTTTTCTGGAAGAGAAATGTAGGCTAAATGAGCTTATTCATTTATTGAGTAAACGATGGCTCACGGAAGTATTATTCAGCATAGAAGAAGGGAATAGCCGATTTTCGACCCTAAAGGAGGACTTAGAGCATATCAGTGATAATATCTTGGCTGACCGCTTAAAACTTCTTGAACTACATAAATTAATTATCAGAAATGATAATTTTCGGGAAGTGCCCGCTAGAGTCGAATATTCGTTAACACCAATCGGCGAAAAACTCAGCGAAATGCTGGATGTTATGTGCAAATTTTCGGAAAATGAAATGGAATTTCCTGCCTGATAACTCGTTAAGAAAAGTAAGATTGAATTTAAACACAGAGCCACGGAGAACACAGAGAAATAATTTAATTTCCTCTTTGTTCTCCGTGGCTCTGTGTTTGAAAAATCTGTTAAACAATAAAGCGTTTTTGAAAAGGAATTTGCCTGTTCTTTATTCACTTCGTAAACTTTTCACCGGATTCATTAAAGCCGCCTTCACACTTTGAAAACTGACCGTCAGTAGGGTGATAATCAACGCGCCCACGCCGGAGGCTGCAAAAATCCACCACGATAGCTCCGTTCGGTACTCATAATTCCGGAGCCAGTTGCTCAGGAAATAGTAGGCAATGGGGGTGGCAATGCCCAGAGAAATAATAACCAATAACACAAAGTCTTTGGAGAGTAAACCCCACAAGCTGAATACGGATGCGCCCAACACTTTACGAACCCCAATTTCTTTGGTACGTTGCTCGGCTACGAACGAGGCCAGGCCAAATAGACCCAAACAGGAAATGAAAATGGCGAGTACGGCAAAAAAGGAAGCCAGTTTGCCAATCCGCTCTTCGGTCGCAAATTTTTTGGAATACTCGTCATCCACAAATTTGTAATCAAATGGAGCGTTGGGAATTATTTTCTTGAAAGTCGTTTCCAGTGTTGCTAGAGCTTCATGCGTGCTTACAGTCGGCTTTATTTTGGCAAAAATGTATCCTTTATAGCCTTGTAGGAAGAAAATGGTTGGTTTTATGGGCTCAAAGGGCGATTGCATCACCATATCTTTGACGACGCCAATCACCTTAAAATTACTACCGGCATTAAATTCTGTATCCCAGTTGATGGTTTCCCCAATTGGATTTTTTAACCCCATTTCCTTTACGGCAGCTTCGTTCAGGATAAAGCCGGCCGAATCAGTCGCAAATTCTTTCGAGAAATCCCGACCCACTACAAACTGCCACCCAATGGTTTTTCCGTAGTCATGGCTGACGCCCAACGTACCAAAATTGGTTTCGAAACCTGGATCTCTTCCTTCCCAGTCAAAGCCGCCATTCATAGCACTAATGTCGGTTACCCGGCTTGACGATTCGGCCATTTCGGTTACTACCCCGGTTTTTAGGAACTCTGTTTTTAATAGGTCTGATTTGCCCTCAAAATCGGGCGTGCTTTTCCGGAATACGATCAAATTTTCGCGGGAATAGCCAACGGGACGGTCTCTGGCATATTGAATTTGCCGATACACAATGATTGCCCCAATAATGAGAATGGTTGATACAGAAAATTGGACGACCACCAGCACTTTTCTCGGCATTGAAGCCAGACGACCGGGTAGGATAGTTCCTTTTAATATGCTGATTGGCTTAAAAGAGGATAAATAAAGCGCTGGATAACTGCCTGAAAATAGACCGGTTATAACAACAAAAACAAGTGAAATTTCCCAAAAAAACGGATTGCTCCATAGGATAGCTATCTGTTTATCGGCCACATGGTTGAACCAGGGTAGGGCTAGTTGAACCAGTAACAAGGCCGCAGCAAAGGCAAAGGCCACTGTGAGTAATGATTCCGCAAAAAACTGGTTGATTAATTGACTACGCATCGAGCCAACTGCTTTCCGAATCCCAACCTCTTTCGCCCGTTTTTCGCTACGGGCGGTGTTCAAATTCATAAAATTGATGCAGGCTAATACCAGCACGAATACGCCTATGATGCTATAAATCCAAACATACCGTAACTCCTCACTGGTGGCTATAACGCCATTTTTATAGGTTGAATACAAATGCCAATTGTGCATGGGTTGGAGAAACAGTGCCGGTTTACGTTCAGCATATTCTTTGTCAACATGAGCGAGTTTCAGGTCTTTTATTTTTGCAGAAACACCCTCAAATGTTGCATGCGGAGCTAGTTGCGTATAGATGTGCAGGAAATTATTGTTCCAATCGTCTTTGTGGTCTCTGAGATAATCATCCATCGAGAGCATCAAATCCCAGGGAGCTATAAAGGTCACGGCTTTGAACTCAGAGTTATTGGGAAAATCCTGGTAGACGCCTGTTACTTTCACCAGCAGTTTATTATCTAATTTCACCAGTTTACCCATAGGATCAGCTTTGCCAAAAAGCACATTAGCCAACGTTTGTGACAGCAGAATCGAGTTTAGCTCTTGCAATCCATTTTTACTTCCGTAGTTCATACGTAGCGAAAGCAATTCAGGTGCTTCTACCTGCATATAGCGCCCTTTTTGGGTAAAAACTTTACTTTCAGAAGCAACAATGTAGTTTTGTGTTTGCGTGGACATCACTACATAAGTGAAATCGTCTTTGAAATTGGTACGCAACATCGTTCCTAGTGGAATAGGGTTATTCTCTCGGGTACTCGTTTCACCGCGAATCGTTTGATGTTGCATCACCCGCGCAATTCGCCCGTAATTTTGGTGATATTGATTGAACGACAGTTCATCATAAACCCATAAGCCAATCAGTATGGCTACGGCCATCCCAATAGCAAGGCCACCAATGTTAATGAATGAATTGACCCGATTCTTGGCCAGATTCCGAAAAGCAATTTTTAGATAGTTGCGTAGCATGGTTGTTAACGCTGGATTTGGGTATTGAATCCTGGATTCTCGTTTCATTAAAGAAGGGCGCATCAGACTAATCACATCCTTCACATAGCGCCAGCGGGCTTTTCGCAGGCCAATCTGGTCGATGCGTTCCTGGAACAGTTCATCCAAATCCCCTTCCAGCTCATCCACCCGGTGGGGCGCACAGAACAGGTGCAGCAGGTATTTGGCGAAGTGGGGAGGGGTCATAAGCTGTAGTGTCGACGGTCGGTACTACTCACTCCGTAACGATTTCACCGGGTTCGTCAGCGCGGCTTTGATGCTTTGAAAGCTGATTGTGAGTAAAGTAACAACAACAGCACCTGCGCCCGACGCGGCAAAAATCCACCAGGATAGTTCGGTACGGTATTGATAGTTCTGGAGCCAGTCGGACAGTACATAATAGGCAATGGGAACAGCCAGACAGAAAGCAATCAGGACCAGAATCACAAACTCTTTGGAGAGCAGCCGCCAGACGTTAAATACTGATGCGCCCAGCACTTTCCGAATCCCGATCTCTTTGGTCCGTTGTTCGGCCATGAACGAGGCTAATCCAAACAGCCCCAGGCAACTAATCAGAACGGCTAAGCCCGAAAATCCACCCGCCAGTCTACCGATTCGTTCTTCAGTTCCGAATTTTTTGGAGAACTGATCATCCACAAATTTGTAATCGAAGGGTGAATCAGGGCTGTAACTTTTGAATACCTGCTCTACTTTCGACAACGCTACATGAGCCGATAATTGGGGCGCAAGTCGTAGGGTAATGGTATTGACATTCCGGTAGTTGACCGCAAAAAAAGACGGACTGACTGGCTTAAACGGATCTTCTTTTACCATGTCTTTAATGACACCAACGACCTTGTATTCGCGACCGCTTTGCCCAATAATTTCACCAATTGGACGCTTGAGGCCCATTAGTTTTACCGCTGCTTCATTTAAAATCATCGAAGAGCTGTCCGTCGTAAAATCCCTGGAGAAATCCCGGCCTTCCTTTACCTGCCAGCCAACCGTTTTGCCATAATCGTGCGTTATGTAATTCGACATGACCAGGGGTTTACTGTCGTCCTTTTTGCCCTTCCAGGAAATATTGGTTGTACCACCACTCTGGCTTGTTATTGAACCTGACGATTCCGCCATACCGGCCACGGCTCCTGTATTGATCAGGTCATTCCGTAAGGCCGTGTAATGACCGGACAGCTCAGGCGCATTCATCCCAATTTCAATCAACCCGGTACGGCTATAACCCACCGGCCGGTCTTTGGCGTGTTCGATCTGCCGGAATACGATGATGGTGCCGATAATGAGCGTAACGGAAACGGTAAACTGAAAACCGACCAGCACCCGACGTGGAATTGTAGCTGAACGATTGGTTCGCATAATACCCTTGAGGACTTTGATGGGCTGGAACGAGGATAAATACAGCGCTGGATAACTTCCTGCAATCAACCCGGTCAGCAAACTGAAACCCAGTCCAGCGAACCAGAACAGCGGATTCGCCCACAGAATTACCATCTTTTTTTCGGCCACCTGATTGAAAAAAGGCAAGGCAAGCTGCACAAACAGAATCGACAGGACAAAAGCCAGCAATGCCAGCAGGAGCGATTCACTAAAAAACTGCGTAATCAACTGACTCCGAACGGAACCAATTGCTTTTCGAATGCCGACCTCTTTAGCCCGTTTTTCTGAACGTGCCGTACTCAAATTCATAAAATTGATGCAGGCCAATAGCAGCACAATCGTGCCGATGATGCCAAACAGCCAGACAAACGTAATCAGGCCACCCGTATTAACGCCGTCTTTAAAATCCGAATACAAATGCCATTTGCTCAGTGGATGGAGAAAAAACTCAGGTTTGTAGCCCGGAGGATTATCCCGCTTCATTCGGATATCCCTGATTTTAGCTGATACCTGATCGAAGTCGGCACCCGGTTTGAGTTGGGCAAAAATCTGGTACGAATTGGAATCCCATTGATCCTGGTCGCGTTTGGCGCTTTCGTCGTTAGCCGCAAAAAATTTCCAGGGTACCAGAAACGTCACGTCATTGAATGTATTATTGGCCGGGAAATCTTCGTAAACGCCCGCTACGTTCACCGTCTGTTTATTATCCAGTTTGATCAGCTTATTGAGCGGATTCTCGGTTCCGAACAGCGCCTTGGCGAGTGATTCAGACAGGAGAATCGAATTGACATCATTGATCCCAAACCGCGTGCCTGACAGGATAGGCAGCGACAGCATATTGATAAAATCAGGCTCGACATAATTGCCTAATTTCATAAGTTTCTTGTCGCCAGCAGCCAGAATCACATTCCGTGTGACAGATATGCCAACCGACTCGAAATCAGGATACTTGCTCCTCAATTCCTGCGCTAGCGGAATCGGTAGCACATCATAGGACGCTTTCTCTTCTTCAAACTTCACAAATTGCCAGAGTTTAGCCAGTCGGTCAGCGTTTTTAAACTGTCTGTCGAACGAGAGTTCGTCATAAATCCAGAGCCCGATCAGCATCGCTACGGCCATGCCCGATGCCAAACCAAAAATGTTGATGAAGGAATAGACCCGGTTCTTAACCAGATTCCTGAATGCGACTGTCAGATAATTGCGTAGCATGGTTGTAATAGCTGGGTTGGGATATGCATTTGTACGTTCACGTTTCAATAAAGAAGGCCGCAGTAAACTCAATACATCCTTCACATAACGCCAGCGGGCTTTTAGCAGGCCAACCTGTTCGATGCGTTGCTGGAACAACTCGTCCAAATCCCCTTCCAGCTCATCCACCCGGTGGGGAGCGCAGAGCAGATGCAGCAGGCGGGTGGCTAGGCGGGGCGGGTTCATAATGAATAATGTACAATGGATAATGAAAAATGAATTTGGGCAGTCTTGGTCACGTTAGGGGCATTATCCATTGTACATTATCCATTTTTCATTGGCCATTTACTCCGACCGTAGGGAGGTAACTGGGTTCATCAACGCGGCTTTGATGCTTTGGAAACTGACTGTCAATAAAGTGATCAGCAAGGCACCTGCGCCTGAGACGGCAAAAATCCACCACGAGATTTCGGTATGATACGTGTATCGCTGAACCCAATCCTGCATGAAATACCAGGTTACCGGAACGGCAATGAACAGCGAAATAATAACCAAGACCACAAAGTCCTGGGAAAGCAACTGCCACAAATTGGATACGGAAGCACCCATTACTTTTCGGATGCCAATTTCTTTGGTTCGTTGCTCCATCACGAATGACGCCAGCCCAAATAAGCCTAAGCAGGAAATGAAAATGGCGAGTACGGCGAAGACGCTGGCCAGTTTGCCAACTCGTTCTTCTTCACCGAATTTCTTCGCGTACTCCTGATCGGCGAATTTGAAATCGAACGTATTATCCGGATCGTATTTTTTGTAGATCGCTTCCACTTTAGCCAGGGCTTCGGGTGCACTTTTTGTCGGATTTATTTTAAACGTTATCAGCGAAAGTCGTTTGTAATTGATAAAGAAAATGGTCTGTTTAACTGGCTCATAAGGCGATTGAGTCACCAGGTTTTTAACCACGCCAATGACTTTAAAAGGCTCGCCACTCCATTGGATGATTTCACCGATCGGCTTCTTTAACCTCATATAGGCAACCGCTGCTTCATTCAGAATAAATCCGGTGGAATCGGTCGCAAATTCTTTGGAGAAATCCCGGCCTTCTTTGAGCTGCCAGCCAATCATTTTTCCGAATTCATGGGTGATTCGTAACGTCACAAATTCATCGGCCATGTTAGGGGCTTTCCCTTTCCAGCTTAAACCGCCGTTGGTTACGTAAGTGTCGGTTATAGGCGAATCCGTGGCAGCCACTTCCTCAATGACCCCCGTATTTAACAGCTCATCCCGGAAGGCCGCAAAATGAGTAATGAGGGTATTGGCTTTTATGGGCACCGATACTAAACTACTACGACTATACCCCACAGGTCGATTCTTGGCGAATTCAATCTGCTGAAAAACAATCAACGTACCGATTATCAGTGTGATCGAAACAGTGAACTGAACGACCACCAGTACTTTGCGTGGAAGCGCTGCCAATCGCCCAACCCGGAAGGTTCCTTTTAAAACTTTTATTGGCTGAAACGATGACAGATAAACGGCAGGATAGCTACCGGCTACTAAACTGGTGAATAGGTTGAAGCCAAGCACCGAAATCCAGAACAGCGGATTGTTCCAGGGAATGCCAATTTGCCGGTCGGCTATAGCGTTGAAGGCAGGCAGCGTAAGGACAACCAACAGGATGGCGAAGATAAATGCGATGCTTACAAGGAGAAGCGACTCACTGAAAAACTGCAGCATAATCTGCCTCCGAACCGACCCAATCGCTTTCCGAACCCCTACTTCTTTGGCTCGTTTCTCGCTTCGGGCGGTGCTCAGATTCATGAAATTGATACAGGCCAGGAGCAACACAAACAGGCCGATAATGCTGAATAACCTAACATACTGAATTTGCCCACCTGTATTTACCCCATTTTTAAACTCCGAATGCAAGTGCCAGTTGGCCATCGGAAGCAGAAACAGTTCAGGTTTAAATCGAGCGTCGCTTTCGTGTCGGACTTTATTAAGTTTGGCATCTTTAATAGCTACCGACACCGTTTCCATGGTGGCATTATCAGCGAGCTGCACAAACGTCTGGAACCAGCTATTTCCCCAACTGAGCCATTCGGGTAAGTCTTTCTTTTTTAGGTCCCAGGGAGCAATAAATGTCAAATTCTGAAACGAGGAGTTGGGCGGTAAATCGGCATAAACGCCCGTTACTTTTACGTCCCATTTCTTGTCGATGTTGATGAGTTTGTTCAACGGGTCAGCCTCGCCAAACAGCGACTTTGCCACCGATTCGGAAAGCAGAATAGAGTAGGGGTCGCGAAGGCCAGCCCGTGTACCTTTCAGCATGGTGAGCGTCAGCATCTCGGTGATGTCGGGCTCTACGAAATTTCCGACTTTCGTAATTTTCTGATTGCCAACCGATAATAGGTGGTCGCCAGGAAAATCGGCTGTGACAACGTATTTAAAATGCGACCCGTAACTGGTTCGTAATTCCGGGGCTAACTGCATCGCCTGACTTGACCAGGTATCAATCTTATCGTCGAAAGTCTGATTCTGCATCACTTTCGCGATACGATCATAATTGGCGTAATTCTGGTTGTAAGCAAACTCATTGGCAACCCACAGACCAATAAGTATAGCCACAGCCATGCCGGTTGCCAAACCGGCAATGTTGATTGCTGAATATCCCTTATGCTTGGTAAGGTTCCGGAAAGCAACTTTCAGATAGTTTCGTAGCATAGTTGTAGTTGTTGGTCTCGGGTAGGTAATACCTTCACGTTTCATCAGCGATGGCCGCAGTAAACTCAATACATCCTTTATATAGCGCCAGCGGGCTTTTCGCAGGCCAATGACCTGGACTCGTTGCTGGAACAACTCATCCAAATCCCCTTCCAGCTCATCCACCCGGTGGGGAGCGCAGAACAGATGCAGCAGGCGGGTGGCTAGGCGGGGTGGGGTCATAATGAATAATGTACAATAGATAATGAAGAATGAATTTGGATAGTCTTGGTTACGTTAGGGGTATTATCCATTGTACATTATCCATTTTTCATTAGCCATTTATTCCGACCGTAGGGAGGTAACTGGATTCATCAACGCGGCTTTAATGCTTTGGAAACTCACCGTCAGTAAGGCGATGCCTATGGCCAAAGCCCCCGTTAGCGCGAAGACCCACCATTCGATGGCAATACGGTATTTGTAGGCTTGCAGGAACTTGTCCATGGTGTACCAGGCTACGGGCGACGCAACAAGGAAAGCAATGAACACCAGCAGTAAGAAATCCCTTGATAGCAACGAGACAATGTTTGGTACGGTGGCCCCCAGTACTTTACGCACGCCAATTTCTTTAATCCGCTGTTCGGCCATGTAGGACGACAAGCCGAACAGTCCCAGACAGGAAATGAAGATGGCCAGGATGGCGAAAATGCTTGCCAACGTGCCAATGCGTTCTTCGGCCGCGAATTTTTTCGTGTATTCCTGATCAGCAAACCGATACTCGAACGGGGCTGCGGGATTGATTTTTTTGAAAACGGCTTCCAGCTTTGGCAATGCTTCCCGGACGCTCACCGTAGGATTCAGCTTGATATGGATAATATTGAAGCCCCGTTCTTTGGAATCGATCATAAAAACAGTTGGGGTTACCGGCTCGAAAGGAGAGGTCATAACCATGTCTTTTACGACCCCAAGCACTTTCCAGTTTTTACCGTGCCACTTGATGATTTCGCCAACCGGATTCTTTAATCCGGTTAGTTTAACGGCAGCTTCGTTCAGCAGGAAAGTCGAGGAATCGCTGGTGAACTGCCTGGAGAATTCGCGGCCTTCTTTGATTTTCCAACCTACTACTTTTCCGAAATCGGGCGTGACCAGGATGGTGCCGAACGAGGCAGCCCGGTTTGGGTCTTTGCCGCGCCAATCCAGATTGTTGGCCGATGACCAAATGCCCGTGATCGGACTCGACGATTCGCCCATGTCGGCCACAACGCCCGTTGCTAACAACTCATTCCGAACGGCATCGTAGTTGCCCTGGATTTCGGGCGTATTCATCGTGATGTTAATCAACCCCTCCCGGCTGTAGCCAATCGGTCGGTTTTTAGCGAATTGAATCTGGCGAAAAACAATGATCGTCCCGATGATCAGCGTAACCGAAACCGTGAACTGCATAACGACCAGTACTTTGCGGGGAATGGACGCAAACCGGCCAATATTAAACCGTAGCGACGGACCGTGTCCCTTTAAGACTTTGATCGGTTGAAACGAAGAGAGATACAGTGCCGGGTAACTGCCCGCTACGATGCCGGTGAACAAACTAAACCCAATACTGAAGATCCAGAACCGCGCATCTGTCCAGCGCATCACCAGTTGCTTGTCGGCCACCTCGTTGAAATAGGGCAGAATGAACCACACAAAAGCTAACGACAATCCAAATGATAAGGCCACGACCAGGAACGATTCACTAAAAAACTGACCGATCAACTGGCCTCTCTGCGAGCCAATCGCTTTCCGAATACCGACTTCTTTGGCCCGTTTCTGAGAGCGGGCCGTACTTAGATTCATGAAATTGATGCAGGCCAGCAACAGAACAAACACACCGATAATACTAAACAGCCAGACAAATTGAATGCGCCCACCGGCATTCACCCCGTTTTCAAAGGTTGAATACAGATGCCATTGATTCATAGGATGTAGAAAGAGAGCCGACCTGGTCCTATTCTCGTCCTCAGCGTTCTTGCGAAACAGGTCTTTAATTTTTACCGAAACATCGTCGAAACGACTGTTCGGGTTGAGTTGCGTAAAAATATCGAATGAGCTACTCCGCCAATTGTGCCTGTCCTCTTTATTCTCAAAGAGCAGATCTATCGGCGCAACGAACGTAACATCGGTAAAGGCCGAGTTGTGGGGTAGATCTTCATAGACCCCCGTTACCTGCACCGTATATTTATTGCCAATTTTAACGGCTTTCTGAAGCGGATCAGCATCGCCAAAAAGTGCCTTGGCTACCGATTCTGAAAGCAGAACCGAGTTGGGATCTTTTAAGCCCGAGCGCGTTCCTTTGATCATTTTTAGCGTCATTAAGTCCGGAAATTCCGCTTCGGCATAGTTCCCCGTCTTCGTGAATTTCTTATTCTGGTAGGCAATGATCTGCTCGAAACCTGCCGTTGAGGCCACTACGTACTTAAAGTCGTTAGGGTATTTCGTTCGGAGTTCCTGGCTCAATGGCATGGGCAGGGAACTGAAGGTTTGAACCCCGTTCTCCAGTGTCTCATTCTCCAATACCTGCGCAATTCGGTCATGGTTTTGATGGTAGGAATTGAACGAAAGCTCATCATAAACCCATAAGCCAATCAGCATGGCTACAGTCATTCCTACCGACAAACCAACAATATTGATCGCCGAATAACTTTTATTACGAACAAGATTTCGCCAGGCGATTTTGACATAGTTTCGTATCATGGTCGCATTTGTTGGTTGAGGGTAATTATTGTATTGGTAAACAACTGGTTTCCATTTTAGTAGAGAAGGTCGTACTAAACTCAAAGCATCCTCCAGGTATCGCCAGCGGGCTTTTCGTAAGCCCATTAATTTGACTCGTTGCTGGAACAATTCATCCAGATCGCTTTCCAGCTCTTCCACCAGATCGGGGTGGAAGAGCCAGCGTAGTAAGGGAGTTATCTTCATAATGGATACTGCATGATGAATAATGTAAAATGGAATTGTGCGGTCATGATCATTTTAGTGCATTGGACATTATCCATTATTCATTCTTATCAGGACCAGACAGTGTTTGGAATCGAATCCCACATTTGATTGCGCACGTGCCGAATCTCCTGCAACGCCCGTCGCCCGGCGGCAGTAACCGAATAAAGTCGCTTTCGTCGTCCGCCACGTTCAGCAGTCATTCCCCCGAGTTCTGAAGTGACCAGCCCTTTTTCGGCGAGCCGGTTTAGCGCCGAATGAACCGCACCCAGATTTACTGAGCGATTCATTTGCTGTTCAATCTCCGTGACAACGGCAGCTCCGTAGGCGTCTCCCGACCGAATAGCCACCGCCAGCAACACGACCTCTTCAAATTCGCCTAAGTACGTTCCCTTCATCAGAATCTATTAGTTGTGTATATGTATAACAAATGCTCGGCCAAACTAAAAAAAGTGCCACTCCGTTCAGGAATGGCACTTTTTTCAATTTGGCTTAGGTTTGGCTTGTCCAAAAACGGACAGATTCTGTACGCATCTGGACAGGAATTAAACATTTTTAGACAGGATTACAGGATGAACTTGTTATATACCTGGACAATATCTCAAGCAGGTGTGCATCTATTTTTTGCCGAGAATCCGCTCCCGATGCTGAACTCCCCATGTTCGTAAGGCCTCAATAACGGTATCCAGCGTATGGCTATATTCGGTTAATTCATACTCAACCGTAACGGGCATAGTGGGGTATACATGCCGTATCGCAAACTCATTCATCTCGAGTTCCTTCAGTTCTTTGCTCAGCACTTTGGCTGTAATGCCGGTTACCAAGCGCTGTAATTCCCGGAATCGTTTCGGGCCATCACGCAGCGCAATGATGATTGGTAGTTTCCATTTTCCATTTAACACGTAAAGGGCATCCTGTACGGCCTGCAAACTTTGCGTACAGGCCGCATTTGAATGGGCTGGCTGTAAACCTGTAACCGGAATGGCTTCTTCAATGGCTGTGCTCATAGATTAAAGGTACTAGTCAGAACGTAATTGACCATACGGTATCCCAAAGGATAGCGCTATCCTTTGGGATACTGCTTACAAATGGATAGCGGGTTTAGGTAGGTTTGTGACATCAATACGTAGCCAATCAAGGCTATTGTAAAAACACTCTACCTATGAATCCCAAAATAACACGCATTCTAACCAGTATTATGACCGTTCTGGCCGCTGGAATGGCCATTCTTAGTGGTATTATGAAGTTAACCCAATCGAAAGAGATAGTTGACACGCTTACTAAAGTAGGCGTAGGGTCAAGTGCCATTCCATTAGGTCTGATGGAAATTGGCTTTGCGGCTCTTTTTCTCTACCCCAAAACTATGAAGCTGGGTTTCATTTTGTTGTCCTGCTACTTTGCGGGCGCTATTGCTACTGAACTATCGCACGGTACTCCGTTTAATGCGGTCATGCCCCTTGTGCTGATCTGGATTGCGGCTTTCTTACGAGATAGGTCGATCTTTTTGCCAACTGCAGCCGTATAATTGTATGGACATAATAGAGACAAGGCATTCCTTGTCTCTACATATACCGTTATTCAATAAGTGGTATATTCAACCAGGATTAGTTGATGGATATACCATGAAAACCGTGGACAAACGAATCAGGGTTGGGTTGTTGCTGTTCTGGGCGCTTTACTTTTCAATTGTACTTGTTAGTAACAGCGCCGATGCCCTAAATGCCTTATTGCTACTTCCGTCTGGCTGGCATTTCGTTTCGGGTAATTACGGGCTGATTCAGAAAGTAGTAGCTATGTACGAGCCTCCGGTCTGGCTAGCTGGTTTTATGTTTGCGGGTGTCATTCTCTGGGAGGCACTTGGGGCGATTCTTTTCTGGAAAGCGTTTCGCGTAACGCTTCGGCAGAATCCAAAACAGAGCGTTACGGTACAGGCTGCGTTCGGTATCACAATTGGCTTATGGGCTGCCTTTATCCTGGCCGATGAAGTCTTTCTGACGTACCTACTTGGTGGAATCGCATCAACGCATTATAACCTTCTCATTGCCGAACTCGCTACGTTTATCCTGTTCCGACAGTTGGATGAATAGGGTGGAGCCGGGAGCGCGGAGCAGGGCTAGGCGTTTCCGCGCTCCGCGCTCCCGGCTCCACCCTATTCTGACCGTAGGGAGGTAACCGGATTCATCAATGCGGCTTTAATACTCTGGAAACTCACGGTCAGCAAGGCGATACCCAGACCCAGCAGACCAGGAATAGCGAACAGCCACCACTGAATCTCAGTACGATAGGGAAAATCCTGTAACCACTGACTCATCGCGTACCACGTAATGGGCACAGCAATGACAATGGCTAGTACTACCAGCTTTAGAAAATCGGTAGACAGCAACCGGACAATACTAGTGACCGATGCGCCCAGCACTTTCCGAACGCCAATTTCTTTGGTGCGCTGCTCAGCGGTAAAGGCGGCCAAACCAAAAAGACCCAGGCAGGCAATGAACAAGGCAAAAACCGTAAAGACGCCAAACAGGCTAGCCAGCCGAGCTTCCGATTTGTAGATGTTGTTAAAGGTCTGATCTAGAAAATAGTACTCGAATGGCTTTTCTGCGTTCAGCTTCTGATACGTTTTCTCGATGCGGTCGACTGTTTGGGGCAGATCGGCACCCGGTTGGACTCGGATGTATAAACTGCCTCCTATTGCTGCCATTGCGCTGGCCGTGTCTTTAGCGACAAACAGCGCCAGCGGTTCGTTAGAATCGTTGATATTGGTGAAGTAGAAATTGCGCATAATGCCGACGACTTCACTCTGGCTAGTACCAAACGATAGTTTCTGGCCCAGGGGATGGCCGTCGAAACCCATTTTTCGGACGGCTATTTCATTCAGAACTACGGTATTGGGAGCCGCCAGTTGCGTTAAGGCTGGTTTGCTTTTCCAGGGAATTTGCAGCGTTTCGGCAAATTGGTCATCCACCGACAGCACATGAATGCTCACGTCTTTTTTGGTGGTTGGCGACTGCGTAAAGAAAATATTTCCACCTTCCTTATAGAGTACCGATGATGCAGCGGCTACCCGCTCTACACCCGGCACCTGTCGTAGGTCATGTTTAAAGACGCCATATTGTTTCGCCAGTGATGCATCCATGGGTACCACTAGAACCCGGTCTTTATACAGACCTAATTTCCGGTTTTGCAGGTGCTGCACTTGTTGATAAATCAGCAGACTACAGCCAATCAGGGCAATCGACACTGTGAACTGCACCACAGTGAAAACCCGCCGGACCTGTATGCCTCCGCTACCAGGGGATAGGGTACCTTTTAATACACGGACCGGGCTAAACGACGATAATAACAAGGCCGGATAGCTGCCCGAAATAAGAACGCAGCCCACCAGCAATGCCAGAGCTGCCAGGCCGAATGTGGGGCTGTAGACGAAAGACGCATCCATGTCGAGTTGCAGTAATTGGTAGAAAGAAGGCCGCATAATCTGCACTAGACCTAGAGCTAGTCCAAAGGCTAATACTGTAACGAGTATGGACTCACCGTAGAATTGTCCGGCCAGTTCATACCGGCCCGCCCCCATCACCTTCCGAACACCTACCTCGCGGGCACGTTGCGTAGCGCGGGCGGTTGTCAGGCTCATGTAATTTATCAATGCCAGCAGCAGTGTCAGGGCGGCAATAGCCAGAAAAATAGAGATATAGCGTGAATTCGCCGTATCGCCGAAATTCATACCCAGGTGAACGCTTGTCAGCGGGTCGATGAGGTAAGTTGTGCCTTTCGGGTCTGCCCCCGATGCTTTTACCAACGCCGGTAGTGTGCGAAGAATGCGAGCCGTATCGGCTGATGAACGAAGCAGGAAAAACGTTTTGAAACTGCCCCCCTGCACATATGGACTATTGAGAGACACGTCATCGTCGTTGATAACTCCTTCCCGAAGACGTTCTACTGCCGGGTGACTCTTGAGCGAAGCTACAAAATCGAACTGTAGGGTTGAGTTCGACGGTGGGTTTTTCAGGATACCCGTTACCTCGAACCTGAGTTTGTTATTAAACGTAATCGTTTGGCCAATGGGGTCATCGCGACCGAAATAGCGCTCGGCCATTCGCTCCGTCAGGAGCACCGTCATGGGCCGAAGCAGGGCTGTTTTAGCCGATCCTTCTACGAGTGGAAACGAGAAGATCGTCAGGAACGACGGGTCGGCCATGATAAATTTATCTTCAAAGAACTTGCGCTCGGGGCTGGATTTGATCACAACTCTTCCTTGTGGCGTACCGATACGCACCCAATCGAGTACCCCAGGATTGGCTTCCTGAATGGCTGGGCCAAATTGGGCCGATAGCCGATCGGATTGAATTTCCTGTTCGCCAAACTTCATTCGGGTATAAACCCTGAAAATCTGGTCGGCGTTGGCATGGAAACGATCGTACGTTCTTTCGTGAACCACAAACAGCAAAATCAGCAGGCTGACCGCAATGCCGAGGGCTAGCCCGCCGATGTTAATAAGGCTGTAAAACGTACTCCGCTGAAGGTTTCGGAAGGCAATTTTGAGATAGTTGCTTAACATAGCCGGATTCATTAAATAGGTTCCTGAATAGTCATTGATCGTCGGTTTTTTCTTCATCGCAAATGGTTTGATAAAACCAATCACATCCCACCAATAGCGCCAGCGGGCGCGCCGTTCGCCAACGCGTTCGACCTGCCAGGCAAACTCTTCGTGTAAATCCCCCTGCACTTCTTCCCGCCGGTGGGGAGCGCAGAAGAAGCGGAGAAGTTGGTCAGCTAAGCGGGGTGGTTGTTTCATAGCAGGGGGCAGGGAGCGCGGAGCAGGGTGCTTGAGAAATTCGCGCTCCCTGCACCTTGCTCCACGCAGTTATTCAGATCGTAAACTCTTCACCGGATCCATTAGGGCTGCTTTAATAGCCTGATAACCAACCATTGCTAAAGTGAGTAACATAATGGACAGTCCAGCAATGATAAAGACGCCTATGCTCAGATCCACGTGGTACGCAAAGTTGTGGAGCCACCGATTGAGTGCCCAGCCTATTAGAGGAAATGCGATTAACAGCGCAATGCTCAACAGTTTCATAAAATCTATGGATAGCATGACGGCTACATTCCCAACCGTAGCGCCCAACACTTTCCGAATGCCGATTTCTTTTTGTCGTTTTTGGGCCGTAAAAGCCGCCAGTCCGAATAGGCCCAGGCAGGAGATCAGGATGGTGAGTCCGGCAAAATACCGCGATAAGAAGCCAATCCGGTGTTCGGCAGCATAGAGGGCTTTGTAGTTCTCGTCCAGGAATTGATAATCAAAAACAAGCCCTCTGTTATGAGCCTCAAACGCTTTCTGAATTCGAGCTATGGTTTGTTTTTCGGTTCCTCCCTGAATTTTCACCATAACATTAGGCAGTACCGGATAGGCCTGGAAAAAGCAGGGTTTTACCGTTGAATAGAGCGATTCAAAGTTGAAATTCTTTACAACACCCACAATCGTCCTCTGGCGATCCCAGAACTTGACGGTTTTGCCGATGGGACTTTTCAAACCCATGCTTTTGATGGCGGCTTCGTTGAAAATAATCTCATTCTGAGCATTCGGGTTATTAGAAAAACTTCGTCCTTCTTTTAGTCCTATGCCTAAGGTCTCGATGAAATGGTAGCCCACTTCAAGATTGGAGAATTCAATATCCTGGCCCTGCGGTTTACCCGGCCATTGAAAGCCGGAAATAGCACCGTGATCGCCCGTTAGGTTGTGGTAATAACTCGACGCGTTGATGACACCGGGAATGGTTTTGATTTCACCAAGAAATGCCTCAGCGGCTTTTAACTTAACAGAATCCATTTCCAGCGGAATTTCGAAATGGATAATATTGTCCCGGCTATACCCCAGATTTTTGGTCTGTATGTAGTCGATTTGACGATAGATAACCAACACCGAGACAATAAACAGAATCGAGATCGTGAACTGAAAAACCACTAATCCTTTCCGTACCAACAGTTCACCAATGGATGTTTTAAGCTTCCCTTTCAAAACTGCCGTTGGATTGAAACCGGATAAATACAAGGCCGGATAACTTCCGGAAAATAAACCGGTTAGCAGGGTTATAGCTAAAATGGATAGGATCAGTCTGCTATCAACGCCCAGACTAATGTGTTTTCCAGTAATCGAGTTGAACTGGGGGAGTAGCAGAGCAGCGAGGATAAGAGCCATAATCAAGGACAAAAAAGCCATCAATATCGACTCGCCCAGGTACTGAACAATAAGCGAGCTACGTAACGCACCCACTACTTTTTTGATCCCCACTTCCTTCATGCGTCCGGATGCCTTGGCTGTGCTCAAATTCATGAAATTGATGCAGGCAATGAGCAGAATAAAAAGGGCGATGATGGAGAATAGGCGTACGTAGGCAATTCGGCCACCAACCTGTTTGCCATTCTCGAACTGGCCGTGCAGGTATTTATCTGAATACTTAATCGCGATTAATTGGGCCGTCTGCTTCTTATCTTTTGATGCTAAGAAATCCTTGATTTTGCTGTTAAATCGATCAAGATCGGTACCTGCCTTCAACACCAGAAATGTACTGGGATCACTATTGCCCCAGAATTCCATACCAGGCCGCCTTGTGGTAAATACATCAAAGCTGAACAGGAGATCAAACTGCTCGGTCGCATTAGGTGGGTTGTTCGCGAAAATACCACCGATCCGATACAAGCCACTAAACTCACCCTGATCCCATTTTATGGCTTTCCCAATTACGTTAGTAGTGGTTCCGAAGAGTTTCGTCGCCAGGTTTTCCGAAAGTGCGATGGTTTGCCTATCTGCGAACAGGCTGGTTTGAGTACCCTGCAAAAAAGGACAGGTGAAGACATTGAAATAATCCTTTCCCACAAACTGGCCACCCGCTTTCAGGCGATTTTCGCCAACCGAAATCACCCCTTTACTGGAAAACCAGGAGGCCGGGACAACAGTGACTGCATGGTCAATTTCGGGCATTTCTGCGGCCAGTGCATTGGCCAGAAGACCCGGTGTATGGTTGATTGTTTTAATCCCATCTTCATTGACGTGATTCGCCATCACCTGAAAAAGCTGGGCGTCTTTTTCATTGTATTTATCAATCGTTAATTCATCCGTTACCCATAGATAAATCAGCAATGTACATGCCAGGCCGGTAGACAAACCAATCAGATTAAGGGCGGTGAATTGTCGATCTTTCAACAAGTTCCGCCAGGCGATTTTGATATAATTTCGGAGCATAGTCGGGTTCATTGAGTACATTGTTGACTGCTGGGCTTTGGGTTGACGCTTTACGGCAAATGGCTTGATAAATCCCAGTACATCCCACCAGTAGCGCCAGCGGGCACGCCGTTCGCCAATACGCTCAACTTGCCAGGCAAACTCCTCATGCAAGTCCCCCTGCACTTCTTCCAGCCGGTGAGGGGCGCAGAAGAAGCGAAGAAGTTGGTCAGCTAAGCGGGGTGGGGTCATAATGGGTAATGAATAATGGATAATTAAGGGGGGTAATCATGATCGTTCTGGGAATTATTCGTTATACATTGTTCATTATTCATTACGCACTTATTCCGACCGAAGGGAGCGTACTGGATTCATCAACGCGGCTCTGATGCTTTGGAAGCTGATGGTTAGAACTGCGACAGCGATCGTCAATAGGCCGGTTAGCGCGAACATCCACCACTCAATGGGAATCGAATACGCAAAGTCCTGCAACCATCGACTCGTAGCCCACCAGGCCAGTGGAAAGGCAAGAATAGTGGCAATGAGTACCAGACGAAGGAAATCGCTGGACAGTAATACGATGATTCCGGCCACCGTGGCCCCCAGCACTTTTCGAATGCCGACTTCTTTCGTACGTACCTGGGCAGCATAGGCCGATAAACCAAATAAACCCAGACAGGAAATGAATATAGCGAAGATGGCAAACACGTTCAGCACATTGCCTACCCGTTTTTCTGAATCATAGAGACGAGCCATTTTTTCATCCAGGAATGTGTAGATGAACAGGCTACCGGGCGACAAACGAGCTAGGGTAGCTTGAGCGAACTGTAAGGTTTCGTCCAGTTTGTGTCCCTTGATTTTTAGCAAAAAGTAATTGGCTTGCCCAGGATGCTGAACAATAACCAGTGGATCTACTGTGGTGTGCAGAGAGGCAAAATGGAAATCGTTGACAATGCCTACAATCTCCCCTGTATCTCCTAAGGATACAGCTTTTTGACCGATGGGCGAATCCAGTTTGAGCGCTTTGGCGGCCGCTTCATTCAGAATAATAGGAAAGTGAGCGGTATTTGCATTCCTGACGAAATTTCTACCCGCTTTCAGCCCAATCTGTAACACGGGGAGTGTGTTTTCATCAGCCCACATGAAGCGTAGTTGACTCGCATCTTCGGATTTTCCTAGTGGAGTAAGCATATCTGTGCCGAATCGATCACCCGGTAAGGTTGAGATTCGCGCTACGTTTGTGATGGCTGAATTTTTCTGAAACTCCTGCTGGATCGTGTTGGCTTTGTCCCACATGTCACGCCCGTACAATTTCACGGCTACTACCTGATCCTGATCGAAGCCCAGATCTTTCGTCTGGAAAAACTTCATTTGCCGGTACACGACAATCGTGCTGAAGATCATGAATACCGAAACACTGAACTGGAACACAATCAGGCCTTTTCGAACCAGTGTGACGGAGGAAAACTGACTTTTCTTTCCTTTCAGGGCGTTAACGGGATCGAAATTAGAAATGAATAAGGCTGGGTAAAAACCGGCAATCAGGCTGATTAGGCCAATCAGTAGTACCAGTAGCAGCGCGTTCGATGCCGTGAACAATTGACCAAAGCGAAGCGATTTCGCGGCCAGTTCATTATAAAAAGGAATGGCCAGCCGGAATAAAAGAAAGGCGACTAAAGCGGCTACCAGCGTCAGGATGAATGATTCGCCCAGAAACTGCTTGATTAGTTGACCTTTGCGGGCGCCTAATGCCTTTCGAACACCCACTTCTTTCATTCGATTAAATGCCTGAGCCGTGGCCATATTGATGAAATTCACCGAGGCTAACAGCAGAATAAACAGGGCCGCTATGGAAAAAACGTAAACGTAGGTGATGTCGCTATTCGGCCCCATTTCCTTCTCCAGCTTCGAGTGCAGGTGGATGTCTGTAATGGGTTGGATAGGCGTTCTTCGGGTTGTCAGAATTTCTTTTCTGGTTTCGCCTGTAACCTCATAGAATTTTACCATGAAGTCTGGCATTCGTGCTTCTACATCCGCACGTGAGGCACTGTTATTCAGTACGACGTAATTATAAAAGCCCGCCCAATCTCTTCGTACCAGCCCACTTTTGTCGGTAGAGTTATAATAGGTGGACATAGAAATCAGGTAATCGAACTGCAAATGCGTTGGGAACGAATAGGGTTTTATGACGCCCGTTACGGTTAGTAAGCGTTTGTCCAGATCATCCTGAATTTGTTTGCCCAAGGGGTTTTCATTGCCGAAGTATTTGGTTGCCATCGCTTCGCTGAGTACAATGGCGTCGATCTGTTTGAGAGCTGTTCGTGGGTCACCTGTCACAAACGAAAGGTCGAATACTTCCACCACGGTCGAATCAGCATAATACCCGCTTTTCTCCTCGAACTGCTTCGGCGCTCCACCAGATGGTACATAGCTGAACACCCGATCGGGATAAGGCCGATGGAATCGGGCAACGCTCTGAATCCCAGGGATTGCCTTTTGCATTTCTACTCCCAAAATGGGCGATGTAGCGGCCCATTGCCGGTTTTTCTCGCCAATATTTTCCGAGGTGATTCTGAAAATCCGGTCTGCTTTTGAAAACCCTTTGTCATAGCTCAGCTCTTCCCGTACATGAAGAATCATCAACAGGCTGCAAGCCAGCCCTAAGGCCAGTCCGGTTATGGTAAGCGTACTGTTTAGTTTGTAGCGAAGTACATTTCGCCAGGCGATAGTGAGATAGTTGCTCAGCATAGCAGTTGTTGTTGGGTTGGGATACGCCCCGAAGCGTCCGATCGTTGACTTTCTATTAATTGCAAATGGCTTGATAAACCCCAGTACATCCCACCAGTAACGCCAGCGGGCCCGGCGTTCCCCGATCCGTCCAACTTGCCAGATGAACTCCTCATGCAAGTCCCCCTGCACTTCCTCCAGCCGGTGGGGAGCGCAGAAGAAGCGGAGCAGGCGGTCAGCTAAACGGGGCGGGGTCATAATGGATAATGTAAAATGGATAATGGATAATGAAGTTCAGGGGGTATTTGTCGGTCGTATGGGTACAGGTAACATTCTACATTATTCATTCTACGTTATCCATTGAACTTTACTCATTCCGACCGAAGGGAGGTAACCGGATTCATTAACGCGGCCTTCATACTCTGAAAGCCAACCGTTAGCAAAGCCAGGCCTATAGCCAGTATGCCAGCCAGGGCGAATACCCACCATTCAACAGCCACTTTATAAGCGAAATCGCGCAACCAGATATTGGCAGCCCACCAGGCCAGTGGCGACGCAATCAGAATGGCAATCAGCACCAGTTTTACGAAGTCTTTGGAAAGCAGTGTAACGATACTACTGACTGAAGCGCCCAATACCTTCCGCACCCCAATTTCTTTAACCCGTTGTTCGGTCGTGAACGTCGTGAGCCCAAACAGGCCCAGGCAGGAAACCAGCATCGCCAATATGGAGAAATACAGGATAATTTGACCGGTTCGCTGTTCGGTCTGGTATTGCGTATCCAGGTCCTGGTCAATGAACCCGTAACTAATGGGATAATTGGGCTCGTAGGTTTTGTACACGTCGGCTATATCAGCAAGGGTGCGTTGTACGGCGTTCGGTTTGGTTTTTATAAGCAGATCGAAGTAGAAGTCTTTCGGACGGAACCGGAAAATGAACGGTTCGATAGCTACTCGTAAAGGGCGAAAATGAAAATCCTTGAGTACGCCAATCACGGTGCCGGAAAGGCCCCAGAATTTAACCGTCTTCCCCAGCGCCGTTGTAGGTGTCCAGCCCATTCGTTTGGCCGCTGTTTCATTGATCAGGTACCGCCCCTGGCTCGACGATGTATCCGATCGGATCTGTGCCGAGAAATTACGGCCAGAGGCCAGCGACATGCCAGTGGTTTTCATGAAATCGGCATCAACGTTCATCTGCGTGATCAGGAATTCATCCTTCGCTTTTTGCCCTTCCCACTCAATGGTGGTCGAATTGACAACGTCGATCAGATTACTGGTTGTTGCCGAAACCTGCGCAACACCCGGCAGTTGCTGGAGCTCCTGCTTGAACTGTAACGCTTTGCCCCTCAAATCGCCTTTTAGTCGGACATAGACCAACTGCGACTTATCGAATCCCAGGTTCTTATGCTGAATAAAGCTCAGTTGCCGATAAATGACCAACATTGTAATTGCCAGAACAACAGACAGTACAAACTGCCCAACCACTAATGACTTCCGAAATGTTTGCCCCGACTTTATCGTAAAAACACCTTTTAGTACACGTGCAGGCCGAAAGGATGATAGAAAAAAAGCGGGATACAAACCCGTAAGCAGACTCACGATCAAGGTTATGGCCGTCAGGACTGCCCAGAAGTAGGGTTCCTGATAGGGTAACTGGAGATTTTTGTCCGTTAAGGTATTGAATACGGGAAGAAAAGCCTGCATCAACAGGAGTGATCCGGCAATGGCAATACTCGTCATGAGTAACGATTCGCCCAGAAACTGAACGATCAGGCTTGATCGTTGTGCGCCAACTGTTTTGCGAACGCCTACCTCACGCGCCCGTTGCGAGGCCCGCGCTGTAGCCAGGTTGATGAAGTTGACAACCGCAATTAGCAGCACAATAAGACCAACCGTCAGAAAAATCCGAACATACAGGATATCACTGCGTTTCCCCCAGTCGGATTGAAAGTCAAATTTGGAGTTTAAATAGACGTCCCGGAGCGGTTGCAGACTCAGAACTGCGTCGTTTTTATCGGCATATCGTTTTAGCTGGAGTCGGATTTTCTCGTCAAAAGCAACCGGATTCGTTTCTGGACGTAAACGGATATACGTATGGTAGCTGTTGCTATTCCACTTCATGCTCCACTCGTCGTTGCGGATCAGGTAGTTGAAGGGTAGCAATACATCGAACTGAAGTTGGGAGTAGGCGGGCGGGTTTTTAACTACGCCAACCAGGGTCAGTATCTGGTCTTTATTGAGTGAAAACGGTTTGCCCACTATAGGTGCCTTCGACCAGTTTTTGCCGAAGAAACGCTCGGCCATCGATTCACTGATGATTACTTCATTCGGACTTTGAAAGACTTTATTGACATTACCCCGCACCAGCGGAAACGTAAACAGGCTGAAAAATGACGGGTCCACAATCATCATATTGGCAGCCTCGGCAATCTGATTACCCTGCGCCAATATGCCACTCCAGCGCCCAACACGGGTCGTTGCCAGAACCTCCGGGAAGTCTTTTGTCAATGTAGCTGCCAGTGGGCCCGGCGTGACGGCTACATTGAAAAGCCCTTCTGCCTGTTTCTGTTTTTCAACAACACGATAAATAGTCTCGTACTGGTGATGGAATCGGTCGTAGGTAAGTTCGTCCTGAATATACATCCCAATAGCCAGGCAACAGGCAAGGCCAATGGATAGGCCAGCCACATTGATACCTGAATACACCTTATTTTTCCAAAGGCTCCGTACTGCGATTTTCAAATAACTGGCCAGCATATCGGGATGAAGTGAAAAGGTGAAAGAATCGTGTTTATGCTTTGTCGCAAATGGTTTTATAAATCCTAGTACATCTCGCCAGTAGCGCCAGCGGGCCCGTTGCTCACCAATGCGCTCGACCTGATAGTCGAACTCCTCATGGAGGTCGCCCAGGGTTTCTTCCAGCAGGTGGGGCGCTATGAACCATTCCAGGAGTCGGTCGGCTAAGGGGGGCGGTTGGAAATCTGACTTCATATCTACTCGCTGCGAAGACTTTTCACCGGATTGACCAAAGCCGCCTTAATACTTTGAAAACTCACCGTGAGCAGTGTAATAACCAATGTACCTACGCCGGTTAAGGCAAAAACCCACCAGGCAATCGTGGTATGATAGGTATAGGCCTGGAGCCATTTGTTCAGCATATAATAAGCGATTGGGGCGGCTATGCCAAGCGCAATCAGTACCAGGGCTACGAAGTCTTTTGAGAGCAAACTCCAGAGGTTCAGCACCGATGCCCCCAGCACTTTACGAACACCAATCTCTTTGGTTCGCTGCTCGGCCATGAACGAAGCCAGCCCAAAAATGCCGAGGCACGAAATAAATATGGCCAGTGCTGCAAAAATCGAGGCCAATGTGCCAATGCGTTCTTCGCTGCGAAACTTCTGATCGTACTCGTCATCCACAAACGTGTAGTTGAACGGTGCATCGGGCAGGTGCTCCTTCAAGACCTCGCCGATGGTTGCCAGGGCTGCCTGTGGACTACGGGCGGGGTTGAGTCGCATGGTCAGGAATTTGCCGGGTTTCGGGCCGATGAAGAAGACCGATGGTTTGGCGGGCTCGTAGGGAGAATCCATCACCATATCCTGAATCACACCAATGACGTGAAAGCTGACATTGAAGCCGTTTCCATTCCAGGTAATGGTTTTGCCGAGGATATCCTTCATACCTATAAATGCCACTGCCGATTCATTCAGGACTATACCCAGCGAGTCGGAAGCCAGTTTTCTGGAGAAATCGCGCCCCTGTCTGAACGTCCAGCCAACCGTTTTACCAAACTCATGCGATATGCCAACCGTCCCAAAATTGATCTGTAGCGTTGGGTCTTTGCCCGCCCAGTTAAAGCCGCCATTGGTTGACCGAACTTCTGTTAGCGGACTGGCCGATTCGCCCACGTCGAGTACCGCCCCCGATCTAATTAACTCATTTCGAACAGTTTCCCGGTTTTGCTCGTAATGAGGGACGTTCAAAGGGAGCGAAATAAGCCCATCGCGACTGTAGCCAATGGGGCGGTTTTTCGCGAATTGAATCTGCCGGTAAACAATCAGCGTACCCATAATCAGCGTGATCGAGACCGCGAACTGAAAAACAACCAGTACCCGCCGGGGTGTTGCAATACCTTTGCCGACTTGTATGGCTCCCTTTAGGACGGCAATGGGCCTAAACGACGATAGATAGAGGGCCGGATAGCTACCGGCAATGAGTCCAGTCAACAAGGCAAACCCCAACCCGATTGCCCAGAAGAGTGGGTTCAGAAAAGGAACGGTCATTTGCTTGTCGGCAACCTGATTGAAGAGCGGCATCACTAGAAATATCAGCACGATGGCCACCCCATAGGCGAGTGCAACAACCAGCAGAGATTCACCAAAGAACTGCACCACCAGCTCCTGCCGACGGGAGCCAATGGCTTTACGAATGCCCACTTCTTTGGCTCGATTGACGGAGCGGGCCGTACTCAGGTTCATAAAGTTGATACAGGCCAGCAGCAAAACGAATAGACCAATGATGCCAAATAACCAGACAAACTGAATTCGACCACCTTCGTTGAGCCCATTTTTCCAGTCTGAATACAAATGCCAGCGCGACATTGGGTATAGGAGCACTTCGGGTTTCTGAGCCGGATCTACATTGGTTTTACCAACGAGCAGGTTCCTGACCGACGCTGATGCATCAGCGACGCTGACTGACGGAGCCAGTTCAACGAAAATTTCAAATGAGGTGTTGGTCCAGTCATCCTTGGCTTCGTTGATCCAGTCGGTCGATGCGGTATACAAGTCCCAGGGAGCAATGAACTGCACATCGGCAAAACTGCTCCCGGCGGGCATATCTTCGTAGACACCCGTAACGTTGACGGTCATCGAATTATCAATCGTTAAGGTCTTATGCAGGGGATTAACATTCCCAAACAGGGCCTTCGCCAGCGACTCCGACAGAAGAATGGATGCTGGTTCGGTTAGCCCCGCCCGACTGCCCTGGCGCATCGTCAGTGAGAGCATCTCGGGGGCTTCAGGCGTCATGAATTTGCCACTTTTCGAAAATACCTGATCCGACAGGGTGATGGTGTGTAAGCTGGTCCACCAACCTATGACAACATGCTTAAAGTTGCTCCCATAGGTAGTTTTCAGGCTTTGTTCCATCGGAATCGGCATGCCAGGTCTGGTACCTACTTCGCCATTAACCGTTCGATTTCGCATGACCTGTGCTATACGGTCGTAGTGCTGAAATGATTTATTGACCGACAGCTCATCATAGATCCACAAGCCAATCAGCATGGACACGGTCATGCCCACGGCTAATCCGCCAATATTGATAAAGGAATACCCCTTGTTTTTGACCAGGGTGCGAAAGGCGATTTTGAGATAGTTTCTGAACATCGTAGTCGTTGGGATAGAATAGATCGGTTTAGGTCGGCAGACAAAGCGGGGTTTGAGAAAACCCAACACATCCCACCAGTAGCGCCAGCGTGCCCTACGCTCGCCAATACGTTCCACTTGCCAGGCAAACTCTTCCTGTAAATCACCCTGTACCTCTTCCAGCTTGTGAGGAGCACAGAAGAAGCGAAGTAAGGAGTCTGCTAAGCGAGGTGGGGTCATAATGGAGAATGAATGATGTACAATGGATAATCAGAGGGTAATAACTCATTGTCAATGAGTAGGATCTTTCTTTGGCCATTATTCATTGATCATTATCCAGGTTACATTATTTATAAGCTGATGGCGGGATTGAATGGGTCCGGCATCCGGGTCCATAAATTCGCTCGTACATCCTGAATTTCCTGCAACGTTCGCCGACCATAGGCCGTAACCGTAAAGAGTCGTTTCCGGCGACCACCTCGTTCGGCCGTGGGCTCACCCATTTCGGATTTTACCATGCCTTTGTCTTCCAGTCGTTGCAGAGCCGCGTGAATCTGGTTCAGCCGAACTGAACGCCCCGTTTGCTCAATGATTTCGTGCGTAAGCGCTACACCATACGCCTGTCCTTCCATCACAGCAACGGTTAGCAGAACGATCTCTTCGAACTCGCCCAAATAGCTTCGTTTCATGGCCATCAATTAGTTCTATGTTTGCTGAGCAAATGCTTTGCCAGATCTAGAAAAGTCTTTTATTCGCTTAAAAAGGCTGTTTTTGGTAAAATAGCTTTGAGAACGGTGTCCAGTTTCGGACACGTAACGTACGGTTTGGGACAGATTGCAGGTTGATCCCATCTGCGGTCTCGTTCCTACGTATTGTCTCCTGGTCGGATAGCCAAGCGAGAACGGGAGGGGTGTTTCGCGAAAGTCTAAACTTGAATAGGTAAAGCAGGTTGCGAACATCCTTTTGTCGAGAAACAACTCACTAGCTTTTCTATGAAACATCTGACAAAATTCCTGCTCTGCGGGTTATTGCTTTCGATAAGTGCCGTTCCTGTGTTGGCACAGAAAGGACCTGAAGACAAAGCGGGCTGGAAACTAGGCTCTCAAGCCTACTCATTCCGGTTGTTCACCTTTGCCGAAGCTCTTCGTAAAATAGACAGTTGCGGCCTGAAATACGTGGAGGCTTTTCCGGGTCAGACCATTGGTGGGGGCGTAGACGGCAAAATGGATTTTTCGATGGATGCCGCTACGCGTCAGGCGGTCAAGAAACTAATTAAAGACAAGGGTCTTACGGTAGTAGCTTACGGTGTCGTTAATCCAAAAACCGACGACGAATGGAAGACGTTATTTTCGTTTGCCAAGGATATGGGCATTCTGAACATCAACTCCGAACCCACACCGCAGCAAATGCCGCTGGTTCGTAAACTGGCTGATGAATACAAAATTAACGTAGCGCTGCATAATCACCCCAAACCATCGCGTTACTGGCATCCCGATACGGTGCTGGCGGCTATCGGCAACAGCAAATACGTGGGCTCCTGCTCTGATCTTGGTCACTGGGTTCGGTCGGGACTTGACCCAATCGAGTGCCTGAAAAAGCTGAACGGTCACGTACTGGGCATGCACTTCAAGGATGTGAAAAAAGATACCCCCGATGGTAAATACCACGACGTGGTCTGGGGAACAGGCGATTGTAAAATTGAACAGGTTATCACCGAACTAAAACGTCAGAAGTTCAAAGGCCCGATCTCGGCAGAGTACGAGTATCATTGGGAAAACAACGGCCCCGAAATAGCCGAAAGCGTAAAGAACTTCCGGGAGATTTATAACCGGGTGAAGGTGCAGTAAAGCAAGGGGCAGGGGGCTCGGCGCAGGGTAAATCAGATAGTGGTTTACCCTGCGCCGAGCCCCCTGCCCCTTGCTTACTTTACAGAATTATCCATATCGGCAGCAATCAGCCAGCGACCATCGGCACCTTTGCGCAAGGCGAGAATGAATTTACCAATGTCGGTGCCCGTTGCTGTGGCACGATAGGCTCCAATGATATAACCGACCGAACCACTTTGGGCAAAGGATAAAGCCCGCAATGAAAGGGGGCTTCCTGCTGATCTGCTATAAGCCAATTGTAGGTTTTTATGTCCTTGAATGGCAGGGCGGTTGGGCTGCATGACAAAGCCATCGGGTGTAAATAAAGACACGAGTTTCTCCGTATTATTAGCTTGCCATTCGCGTTCATAATCACGCAGCACCCGATCAACGTCGGGTGGAAGCGTTACGGACGGCAAGGCGTCTGTTGGTGGAAAAGCCGTCTTCGGCTGCTGAGCCATCGATTTCATTGCCAGACAAAACAGGCAGAGAATTACGCAGATTGGTTTCATAGAGAATGGTCGGTGTTATTCAGACCGAAGTGATTTAACCGGATTCGTCAATGCCGCTTTAATGCTTTGAAAGCCAACGGTTAGTAAAGCGATCAAAATGGCCAGCATGCCTGCCAGGGCAAATACCCACCACTCAAGGTCAACCTTGTAGGCGAAGTCCTTCAGCCATTGGTTCATGCCCCACCAGGCAATAGGGGAAGAAATTACCAGGGCAATAATAACCAGCGTCAAAAAGTCTTTCGAGAGTAGCGCTACGATGCTGCCTACTGAAGCGCCTAACACTTTCCGGACACCAATTTCTTTCGTCCGCTGCTGTGCCGTAAACGTTGCCAACCCAAACAAGCCCATACACGAAATCAGGATCGCAATAGCCGTTGCTGTGTTGACAAGCTGTCCGGTTTTCTGCTCTTTTTCATAGAGTCTGGTAATGGAGTCATCCAGAAAAGTATAGTCAAATTTATTGTCGGGATATACGGACTGCCATTGTTGTTCGATGCTAGCCAGCGTTGCTTTTATATCGCTGAGCTGACCACCTTTCGCTGTTAGTTTAACACCGATATTTTTTGCCTGTCGAGGCATGTAGCTGATGAAGACCGGGCTAATTTTTTCGTGAAACGATTGCTCATGGAAATCGGCTACGACACCAACAATAGGATACGGTTTGCCCTGAAATTCGACGAGCTGATTGACGGCATCGGCAGGTTTTTTAAAGCCTAACGCTTTGGCATAGGTAGCGTTGATGACGATCTCCCGGAGGGAGTCACTTTTCATATAATTTCGGCCGGCCAGTAACCGGAGCTTATAGAGCGGAATGAAGTTCTCATCGCCCACCTTAGCCGACACATCCATTTCGATGTTCTTCTTGCCCCGATAGTTGAGCTTGGTTACCATATAGGCCTGTCCCATGGGCGGAAACCACTGCAACGTGGCCCGTTCAACACCAGATAACTGTTTGATTTTCTGGGCTAATACGAGACTTTTATCATCGTGCCGGGTATGAACCTCAATAACGGCATCGGTCGAAAAGCCCAGGTCTTTGTTGCGCATAAAGTTGAGCTGACGGGTTACCATGAGCGTTCCAATAATGAACACGAGCGATACCGTGAACTGAAACACAATCAATGCTTTTCGCAAATACCCTTTCTGTCCGCCAGTCAAGTTAGTTTGGCCTTTTAAGGTTAAGGCTGGTACGTACGAAGACAAGACCCAGGAGGGATAGAGGCCGGAAAGGAACGAGGTGGTCACCGTAACGACGCTTAAGAAAATCAGTGTTTGCCAACTGAACAGATCGAACGTTAGTCCCTGAGGGGTCAGCGACTGAAAGGCTGCGAGTATCGGATTGACGAGGGTTAAGGAAATCAATACGGCTATAAATGTCAGAAAAGCTGTTTCGCTCAGGAACTGGAAAATCAGGTTGGTCCGGCTGCTTCCCATCACCTTGCGAATGCCCGTTTCTTTCGCCCGTTGTACCGACTGCGCCGTCGATAAATTGATGAAGTTGATGGCGGCAATCAACAAAATAAAACCGGCAATTGCCATCAAGCCGTAAAGCGTAGGCAAATGCGCTTTGCGGGAGTAATTGTCATTGTAATCGTCGTTAAAATGAAGATCGGAAAGTGGTTGTAAGGCGGGCGTAAATTTCAGGTCCATGTCCTTCGTGAAATGCGCTTTGCTAAACCGGCTGAATTGGGCGGTGAGTTGATCGGGCATGGTTCCCTGCGGAAGTTTGACGAATGCCTGCGAGGCCGACCAGATGTCGTTCCATTGACTGAGGTCAATATCGCGCTTAAGCTGGCTGGCCTGAATGGTAGCGAACGAAATGAAATCCGTAAAGACAAAATCACTTGGCTTTGTCCAGTCCTGCACAATTCCAGCTACTGTAACGCGTACGGAATCCTGATAAATTACTTCTTTCCCAATGATCTTCTCTAGTGGTAAATCGCCAAAATAGGTGCGGGCTTTCCGCTCGGAGAGTACCAGCTTGAAGGGCTCGTTTAAGGCAGTTTTAGGATTGCCAGCCAGCCATTTGTAGGTGAAAATGTAGAAATACTGCGGCTCGACTACTATGATTTCATCGTGCTTTTTGCCTTCAAACCGCGCTGGCTTTTCCCTGCCATTGGGTACGAGGACATCTGAGGAAATATTATGAAAAGCGGCAACCGTCTCTATGCCCGCAATCTCTTTTCGAATCGCTCCGGGAACGGCATTAGGAACAAAGCCTACCGGATGTTTTTCGCCCGACTTCCCGTATTGCGACTCACCCACCAGCCGGTAAATGCGTTCGCTATCGGGGTGGAACGAGTCATAACTCAGTTCATAATTGGTGATGAGGTAAATAACCAGGCAGGCCGTTACGCCCAGCGTAAGGCCAAACAGATTAATCAACGAACTGACCTTGTGTTTGATCAGGTTGCGAATCGAGGTTTTGAAATAGTTGCGTAGCATAAGTGGGTTCAGTAAACCAGGTGAAGAATAGTGTTGCGATTGTCGTTTGAGAGCAAACGGACGGACGAAGCGTAATACATTAAGCCAGTATTGCTGGTTTGCGCGTTGGATACCCACATCCCGTACATCCCGAACGAATCGCTCATACAAATCGCCCTGCACTTCCTCCAGCAAGTGAGAAGCGCAGAACCATTCGAGTAAACGGTCGGCTAAAGGGGGCGGTGTTTTCATGATGGATAATGTTCAATGGATGATGAATAATGAATAATGAATAATGAATAATGGAACACTGGTCATTTAGAGATTATAGGGAACTCAGGTCATTATCCATTTTACATTATTCATTATTTATTCCGACCGAAGAGAGGTAACTGGATTCATCAGGGCGGCTTTAATACTTTGGAAGCTTACCGTGAGCAAGGCTGTACTGAGTGCCAGCAAACCCGCCAGCAAAAAGACCCACCACTCAATCGAAACCTTGTAGGCAAAATCATGGAGCCACTGGTTCATGCCATACCAGGCGATGGGTATAGCGATCAGATTCGCTACCAAAACCAGACGTACAAACTCTCTGGAAAGTAGGGCTACAATGCTCGGTACAGATGCGCCTAACACCTTTCGGATACCAATCTCTTTGGTCCGTTGTTCGGCTGAGAACGCAACCAGTCCGAACAAGCCTAAGCAGGCAATCATAATGGCGATCAGCGTGAAATACAGGACTATGCTGGACGTTCGCTGTTCTTTTTCGTAATTCCGTTGAAAATCCTGGTCGAGAAATGAATACGAAAAGGGCGTATCTGGGTTTATCTTTTTCCAGGCTTGCTCCATGTCGGCCAAGAGTTTAGTATACTCTTTGGGTTGCACACTGGCGATAAAATAGTGGTGTTTATCCCCAATGGTGGTCGTTAATCCATATGGTTTTATTGCCTGATGTAGGCTCTCATAGTTAAAATTCTTGACCACCCCCACAATCTGCATAGGGTGGCGCACATTCTGCCATTCGAAGTAGATAGTCTTCCCGACAGCCGTTTTAGGGTCATAGCCTAATTGGTTGATGGCTACCTCGTTGAGAATGATACTCGTTGAATCGGCGGTGAAGTTTTTCGAGAAAGCCCGGCCGTATAGGAGTTTAAAGCCCAGCGTTTCGACATAGTCGTTCTCGACCGTTGCAAAATTTATATCTACGGCCTCATGGACAGATTTCCCCTCCGCATAAAAAAGCAGATCATTATCGCTCGGAATGCCGGGGTACGTGGACCCGCTCGCTGCCGAAATCACGTTCGGATTCTTAAGGATTTCATCCTTGAAGGCAGCGTAATTCGTAGTCGCCTGATTACTCTGAAGGGGTATAACAATTTTCTGGCTTTTCATAAAGCCCAGGTGTTGATTTTGAACGAAGGCTAATTGCTGCCAGATGACGATCGCTCCTAAAATCAAAACGATCGAGACTGTAAACTGAAAAACCACCAGTCCCTTACGAAGCGCCGTTGCCGAAATACTGTTAACGAGCTTCCCCTTAAGTACGGTGATTGGCCTGAATGACGAGAGGTAAAACGCAGGGTATAAGCCAGATAACAAGCCCGTCAGGAGTGTTATGGCCGCAATCCATACAACAAAAACCGGATTCTGGAAAAGGTCTAAGTTCTTTTGCGTAAGGCCATTAAAGACAGGCAGCAGGAGTTGAATAAAACCCAGTGCCAGACAAAGAGCCAAGATGGACATGAGTAATGATTCGCCTAAAAACTGGCCTACCAACGAGGCACGAATAGCCCCCATTGCTTTCCGAATGCCCACTTCCTTTGCCCGCTTTTCGGAGCGAGCCGTCGACAGATTCATGAAATTGATACAGGCAATCAGCAGCAAAAAGGCGGCTATTGAGCCAAAGACGTACAGATACGTCAGGCTCCCGTTCGCAGAAATCTCATTATCCAGGTTAGAGGTTAGATAGATGTCTGGTACAGCCTGGAGCGTCAGCTCCTTAGAAACCCCTAAGGCCTTTAAATCGGCGGCCCCATGCCGGTTCAAGAAGGCGGGTAGTTTTGCTTCGAAGGCCTCGGCATTCACGCCATCCTTCAGCTTAATATAGGTGTTGAAAATATTATTTGTCGCCCAGTTTTTTTGCTGACTCACCCAATTGCCAATATCGCCATTCTGCATCGAGAGGAAAAAATGGGCATCAATATGCGATTTGTTTTTATCGCTAAATACTCCATCGACGGTATAGTTATAATCGCCGAATGGGAGCCCAACGTTGATGACTTTGCCAACTGGGTTTTCCTTGCCGAAGAGTTTGCTGGATAAGGTTTCAGAGATAACGAGCGTGTTTGGTTGATTAATGGCTTTTCGCGGATTCCCATGTGTAAACGGATACGTGAATAGCTCGAAAAAGGTGGAATCCACATAATAGCCGTTGGTTTCAAAAAACTGCTTTTGCTGGTGATTATGCGTATACCGCAGCAGCATCTTGTCCATGTTCGGCACCTTCAATAGCCGGGTGGCCTGTTCAACTTCCGGGAAGTCGTTTTTCAGGCCCAGAGCCGTAGGTGCCGCTGTTGCTGCCCAATGCTCCTGTTTTGTATCTGTGGCTACCCGATAGAGCCGGTTAGCGTCTGTATGGTGTTTATCGTAACTAAGTTCATCAAAAACATACAGGGTTATCAGCAGACAGGTGGCCAGGCCCACGGCTAATCCAAAAATGTTGATGGCTGAATACACCTTGTTTTTAACGAGGTTCCGCCAGGCGATTTTAACATGATTACTGAGCATAACAGGACTTAGTGAAAAAGGTGGTGAATACTCCCCGCGACGGCCGACCGTTGGTTGGCGTTTGAGGGCAAAGGGGCGCACGAAGCGCAGCACGTTGCCCCAGTATCGCCGGTTGGCGCGTTGGATACCTACGTCCCGCACATCCCGAACGAATCGCTCATACAAATCCCCCTGCACTTCCTCCAGCAGGTGAGGAGCGCAGAACCATTCGAGTAGGCGGTCGGCGAATCGGGGCGGGGTTATCATAATGGATAATGGGTAATGGGTAATGGGTAATGGATAATGAATAATGAATAATGAATTACGGTTAGAATTGATCGTTACGCGTTATTCATTTGGGAGGCTTCTGTCAGTCCATTGTCCATTGTCCATTTTACATTATTCATTTTACATTGAACATTATCCATTATTCACTCCGAAGGGAGGTAGCCGGATTCATGATAGCTGCTTTCAGTGATTGATACGACACCGTCAGTAGCGTGATTATCACAATCATTCCCAGCGCCAGCGCGAAAACCCACCAGCCGAAATCAATGTGGTACGCATACCCATTGAGCCAGCCACGCATCAGAAACCAGCCAATTGGTGCCGCCAGGGCAAAACCGATGAGCATCAGTTTACTAAACTCCCGGCCAAACAGCCAGAGAACCTGATTGACCGTAGCACCCATTACTTTTCGAATGCCGATCTCCTTCGTTTTCGACTCGCTCATGAACGATACCAAGGCATATAAGCCCAGGCAGCCAATCAGGATAGCGATCAGCGAAAAGACCTGTATCAGTCCCAGTAGAACACGCTCTTTCAGGTAGAACTGATCGAGCATTTCATCCACAAAAGCTGCTTTGTACACATACTCGGGAAATAGCTCATTCCAACTGGTTTCCACCGCTTTTGCCGTTGCCGACAAATCGGCCGGATTGATTTTTATGGCCGCTATATTATTCTCGGGGTGGTAATTGATAAGCGTCGTTGGCGGAATGGTCGCATACAGTTCATCGGTATTGAAATCGTTGACAACGCCGACAATAATTCTGTTCTGGCCCCAGATGGTAAGCCGTTTTCCTAAAACGTCGGCGGGTGAGCGAAGCCCCAATTGCTTCACCATCGTTGCATTGACAAGGGCCTCGTTATTGGTTGTATCGTTGGTGCTGAAATTACGACCAGCCAGCAGTTTCAGCCCGAAAAGCGGCACGTAATTCATATCACCAATTTTGGCGCGGACCGGGAATTTTTCGGGTTGGGTGTGGGTATCGAACGTAAACGAAACCGGATCTCGGTGGCGCGATGCGGGAGGCTCGGCCCCCAGCGAAACCTGTTCCACACCTGGCAGCGCCTGTAATTGATCGCGCAGGGTTTGCTGACGGATGGGGTCATTCGTGGGGACAGGAATCGTCAGAACGGCGTCTTTGTAGAAACCGAGGTCTTTCTTCTGCATGTGATTTACCTGCGCCATCATCACGATAAGCCCAATGATAAACAACTGCGTGATGAAGAACTGAACGACCACCAGCCCCCGCCGAACCGATACACTCCCAACCTGTTTCGTCGTAATCCGGCCTCGCAAAGCCGCTACCGGATTGAACCGGGAAAGCACCAGCGATGGATAAAAACCCGCCAGTAAAATCACTCCCAGAATCAATGCCCCAAACCACAAAAGTGATCGGGGTTTAATGAGGTCGATCACCGAGAGGTCGGTGCCCAGAATGGCTAAGGCGTTGTTTAACAGCGGTAAAGCAAGGTGAGCAAATACGATTGCCACAGCTACTGCCGTCAGCGTAATAAGTGTTGTTTCGATAAGAAACTGACTGATCAACTGCATACGTGTACTGCCCATCGCTTTCCGAACGCCCACTTCTTTCGAGCGCTTGAGGGCGTAGGCCGTAGCGATATTGATGAAGTTGATACAGGCCGCAATGACCAGAAATAAACCAACAATAATCAGCGCGTATAAAATTGGCCGGGGAGCCGTTCCGCCATATTGAGGATTGTGATTCAGGTCGGAGAGGGGCAGAGCATGAAAATCCAGCAGTTTGGCATCTTTAGTTGTCAGGTATTTTTTGCCGGTTGCCACCAGCGCATCGCTTAACTGCTGTGGGGCCACACCCTGCCGAAGTGCTACAAAACACATCGTTGTAACGCCCTCCCAATTCTGCATGGCCTGTTTACCACCGTCGCCCATCATAGCCGGAACTGTGCTGTACGAAATGAGGACATCATAGCGTAGTTTGGTATTCGATGGGGGATTTTTGATGATGCCGGTTACATTTAGATCGGTCCGGTTATCAAACCGTAACGTTTTGCCAATAACATGATCGGTATCGAAGTACTTCTGGGCGTATCGTTCCGATAGTACAACTGTATTGGGTGCCAACAAAGCCGTTTTCGGATTGCCACTAAGCCAGTTGACATCGAAGACATCGAAAAACTGCGGTTCGGTAAAGCAGATATTCCGCGATTCTTCAAACTTCTTTGCGAACCCACCTTTGCCGTTCGGAATACCAATGACTCGCCCAAATGTATTCTCAAGTCGAACGGCACTTTCCACGAATGGGTAATCTCGCCGGAGCACATCAGCCAGTGGGCGGGGTGTGGCATCGGTAGGTACTACGTTCTCGTGCCGGATGTCTGTTACGACCCAGAATGTACGATCAGCTTTGGCGTGGTAACGATCAAAACTGAACATGTAGCTGACCAGCAGGAAAATAACAATACCACAAGCCAGCCCAATGGATAGCCCAAGCGTATTGATGGCACTGACCTGACGGTTACGCCACAGATTTCGTAAGGAGATGTTCAGGTAGTTGCGAAACATGGCAGCAAATAAGGGTTTAGGAGAGTCAGATTGAGGTTTCAACGCAAAGGGTATTCCCGCTGATCGCTGGCCCGACCGGGGCCACAAAAAGCCCAGGACTTCTTTGATGAAGAGTCGTCGGGCTTCGGCGAGGCCAACCGTAGCAACACGTCGATTGAATCGCTCATACAAGTCGCCCTGCACTTCTTCAAGCAGGAAAGGATTGCAGAAGATTTCCAGCAGTCGGTTGGCCCAGCGGGGTGGTGTTACCATAGTGAATAATGGAAAATGTAAAATGAATAATGGACAATGAATTCAATGGTATTTAATCAGTTATTCATTAGGCATTATCCATTCTTCATTCCGACCGAAGGGAGGCTACCGGATTGATCAT
The DNA here is from genome assembly GCF_054776855.1 of Spirosoma migulaei. Classification (NCBI taxonomy): domain Bacteria; kingdom Pseudomonadati; phylum Bacteroidota; class Cytophagia; order Cytophagales; family Cytophagaceae; genus Spirosoma; species Spirosoma migulaei. The sequence continues at coordinate 80,456 of NZ_BAAHBG010000014.1, read as the reverse complement.
GGCGGCTCGTAAGGACTGCCAGCTAACGGTTAAAAATGCTATGGAAATGGCAATGAAAGCTGTCACCAGAAAAACCCACACACTCATGTTGACACGATACGGATAATTCTTGAGCCATTCGTCCATGGCATACCAGGCGGCCGGGAAGGCAAAAATGAACGAGATAGAAACCAGTTTCAGGAAGTCGGTTGATAGTAACTGGACAATACTCGGAACGGAGGCTCCTAACACTTTACGAATGCCAATTTCTTTGGTACGCCGTTCTGCCGAAAGGGTTGCTAACCCAAATAGACCAATGCACGAAATGAAGATGGTGAGGATAGCCCCAAAGAGCATCATTTGTTTCCACTTAGCTTCCGACTCATAGCGTTTCAGGTTTTCCTGATCCATAAATTTGTACGAATACGGATTGAGTGGGAATAGCTTTTTAAAGACTTTTTCGATGTGCTGTAGGCTCGCCGTTTCGGTAGTAGGTTTGATCTTGATAAATGCCTTACCATATTCATTAGCCGCTTTCATTGTAAATAATTGCGGCTTTATTTCCTGACTTAAGGAGGCAAAATGGTGGTCTTTTACCACGCCAATTACGTGATACTTTTCGTTTTTAAACCAGAAGTCAACGACTTGACCCAGTGGATTTTTCCAGCCTGCTTTTTTAACAAATGTTTCATTGACCAGTACCGACTGCGACGAATCTGATGGGAAGGCGGTTGAGAAATTTCGCCCTTTTAAAACTGGTATCTTAAAGAGAGGAAGGTAGGTTTCATTCACGGTTTCGTAGGCAAAACTCAATTGCGTTTCGCCATTTATTTTAGCCACCGTACCCCAAAATCCACCATTTTTGGGCGAAACATCTAGTATATTCTGGTCTTTTAGTAATTCTTCTTTTAAGAGTTTTACTTCACTACGTTTTAAGTTTGATTTGTCTATAACCACCAGATTTTTGTCGTCATACCCCAAATCTTTACTGGTCAAATAGTTGAACTGTGAATAAATAGTAAGGGATGCAATTATTAGAAAAGAAGCCAGCGTGAACTGTAAGACAACCAATGATTTTTGCAGATAATTTTTGCCGGAAAGATTGAAGCGGCTATACAGTGTTTGAACAGGATTGTAGCCCGATAAAACAAGGGCCGGGTAAAATCCAGACAGTAAGCTTGTGACAATAAACAGGATGATGTAGCCCGCCACTAGTTTTGCATCGAACAGATAAGAAAGAGACAAGGCTTTGTTTGCCAGTTGATTAAAGGTTGGTAACGCCAGTTCGATCAGGACGATGGCAAATAAAAAGGCCGCAAAACAAAGCAGGAACGACTCACCCAGAAACTGCATGATGAGTTGAGCCCTAGCCCCACCAACTGCTTTCCGCACACCAATTTCTTTAGCCCGCTTTAAGGAGCGAGCCACCGTCAAATTGACAAAATTGATGCAGGCAATAAGCAGAATGAATAAGGCAATGCCTGATAAGATATACGAAAAAGTAGGATTGCTTTCGTCGACAAGACCGTTGCTGGCTGGTAGCTCTTTGCTTAGGTGCATGTCGGTAAACGGCTGGAGCGAATACACCGTTTTGTCGGTGATGCCAAATTTTTTAGCTACTGATTTAATACTCTCCTGCGCATCGGCTACATAAACTTGATTCATTTTGGCCTCTACTGCCTTCAGATTAGCATTAGGGCTGAGAATGACGAATGTATTCATGAACACACTGAACCAGTTTTCATTGTCCGCCATATCTTCAGCCTTGACCTCCATAGGCATGAGCACATCAAATTTGATGGACGAATTTTGCGGACATTTTTTGGCTACTCCTGTTACCGTATACGGTTCAAATTTCTCGCCTTCTTTAAAGAATAGTATTTTGCCAAGCGCGTTTGTTGTTCCGAAATTTTTATCGGCCAATTCTTCCGAAATAACGACCGATTTTGGGCTCTTTAAAGCGGATTTAGGATCACCCCTTAGTAGCGGAAACGAGAATATCGAGAAGAAACTGGAATCTGCGAAATAGGCCGTCTGACTTTTTACTTCATTGCCTTGTTTTAGATCTTTCCGGTTTTCCTGATAGCGAACAAAAGATGTTATCTCTGGAACACCCGCCTGGAATTTTGGGCCGGGAAAAATACCCGTGTAAGGTTGCTGATTTTCAACGATACCAGCCGGCGTTACTGATTTGCTGGTAATGCGGTAAATAAATGGATTATGCGCATGAAAGCGATCATAGCTGACTTCATCTTTCGTGTACAGCATAATCAACATGGCTGCGGCCAATCCAATGCTCAGCCCAATAATATTAATGGCCGAATAGGCTTTGTTTCGGGCCAGGTTTCTGAAGGCGATTTTGAGATAGTTCTGGATCATGTCGGTACTGAATAAGGAAAGTGATGGGTATTGTTCAGACCGCTGGGCGGTTGGTTTTCGTTTCAGAGCAAAGGGGCGTATAAACCGTAGTACATTGGCGCTATACCGCTGATTGGCTTTTTTAGCGCCCATTCGATGCACATCCCGCCTATAGCGCTCGTATAAATCGCCCTGCACTTCTTCCAGCAAATGCGGAGCGCAAAACCATTCCAGCAGGCGATCCGCCCAGCGAGGTGGTTGTGGCTGGAATGCCTCCGTTGGGCCGCTGGTGCGGAGCGTTCTCATAAGCTAATAGCAGGTAAGGCATTGGGCGAAATCGAATTCCACAGTTGATCCCGCATGGCCCGAATATCGTGTAGTGCACGGCTACCCAGGGCCGTGACCGTAAACAGGCGTTTGCGACGCCCACCACGCTCGGCCGTAGCATCGCCCATGTGCGATTTGAGCATGCCTTTTTCTTCGAGTCGATGCAGAGCAGCATGAACAGCACTGATACTAACCGAGCGCCCCGTTTGCCGATCTAGCTCATCGGTAATCGCAACGCCATAAGCCGCATCGTTCAGGACTGCAACCGTTAGTAAAACGATTTCTTCAAACTCGCCTAAGTATGTTCGTTTCATAACTCGAAGGATAAAATCAACTTTTGTAGAACAAATGCTTTGCCAATCCGTGAAAAGGCCATTTTAAGCTTAACAAGGGCTGTTTAACGAAATGGCTCTGTCCGAAATCGTACACTTTTTGTCCGATGGTGAACAGGATGGATTCGTGAGGTGATGCAGTAGGATTTGAGGAAACCCTGATATAGATAAGTATGCATGAGGTATAGCTGAAAAAGACCGAGAACGGTTTTTAGTCAACGCGGATACACAAAATAATTGCCGTTTACTAAAAATATGAAGCTATGACTTACTCTTGGCTGCTGTTTGCCAATATCTTACGGTAAAAATGACCACCCCGACCAACCGGGCTTTCCTCTTTTAACGAATTATGAAAAAAGTTTTTAAAGTGATCGGTATCGTGATCGGCGTCCTTGCGTTAGGCGTCGTAGTTTTGCTGGCTTATGTTAAACTGGCGTTGCCGAATGTGGGTGAAGCTCCATCCCTGAAAGTGGATGCCACACCACAACGAATTGAACGGGGTGCCTATCTGGCGAATCACGTGACAGTCTGTATCGACTGCCATAGTACCCGCGATTACACACTCTTTTCTGGACCATTGATGCCCGGAACGATAGGGAAAGGTGGCGAACTGTTTAATCAGCAAATGGGTTTTCCCGGCTCGTTCACCGCGAAAAACATTACGCCCTATGGCATAGGCAACTGGACCGACGGCGAGATTTACCGGGCTATTACAACCGGTGTTAGCCGTGATGGCCATGCCTTCTTTCCCGTCATGCCCTATCCGTATTATGGCAAAATGGGCGATGAGGATGTTCAGAGCATTATTGCTTATTTGCGTACGCTCAAGCCAATTGAAAATAAACCTGCTGAATCGAAAGCTGATTTTCCGTTCAACTTTATCCTGAACACGATTCCGGTAAAAGCTGAGCCTATGTCAATGCCTGATCCGAAAGATGAACTGGCCACCGGTAAGTATCTGGTTATGATAGCCGGTTGTGTAGAGTGCCATACGCAGGTTGATAAGGGCCAGATTATTAAGGAAAAATCGTTTGCGGGCGGGCGGGATTTCAAACTGCCATCCGGAATGCTTTATACGTCTAACATCACTCCCGATAAGGAAACTGGTATTGGCAGTTGGACTAAAGAGGCATTTATCGCTCGTTTCAAGACATATGCTGATAGTAGTTACAAGCCGCAAAAACTTGGACCGAATGATTTTCAGACGGTGATGCCCTGGATGATGTATGCGGGTATGAAAGAACAGGATTTAGGGGCTATCTACACCTATCTGATGTCGCTGAAACCGATCCCTAATAAGGTGACAGAGAAGTTCAAGCCCCATGTAGCCATACGCTAACTCCGTCACGAACTGATAACGTAATTCGGCAAGATACCTTCTGGGTCTAGTAGTATAGATTAGCTGCTAACCTCAGAAGGTATTTTTATGCCTTGCTGTCCGTAACTTTGTCGGTACGCTACGGAAACAAGCTGTTGCTACCGAAAAACTGCTCACTGAAACTATGTCTCTTAAAACGCTCGTTAAAATCTCCAACGTTACTAATCTCAGCGATGCCCGCTATTGCGCAGGTATGGGTGTCGATATGCTTGGCTTCTCGATGGATGCCGATTCACCGGACTATATCGAACCGAAAAAATTTGACGAGATCAGAGGCTGGGTGGCAGGCGTTCAGATTGTTGGCGAAACTACATCCACAGATCCTGAAGTTATTGAGCAACTTCTTGATACGTACAAACCTGACATACTACAGGTCAACGAATCAGCCCTCTTATCTTACCTGAGTACGTTTACTAAGCCGTTGATTTTGCACGTCGATTTATCACAGTTGACACTTGATCAGCTCGATACCCTGTTTCAGACGGGTGTTGCCGGAGCCGATTATATTCTGCTGGAAAGCAATAGGCCGCTCCATCTTGACGATGAGCTGAAAACGACCCTGCAACGATTAGCATCACGCTATCCTATACTGTTAGGGATTGGCATATCTGCCGAGAATGTCCATGAGTTATTAGCCGAATTATCTGTTCAGGGAATTGCGCTTAGTGGTGGCGATGAAGAACAACCCGGTAATAAGGAATTCGGTGAGTTGATGGATATTCTGGAAGCGATTGAAGAAGAGTAGGAAATTAGTATTAGGAGTTAGGAGCGAGGAGTGAGAATAGCTGACGCGTATATCAGTTTTGCGTCAGCCATTCTCACTCCTCGCTTCTCGCTCCTAATACTGACCACTACTATGCATTACCTACTATCATTGAAAACATACTTCTATCCATAGCCGCGTCCATTCTTCCAAATCTCCTTTGGGGCAAAATAGCTATCTATTAGGTTTACATCGGATTTAAACAACGGTCCGGCGTTCCGGAAAGAAGCCATGAACAAGCGATTAGAACGTATTGCCGACCAGGCCCAAATTGGGGGCGTGTGTGCTGGTTTGGCCGATTATTTTGGCATTGATCGTGCATTGGTACGCGTACTATTTGTGATCGGAATTTTCCTGCCGCACTTTCCGGCCATCATCATTTACATTATCTTGTGGATCGCATTACCCGAGCGCCGTTTCGATGGTTCTGTATCCCAGTCGTCAGCTTTCTCTAATCCTTATTTTGCCATGAATCCCTACAATCCGAACAAGCCTGCATCACCCGACCGTAGCATTATTGGCGGGGCCGTACTGATTATCCTGGGTGTCCTGTTTTTACTGGACCGTTATTTCGACATTGACTTTGGTGATCTATGGCCGTTTATTCTGATCGCAATTGGTTTGTGGCTGATTTTTAAGGATCGGATCAAACCTCCTTACGATAATACAACCACCAACGACCCAAACGGAACCCTTTAAAAAATGTATGATGTAGGATATATGATGTATTAAGTTAATACATCATATATCCTACATCATACATCCTTAAAACTTATGCAACGAAAAAATGGATTGTTCTGGGGCATTTTCCTGTTAACGCTGGGGGTGTTGTTTTTAGCCCGGCGGGCCGGAATGCTCGATATAGACTGGCATTCATTAGTGAATTTATGGCCAGTATTGCTAATTCTGGCGGGTGTAAACCTGATTCTGGAACGTCGTGGAAATCCGGCAGCTTTTGTTACAACTGTCATGCTGGCTGTAGCCGTGCCAACAACATTGTTCGGGTTCCTGTCGCATAATCGAAACCACGATGAGTTCAACATGCGCTGGCATGATAATGATGACGACGATGATGACAATGGAAATAACGACAGCGATGACGACGATAATACGGATGACGATTATCGGTCGGAGCGTGAGCATCGGGATTCGGAGAACACAAGAATCCAGACTAACACGTTTGCTGAAACAATGGATGTTGATACTCGTGAAGCTGTCTTGAAATTGTCGGGGGGCGCTGGCCGGTTTACCATCAGCGATCCCAGTACGGAACTTATCAAAGCCGATACAAAACAAACCTCGGGTAGTTATTCGATGTCGGTAGATCGGGATGAAACCACCCATATCCCAACCATTGAACTAAAGCCCACGGATGACGATCAACACATTGATCTGAAAGATGGCAAGTTCGAGAATCGGGTTGATGTGCACCTGAACGCTACGCCTGTCTGGACAATGGACGTAGCACTTGGAGCAGGGCAGGGGGATTTGGACTTAAGTGCTTATGCTGTCAAGAGCCTGAAAATTGGCGCCGGAGCTGCCGATCTGGATTTAAAACTCGGTGCCAAAGCCGATCTGTCTGAGATAAAGTTAAACGTGGGAGCGGCTTCAGTAACGGTCCGGGTTCCGAAAGAAGTGGGTTGTCGGATCAAGAAAGACGGTGCCCTGAATCTGGAACAGCTGGATGATTTTACCGACGTTGGTGGTGGCGAATTTGAAAGCCCTGGTTACGATGCCAGCAAGAAGAAAATGTCCATCCGTTTCGATGGGGGCATTTCAAGATTTAAGGTGGTGCGTTACTAGACCGGGATTTAGCTGATTGAGGGATTAATCCGATTTTGTTTTGCGCTTCTTCGAAGCGAATTATAAAACAAAATCGGATTAATCCCTCAATCAGCTAAACCCTGCGGGGCCGCCCGTGCGGTTCAGTTGCCTTGATTCAATTTATTGAGCAGCATTTTATTAAACATCTGCTCGGTCTTGTACAACTCAGCCAATTGTTGCGGACTAATTACTTTTAGGAAACGGCCCATGTATTCGTCATCAAGATCAGCCAGTTTTTGCTTGGTGGCATTGACTTCCCGCAACCCGTTCACTAATTGATTATCGTTTAGGTTTGTACGCGACGGTTCGTTGTTCAATTGCCGAATCCGACGGTTTAATTCCTGCTTCTTGGCGTTGTATTCATTGTAAACCGCCCAAAATTGCGGAGCCTGATCGGTTGTTAGGTTAAGCCGATTCGTGATCAGGCCAATCTTAGCCGCTTCTATCTTCTGCCGTCCGTTGACGTCGTTCTGTGCGCTGGCCACCTGTGCCATAAACACCAGCCCAACCAGCCAACCAATCCATGCGTGTCTCATTGTGGTAAAGTTAACCATGCTAAAAAATCAGGAACCGAGATTCGTATTGTCCAGTCCAGTTTCTTCTTTGATATGTTGCTGAATGTCGATCGGCTGCACATTAAGAAACTGAATCGCTGTTGTATCACTCCCTAATGAAGAATGAAGCTGTTGAGCATCGGCTAGTTCATTTGCATCAACGCCCTGTTCGTCAAGATAAGCGGTAATAACTTCATTGCTTACACCAGCCAATGCCTCACTCCCCAACGATTCCTGCCGTTGAGGCAAGGTTTGCCAAACAAGTACAGCAATCAGGCTAGCTCCTGCCAGCGAGGCTACTGTACGTTGCCAGGACCAGGTAATACGGAAGGCCGGCTTCGACTTACGAATCGCGCGAGCCTGCACGCGCGATGGCAACGTGTCAAAATAACCGTCTGGTGCCACAAACGGCAATTGCCGCATGGGATGCTCAGGTGGCAGTTCATCAAGCCGAAATTCGTTTTTATTAGTCATTATCGTGGTGTGTATCTAATACACAATTTCATTCCCGTGTTTGCAGATTGGACAGTCTAAAGCGGCTGTGGTTTAATCGGTTGTATCAGTTTTAGTCAAATAATCCTCAATTTTTTTAACCGCCAGGTGATACGATGCTTTTAAGGCACCAACCGATGTACCGGTAATGTCCGAAATTTCTTCGTACTTCATATCATCGAAGTACTTCATGTTGAACACTAACCGCTGTTTATCTGGTAATTTTAACAGCGCCTTTTGCAGTTTTAACTGTACGTCTTCACCACTGAGTTCGTTGCCCGATGTAACATAATCGGCATTGCTTTCCAGCTTCTGCATTAACTCACCTTCCACGTCGCCAATCGGCAGAAAAAAACGTCGACGTTTCTTATTCAGAAAGTTAAGACATTCGTTGGTGGCAATTCGGTATATCCAGGTATATAACTGACTATCACCCCGAAACTGTTCCAGGCTGTTCCACACTTTTATGAACGTTTCCTGCACCAGGTCGTCGGTATCGTCATGGTCAATGACCATTTTACGGATATGCCAATAAATTTTCTGCTGGTATTGGCGTACCAGCAGATTAAAGGCAAAATTCCGGCTTGACGGGTCGCGGTATTTGGCGAGGATTTCTGCGTCAGTCATTGTTTCATGGTTTACGGTTTTAGGTTTTTGGTTTACGGTTGGTTGGCGCATGTAAACTGCTTTCGCGCCAGCCAACCGTAAACCGTAAACCAAAAACCGTAAACCTATTTTCGTGCCATTACTTTCTTAACCTGCTCAACAATTTTGTTGGCAGTCAGGCCATATTTCTGCATCAGTTGATCAGGTGTACCGCTTTCGCCGAAGGTATCATGAACGCCGATATATTCGAGTGGAGCAGGGAAGTTTTGTGCCAGAACCTGTGCAACGCTATCGCCCAACCCACCATTAATCATGTGCTCTTCTGCCGATACGGCGCAGCCCGTTTTCTTCACCGATGCCAGAATAGCCTCTTCATCTAACGGCTTAATCGTGTGAATATTGATAATATCGGCTTCGATTCCCTGTTCGGCAAGAATTTCACCGGCTTTGATGGCTTCCCAAACCAGGTGACCTGTGCAGAAAATAGATACGTCTTTTCCTTCATTAACGGTCCAGGCCTTACCAATCTCAAATTTCTGATCGGCGGGGGTAAACACAGGAATCACCGGGCGACCGAAGCGCAAATAAACCGGACCCACATGCTCAGCAATGGCAAGTGTAGCCGCTTTGGTTTGATTGTAATCGCATGGATTGATGACGGTCATGTTGGGCAACATTTTCATCATGCCCAAATCTTCCAGAATCTGGTGTGTAGCACCATCTTCGCCTAAGGTTAAGCCTGCGTGGGAAGCACAGATTTTAACATTCTTATTCGAGTACGCCACCGACTGACGAATCTGGTCATACACCCGGCCCGTAGCGAAGTTGGCAAAGGTTGTGGCAAACGGAATGTGACCACCAATGGTCAAACCCGCCGATACACCAATCATATTGGCTTCGGCAATCCCACACTGAACGAACCGTTCTGGATATTCTTTAATAAATGTCTCCAACTTGAGCGAACCCGCTAAATCGGCTGTCAGGGCAATAACGTTAGGATTCGTCCGGCCCAGTTCAGATATACCCGCGCCGAAACCCGAACGCGTATCTTTTTTCTCGGTATACTCGTATTTTTTCATGGTCTATATTAATTCGCCGAAGCGAGGGTTTGCAATTTGGTTAAAAAATAATTGGCACTGGTACAATTTGGGTGCTGAGCCGCGTTTTCGATGCTGAAACCGTACTTCAACATTCGTCGGGCTAACATCGGTTTTGTACCAATACCCCGCTGAGTCTTTAATTCAAATAAGCGCTTTAAGGTAGCAAATGGATTATCCTCTGCTTCTGGATTTATAAACTCAAATGTATTATCTGAAAACAGTCGGCGTAAAGTAGTTGAATCACTTAAAAACCAAGATTCGATTTGTTTTACAGCAACAATCACAACTTGATTATCTTGTTGAGTTATACGCTGACGCGTTACCGTAATACACTCATCTTGGTCGAGGTCAGTTATAATAACAATGATGTTAGCTCCATTCCTAAATAGTGTATCGCGGATATCTGCGAGACGATGAGGTAGTAGATTACCACTTCCAGCAACATCGAAAACAGGATTAACACACCTTAAGCTATTTCGATTGAGCCAATCTTGAAAATTGGTTGATTCAATAATTTCTTGTTCTGTTTTACCTTCACAAATAAAACCAACATTTACCACGCAAGCCCACCTCCGAAAGCATTCATTAGTAAGGCTTCGTCCATCCGCCAATTTTTAAATTCCTCCTTTGAAATCTGCTTGATTCGCGTAGCTCCCTGTTTCTTATCGACGATAACCATTTCTTCAGGTTTAAGCCGGGAGATCATGGATTGCGAGTGTGTATTTAGCCAAATGTGATGGCCCCGTTCTTCGCACATGATACGAAAAAAGTCTACTAACTCACGCGCAACCTGTGGATGAAGGCCATTTTCGGGCTCTTCGATACAAAGAAATTGAGGCTTATCGTCACTTTGATAAACAGCGGCAAGTATCGCCAGAATGTTGTATGTTCCGTCGGAGATTAGGTCTTTAGTGAAATAACTGGGGGCAAATTCCTCGAACCAGTGGAGTTCATCCCGATCATCCACCTCAACGGCTTTAAATCCAGGAACGAATAATTCTAACCATTCAAAGATTTCAACCCGAAGTACATTGTCCGTTAGAATTCGCTTTAAAACAGCTTCCAAATTAGTTGCAGCTATATTAAGGGAGCGATCATCTTGATAGTTGACTTTTAATAGCTTTTCATTACTGACAAAAATTCGGCCGAAACGTTGATAAAATTGGTCCACTGTATCCTGGCGTAAATGAAGCCATGCATCATCAATATGATTGGGCTGCTTAATCTTATCCGTGATAGTGTTGTAAGCAAACTCCATATTGGTGACCTCACTCTCTTTGTCAAATTCAGCGTTAAAGTGAAACCTATCTATGTCAGCGCCATTCCGGCGACTAATTTTAGTTACTCCCCCAAATTCTCTAAAAACCTCAGAGACTAAGGCTTTTGAACAGCGATTCACAAACTCCAAAGCCTCGAAAATATTCGACTTACCCGACCCGTTAGGGCCGACAAAGACCGTGAACGGATTCGGCTCAACAAGCTCGATCCGTTCAATGGACTTGAAATTTTCGATGATCAGGCGTTTGATTTTCATGGGGCTATGTTAAAAACAGCAGGATGCTGTTTTTAAACAATCAATAATCCGTTACACCAATCGATAGTGGCAGACCGTTCAGAGCCTGGGTTAACTGCTCGGCGTTAGGAGCCGTACCGTGCCATTTGTAGTTACCCACCATGTATTCAACGCCAAAGCCCATTTCGGTGTGCATTAGAATCATCGTTGGTACATCCGGGTCTTCCTGCGATTTTTTGAGGGTATGAATGACATCGGCAATGTCATTTCCTTCCATCTCTTCGACGTACCAGCCAAAAGCGCGGTATTTGGCAGCCAGATCACGGTTGCTATTGACGTTGTCTGTCGTGCCGTCAATCTGAGCGTGGTTGAGGTCGATGATGGCGGTCAGGTTGCCGAGTTTTTTGTTGGGAGCAAACTGAGCGGCTTCCCAAATCTGGCCTTCCTGCTGCTCACCATCGCCCATCAGGACGTACACATGGTTTTTATCCCCATTGAGCTTTTTGGAATAAGCAGCTCCACAGGCTACGGATAAACCCTGACCTAGCGAACCCGACGCAATGCGAATGCCGGGAAGGTGTTCGGCCGTTGTAGGGTGTCCCTGTAACCGACTATCTAACTTACGGAAAGTGGCTAATTCCGCGACAGGAAAATAGCCTGCCCGTGCCAACACCGAATAAAAAACGGGCGAAATATGTCCATTCGAGAGGAAGAAGATGTCTTCATCCCGGCCGTCCATGTCAAAAATAGGCGTGCCGTCGGCATCTTTTTTCCGGTTCATCACCTCGAAGTAAAGGGCGACAAAAAAATCAGTGCAACCTAACGATCCGCCGGGGTGACCCGAATTAACAGCGGCAACCATGCGAAGAATATCGCGCCGAACGGCCGTAGCCGTGCCTTTGAGTTGTTCGATTTCCATGAGGTAGTACGGGTGGGAACCCGCTTTTCAATCAAAAATGACGGGACTTGCCCGTATTAGGTTAAAATTTGTTTTGCGTGGTTTTGGGTATCTACTTTGCCGATGATATCTGTGATGATACCAGCCTCGTCAATAATAAATGTTGTTCGGACGGTACCCATAAACTTCCGACCATACATCGACTTCTCTTTCCATACATCGTAGGCTTCTACTAACTGGTTATCTGTATCGGCAACGAGCGAAAAGGGGAGGTCATATTTTTTAATGAATTTCTGGTGTGCTTTCTGGTCATCCACACTAACGCCCACTACTTCGTAACCGGCCGCGCGTAAATCGGCGTAGTTGTCGCGTAGGCTACAGGCTTGCGCAGTACAACCCGGCGTATCATCCTTAGGATAAAAGTAGAGCACCACTTTTTTGCCCCGATAGTCAGATAGTCTAATGGGCTGGCCATTTTGGTCAGTGCTCGTAAAGTCGGGAGCTGGATCACCGATAGAAAGGCTCATTCAGTTTACAGTTTATTGTATTCAGTTTACGGTATTCAGTAAGCTTTTTTATCTTCTCTTTTTCTTCGGAGCCGCTTTTCGCCGAACGGGTGCTCTGGGTACGTCAATAGTTGTCGTGTCGGAACCAATATTGCCCGACCGGTCTTTTACCTGAACTAACACCTCGGCACCATCCTCGAAAGGTTCATCTGGGTTTAGTTTATCGGACCAGAGTAATGCCCGTTTGTAATCGTACTGCATCAGCACCCACTCACCATTGACCAGCGCCCGGAATTCGGCAATGCCTGACAGGTCGTCCCGAATACGAGCCGTAATTCCCTTAGGCGTGGCCGACAGAATTTCAACCCTCGGTGGATTGATGTCGGTCATTAACTGAAACTTCCCCAGCCAACGGGTTTTAAATTCAATATGTCCTTTAGCCCACGTGCCCCCCAGAAAACTTGCGTTCCCACCGCTCGTCCAATATGCTTTCGTTCGAGCCGTATCAATGGCAATCGGATAATTCGGTGTGTAGTGGATCGTTAAATAATCGTTGAGTGGAATGGTCGACTGATTTATTTCCAACCCACCCCCTGGCAACGCCCGCATAGCCAGATGCAACGTATCAAACAGTGTTCGTGGACTGAATTCCAGTCGGGTATTCCAATCGACAACTACTTCGCTCCGGCCCGGTATGATACGCTTTTTAAAATTTGTTCGTATTACACTTCGGCCAAACTGGACGGAGTCGGGTAAAGTCTGGCGCAAATCTATAAGATAAACTGCTTGGTTGTTACGTATATAGCTAATTGGCTGCTCGGTCACTACGCGGCCGGTGATTAATTTAGCTACCGGTGGGCTTGAAGCGGTAATATTCTTGACCGTTAGCTTCAGCACATTTTCGTCAGTCGTGATGGTGGCTATCGGCTCACCGCTTAGTGACTCCCCTCTAAAATTGGCCGGCGGAATTGTCAATGAATCTGGCCGGATTTGACTGGCCGGTGCCGCTTCCGGTAGAATCGTAAAGGTTAACTGTGTTGACTGATCGGAGGCATCATAGAGCGTCAGGGTAACTTCGTGTGGCTGGCCGTCTAATAGAGGTAACCGCCCGCGATAGGCGGCATTACTTTGGAGCTTATACAGATTCAAAATATTGCCATCGGCAATATAGCCCCGATGATACCGCTGGCCACTCATTTGCTCGACCTCGTAGTTCTCATGAACATTCATGAACCGCGTTTGCTCGTTCGGGAAGCTATTCATGTTATACGAAAACACCTCGCGACCATCGAGCCGGATTTCCAGGCAACTGATGCCATTTCGATAAGGCGAACCGCTGGTTTTGTCATAAGCCAGCACTTCCATCCCAATTAATCCTGAAGCTGTAATGGGCTGAACAATGGTATACGTGCCGTCGGGTCGGCGTACGGGTGCGTAACTGACACGCTGGTATTCGCCGTTAATGCGCGAGGTGGCGGTCATTGTTTTCAGGGCCACGCGCTCAAAATAGGGCGGTACATTGTCCTGAATTTCGGAGAAATTATACAGCAACGGGTTAATCAGGTTGTCTTTATTATCCCGAATCTCGAAGTGTAAATGCGGCCCACCCGATCCGCCAGTATTTCCTGATGCCGCAACAACATCGCCCTGCTTAACCGGGAACTGGCCCGGTTGAGGGCGCAGGTCAATTTCAAATGTTTTTTTCTCGTATTGCTGCTCGCGGAGGAAACGGCCAAGGGTGTCTTTTAAGGCTTTCAGGTGACCATAAACGGTGGTCAGACCATTGGGGTGTTTAATGAAAATCACGTTTCCATATCCACCCGTGAAAACTGCAATTCGGGATACATACCCATCCGCAGCCGCATGGACATCCAGCCCTTCGCGCCCACCGGTACGGATATCTAAACCAGCATGAAAGTGATTGGGCCGTAAATCCCCCATACCACCTGACAACGAATTACTGGCCCCAGGCTGGATCGGAAACATAAAGTAGCCATCGACAAGCGTACCGGGTTGAATATAGCCTGTTTGGGGCTGTCCTGATTGAGTTGATGAGACTGGTTTCGCCGATTGTCCGGTGGCCAGTTCTACACAGAACAGAATAGAAATGAACGTATAAAAAAGGAAACGTATCAAAAGCAAAATTGTAAATAGTCTTTGTAAGGCCGGACTAAGGTTCGGCCTTACAAGATGAGATTACTTCACGTCAAACGTCAACATGGGCTTATCTTCAATGAAGGCCGTCAGTCGATCGCCGATTTTTACAGGGCCAACACCTTTGGGTGTTCCTGTAAATAGTATATCGCCTTGCTGAAGCAGGAAATAGCGTGATACAAATGAAATCAGGTAATCAATCTTAAACATCATCAGGTTCGTGTTGCCAATTTGTTTGGTTTCGCCGTTGATGTCTAAATGGAAATTTAAATTTTGCAGATCCGGGAAATCCGTCTTTGGAACAAAAGAGGAAATAGGAGCGGAGCCGTTGAATCCTTTGGCTAACTCCCAGGGCAATCCTTTTGCTTTTAACTTGCTTTGCAGATCCCGAGCTGTGAAGTCGATACCAACGCCAATTTCGTCGTAGTATTTATGCGCGAATTTCTCGTCGATGTTCTTGCCCACCCGGTTAATTTTTACCAGAATCTCAACTTCGTGATGAACATCGCTGGAGAAGTCAGGATAAAAAAATGGCTCGTTTTTTAGGGGAATGGCCGTTTCGGGTTTCATGAAGATAACTGGATCTTCGGGCTGTTCATTATTGAGTTCCTTGATATGGTCGGCGTAGTTTCGACCAACGCAAATAATTTTCATATAAAGTAACGCGGACATCGTGTCCGCTCTTATAAGGTAAAAAGCGGACACGATATCCGCGTTACTAAACTATTTAGATTGGCACAAATCTAAGGACTAAAGAGGGGTAGACCGCATCCATTCGGAAAAATTTGAACAATTCTGGTACTTTGCAGGTCATATACCGTCAGAACACTCTACCAAACAATACACAAACAAATGAGAAAAATCATAATTGTCATGTTGTCGCTCGCTTTTGCTGTAACAGCTTGCGAGAAAGTGCCTTTAACGGGCCGCAAACAACTGATCCTGGTACCTAATAATGATATGCTAGCCATGAGTTTCACTCAGTATAAAGCATTCTTGGATACAAGCCGGGTTGTTCCTACCAGCAGCGGAGACGCTGAAATGGTTAATCGGGTTGGCAATCGTATTCGGCAGGCTGTTGAAAGTTACATGAATAGCAACGGGTATTCTAAACGGCTCGAAGGCTTCCAGTGGGAATACCATTTGGTGCAGAGTAATCAGGTGAATGCCTGGTGTATGCCGGGTGGTAAAATTGTTGTCTACTCCGGTATTTTACCCTACACGCAAAACGAAGCGGGTTTAGCAACCGTATTAGGTCATGAAGTGTCGCACGCTATTGCCGAACACGGTAACGAACGAATGAGCGAAGGGTTGGTTGCTAATGGACTATTGCAGGCTGGGCAAGTTGCAGCTGGAATTGCTACGTCTTCAAAAAGCCCGCAGACACAAGCTTTATTTCAACAAGCTATTGGTACAGGAGGTCCCCTGATGTATCAATATTTTGGGGCGCTACCGCATAGTCGTAACCAAGAGTCAGAAGCGGATCACCTTGGCCTGATTTTCATGTCGATGGCGGGTTATAACCCTGCCGAGGCAATTACGTTCTGGACACGGATGGCAAAAGCAAGTGGTGGTAAAGCACCCGCTGAGTTTTTTTCGGATCATCCATCTGATGCCCGTCGGATTGCCGATTTGCAGAAATTATTACCTGATGCGCAGAAGTACTACGCCAGCGCACGGCGTTAATCCGTGCACTTATAGTAGAAAAAGCCGGGACTTTCGTTCCGGCTTTTTTCGTCTGGGTAAGCTCTGGCTTGGCCAATTCTTAAATATCTCCTGGGCCAAGACAGAGCTTGGCCCAGACAGAAATTACAACGCTGCTACAACCTGCCGTACTTTTTCGGCAGCTTCTTTCAGCTCAACGGCCGACTGTACTTTGAGGCCTGAATCATCAATGATTTTAGCGCCTTCAGCTGCATTCGTTCCTTGCAGACGAACAATGATTGGAACCGGAATATCGCCAATGGCTTTGTAAGCTTCAACAACACCAGTAGCTACCCGGTCGCAACGTACGATACCGCCGAAGATATTGATCAGAATGGCTTTTACGTTTGGATCTTTCAGGATAATACGGAAACCCGCTTCTACCGTCTTGGCATTCGCTCCACCCCCAACATCAAGGAAGTTAGCCGGTTCGCCACCCGACAGTTTAATGATATCCATCGTTGCCATGGCCAAACCTGCGCCGTTTACCATACAACCTACGTTTCCGTCGAGTTTTACATAGTTCAGGTCACTGGCAGAGGCTTCCACTTCAAGGGGATCTTCTTCGGCCAGATCGCGCATGGCTTTCAGATCGGGATGACGATAGAGAGCATTGTCGTCCAAATTAACTTTGGCATCGACAGCCAGAATCTTGTTGTCCGATGTTTTCAGAACCGGGTTAATTTCGAACATCGACGCGTCTGTATCTACATACGCTTTGTAAAGCGACGTAACAAACTTCACCATCTCCTTGAAGGCTTCCCCTTCCAGACCAAGGCCAAAGGCTACTTTACGAGCCTGGAAAGGTTGCAGACCAACGGCAGGGTCGATCCACTCCTTCACGATCTTTTCGGGGGAGTGTTCTGCTACTTCTTCAATGTCCATACCCCCTTCGGTGCTGGCCATGATTACGTTGCAGGCTTTCGTACGGTCGAGCAGGATGCCGATGTACATCTCTTTTGGGGAGGATGCACCTGGATAATAAACGTCCTCAGCAATGAGAACTTTGTTGACCCGCTTGCCTTCTGGTCCTGTCTGGTGGGTAACCAGTACATTCCCGATGAGGTTTTTGGCGATGTCGCGCACAGCATCGACCGATTTGGCTAAGGCTACTCCGCGTTGTTCAGAACCCACAATCTGGCCTTTTCCTCGTCCGCCAGCATGGATTTGGGACTTAACCACGACAAACTTCTGGCCCGATTGAGCAATAATCAGTTTGGCGGCTTCAACGGCTTTTTCGGGCGACTCAGCTACAATGCCCTCCTGAATGCGGACACCGTACTTTTTGAGAATTTCTTTACCCTGATACTCGTGTATATTCATGACAACTGCAACAAGGAGGATTGGAAATCGTATTTTTGTGCGGCAAGTTAACAGGAAATGATGAATGATGAATGAAGAATGATGAACGTGATCGACTAAAATCACGCTCAGTTGTTCTTTTTCAGCTTGGCATTCATCATTCATCATTTATCATTCACTATGAGTTCGCTTCTTCAAACTACTGATATACGCCGGAACTACGGCAATCTGCCCGTTCTGAAAGGAATTAACCTGAATATTGAATCGGGTGAAGTTGTCTCTATTGTAGGGGCATCAGGGGCTGGCAAAACTACCCTACTTCAAATCCTGGGTACACTCGATCGGCCTGATGCAGGTGAATTGCAGATTGCCGGACAAAATGTCTTTGCATTAAATGACCGTCAGCTGGCTCAATTTCGTAACGAGCAGATTGGCTTTGTCTTTCAGTTCAATAACCTGCTACCCGAATTTACGGCTCTTGAAAATGTATGCCTGCCTGGGTTTATAGCAGGTAAGGAGGAGAGTGCTGTTCGGCAGCGAGCTACCGAATTATTAGTAAAGCTTGGCCTGCGCGATCGCTTAACAAATTTACCTTCTCAATTATCAGGAGGTGAGCAACAACGGGTAGCTGTAGCGCGGGCGTTGATAAACCAACCCGCCATTGTCTTTGCAGATGAACCTAGCGGGAACCTTGATTCTAAGAACGCAGAGGAGCTACACCAGTTATTTTTTCAGTTACGTGACGAACTGGGTCAAACGTTTATTATAGTAACCCACAATGAGGCTTTAGCCGCCCTCGCCGATCGAACGGTTACGATTCGGGATGGGCTTTTGTTTAATTAATTATTGTTCGTGTATTGTTTTGTGTCTGTATTTATAAGTAAATCTACTTATAAATAATCGTTTAAAAGTGTGCGGTTTTTCTTATAAAGAACTTATTATTAGGATTTTACGATTTTATCCAAAAAAAAATTAACTAAAAAGAATCAAAATTCTGTATTTTTGTTTTATAATTGTGTCGAAAAGAAAAGTTTTTCATAACGTTGAGTAAATCAGAAAGCCAAGAGAGTATCTCGCTTGGCTTTTTTGTTTGCCTATAGTTTAGGTTTTGACCTGTCTACAAACAGTTAATTTGACTGCTTAGCTAAGCGAAATAGGCCTGTTCCCTCACCTTTATTGACCTTCCGAATCCATTTCTGCAAACCGTTTCGATGAGTAATCCCATTGGCTTATCAACAGTTTCTTGTACGAAACATACGTTATGGTAATGCATACGTTATTGCTTCCTGTATGGCCTCATAATTGATTAAAGGGCGGCACGTCAACTTTTCAGACGGTTCCCTGTAAGTAAGGCATCCAGACTCCATTTGCCAGGCCCGGTAAAAAAGAAAACCATCGCAAGAAGTACGAATAGAAAGGGATGTTGGTCCTCGTACCAAAATTTTCCATGACCTACAAAAAACGTAATGTAAAGCATGGTGCCTATAATAAGTAGGCAGGCCAATCGGGTTAATAAACCGGTGGTAAGCAGCAGGCCAGCTACCAATTCAGAACCTTTGCCGAGATAAACCATGAACGTAGGGGAGAAATCCTGCTTGAAATTATCCCAGGCTGCATATTCGTTCATTTTAGTCGCATCGAATACTTCCCAGCCATGATACACCAGGAACAAACCGACGATAAGCCTGATCAATGTAAGGCCACTTTCCTGTAAAATCCCTTCTGTGGAGAAGAATTTCTTCATACATGCTCTTAGTTATATTCCCATCAAAGCTACAATAAGCCGCTAATTTAATTGCCTGGGTAGGTGGCTTTACTGCTTTTGGTAACGCACTTGACGGAGTTAAGAAAAAACGCCCCCGATCTTTCGACCAGGGGCGTTTCTATAAAAAATCAGCAACTTGATATTACATCATGCCGCCCATGCCACCGCCTGGGTGACCATGACCGCCACCAGCTGGAGCTTCTTCTGGCTCGTCTGCAATAACACACTCGGTCGTCAATAACAGACCAGCGATCGATGCTGCGTTTTCCAGAGCAAGACGCGTTACTTTCTTAGGATCGATTACACCAGCGGCAAACAGATCTTCGAATGTATCGTTCTTGGCGTTGTAACCAAATCCACCCTGACCATCTTTCACCTTGTTCACGATAACTGAACCTTCGCCACCGGCGTTAGCTACAATCGTACGTAGAGGTGATTCGAGGGCAACACGGATGATGTTAACACCGGTTTTTTCGTCTTCATTGATTGTTGTGATACCGTCAAGCGAAGAGATAGCACGGATCAGGGCGATACCGCCACCCGTTACGATACCTTCTTCAACAGCAGCACGGGTTGCATGCAGCGCATCGTCAACACGATCTTTCTTTTCTTTCATTTCTACTTCGGTAGCAGCACCGATGTAGAGAATAGCCACACCACCCGACAGTTTGGCCAGACGCTCCTGCAATTTCTCGCGATCGTAGTCTGATGTCGTGTTTTCGATTTGGGCTTTGATCTGGTTTACGCGACCAGAAATGTTTTCTTTCTCGCCAACACCGTTAACAATAGTTGTATTGTCTTTGTCGATCAGGATTTTTTCAGCCTGACCCAGGTATTCGATCGATGCGTTTTCAAGTTTGAAGCCGCGCTCTTCGCTGATAACCTGGCCACCTGTCAGGATAGCGATGTCTTCCAGCATAGCTTTCCGGCGATCGCCGAAGCCAGGAGCCTTAACAGCAGCTACTTTCAGGGCACCACGGATTTTGTTAACAACCAGCGTAGCCAGAGCTTCGCCATCAACATCTTCAGCGATGATCAACAGAGGCCGGCCTGTTTGAGCAACCTGCTCAAGTACGGGCAGCAACTCTTTCATCGACGAAACTTTCTTTTCCGAAATCAGGATGAACGGACGCTCCAGTTCAACTTCCATTTTCTCGGTGTTCGTTACGAAGTATGGCGACAGGTAACCCCGGTCGAACTGCATACCTTCTACGGTTTTAACTTCCGTTTCGGTACCGCGAGCTTCTTCAACCGTGATAACACCTTCTTTACCTACTTTCTTCATGGCTTCGGCAATCATTTTACCGATTTCCTCGTCATGGTTAGCCGAGATGGTAGCCACTTGTTCAATTTTGCCGAAGTCATCACCGATGGTTTGAGCTTGCTCCGAAAGGTTCTTAACAACAGCCAGAACAGCTTTCTCAATGCCACGCTTCAAATCCATTGGGTTAGCACCAGCCGCTACGTTTTTCGCACCGATCGAGTAGATCGCCTGTGCCAATACAGTAGCGGTAGTTGTTCCGTCACCAGCCGAATCAGCGGTTTTCGAAGCAACTTCTTTTACCAACTGAGCGCCCATGTTTTCCATGGCGTCTTTCAGTTCAATTTCTTTGGCCACCGTTACACCATCTTTGGTGATTACAGGTGAGCCGAATTTCTTATCAAGAATAACGTTGCGGCCTTTAGGACCGAGGGTAACTTTCACCGCGTCGGCCAGGGTGTCAACACCCTTCTTAATGCGCTCACGAGCTTCAGTATCGAAAAATATTTTCTTAGCCATTGTTTTGGGAAAATGTAGAATGAAAAATGTAAAATGAAGAATGAAAAGCGAATAGTGTCAATGACCTTTTTGGTGCCATTATACATTATTCATTGTGCATTAGTCATTCAACTTACAGGATTGCGAAAATGTCGGATTCACGCATGATGAGGTATTCTTTGCCATCAACGGTGATTTCTGTACCAGCATATTTGCCATACAGTACCGTATCGCCCACCTGAACCGTCAGCGGCTCATCTTTCTTACCTGCGCCAACGGCAACGACCGTACCACGCTGGGGTTTTTCTTTCGCCGTGTCTGGAATGATAATTCCAAACGAGGTTTTTTCTTCAGCCGGTGCGGCTTCTACCAGCACCCGGTCGGCCAGCGGTTTCACGTTCACTTTAACGCTTTCCGTTTCTGCTACCATGATAATGAGTTGATTAAGGTTATTAACTGTTTGTGTACTGTACTTACACGACGTTCTGGACCCGCCAATTACTGTGCCAATGCGGTAAACTGCCAAATTTTCAGGTTTTTGTCTGACATACTGCCATTCACTACATTGACTAAACTTCCTTCGGCAGGTTATGCACTTCTGGCGAATAGAATTTGGTTGTTTACGAATGATTGCCTAGATTAACCAAATCATACACCCACAAAATGCCTTTTTCCGGTTTATGAAAAAATTACAACCTGACTGGTTTACGCAAAATTGGCTTGATGCCGAATATCAGAAATATGTCGTGATGGCATACTTGCAGGCGGTTCAGCAGAATTTTACGGAATACAAACTCTTCCCGGACCTACCCGAACTACGCGGTCACTACGATGCAGGTATTCGTTTTGCGAGGGGCAAAGGTACGTTAAATGCGGCTTTCCCCAAGCGTGTCAGTCGAGTTAGTGGACCACCGCCCCGAATCGAATACAAATCTGAGGTAACGGACCCTGCCTTTATGGCTGAAGTGGATGCCATTATGGAATTTGCCCTGCCGCGCTTTCAAACCTTGTTAACTGAGGGACGGCAGCGCTGGGATGATATAGCTAAATCGCTGACGCTAGCGCCAGTAGGTCTGTTGCCATTGCGGCCGGAGGAGGGGTATCTGCTCATTCATGCTACCAATCAGGCCGAAACGCAGGTCTATTATTTTTCCATGACACTTTATTCTGAACAGGAACCTGGTGGTCGGTTAGTGCAGCTTCGTTTTGTTGAAGCTGTGCAGAAGAGTTTAGTGAATACGGTTGAAAATATTAAACTCGACCTGATCCGACGGCACCGGTATCTGCCTAATCCGGCAACGTATATGCTGGAGAGTAAACGAACTTACCCCGTTCAGGAAACACTATTACCTATTGCCCGGCAATTGCTGGCACAGGCAGTTGCCTAATTAGTGGGCAACAAAAAAGCCAGACCGTTTCGAAACGGTCTGGCTTTTTTGTTGCCCGAATACGGGTTTACTTCTGGGGTGTCAGCGCTGAAGTGGATGCTCCTGGAGTTTGGGCTCCTGGAACAGCCTGGCTTGGTGCAGCGCCGTTCGCTGCGCTAGGAGCAGGCGTTGGGGCGGCAGCACCTGGCAGCGTTTGGGTTTGTGCTCGATCAACGTTTGCGCTATTGATACCCGTTACCTGATTGCGATCGACCAAGATATAAGATGCCATCGATAGCACCATCATGGCGATACCAAGTCCCCAGGTAATTTGTTCAAGCAGGTCGGTGGTTTTCTTTACACCCATAAGTTGGTTAGAACCCAGACCACCAAATTCGCCAGCTAATCCTCCTCCTTTTGAGTTCTGAATTAATACAATAAGAATTAGCAGAACAGTGACAATACAAATGATGACAATAGTTGCCGTTATCATGAAAAAAGTTGCTAAATATTTTGGTTAATGCGTTTACAGATTTAGAGAAAAATTGAACTTAGTCCTCTGCCGAATTCTTCGTGTTCTCTAATTCACTGATTTTTGCCGCAAAGTACGCCTTTTTTTCGGGATTTTTTACCATTAACTGTCGGTACATTTCGCAGGCTTTATCTATTTTCCCCTGCTTCTCCA
This sequence comes from Spirosoma migulaei, assembly GCF_054776855.1. Lineage (NCBI taxonomy): Bacteria > Pseudomonadati > Bacteroidota > Cytophagia > Cytophagales > Cytophagaceae > Spirosoma > Spirosoma migulaei. The sequence continues at coordinate 57,090 of NZ_BAAHBG010000014.1, read as the reverse complement.
GAATTTTGGCAAAACTTTCGGTCACTAACCCACCGCCAACGGGCTTGGCACGCTTGGTTAGGTCTTCCTGAGCCAAAGGTTCGCCAAGTTTGGTTCGTACGGGTGAGATCCGGGGTTCATTCTTGATGAAACTGTCGATCAGGTCGAACTGCCGTTGCCGTTCCAGGTCGGCGGGGGAGGGTTCCGGTTGAACAACGACCGGTTCAGCTATCTGCGCCAATTCATGTTGCAGGTTTGTTTCAGCTAGTGTAGGATCTTCTGGGGTAGGTATTGTTTCTAGCTGACGATTTTCGCCTGGGACAGGTAACCGTAGCAGAGATAATTTTGGAAATCCGTTGCTAAGCCCTGCCTTCGACTTAAACAGTGCATAGCTTTCCTGTTGATAATCGTCGGGGATAGGGACGTGTTTAGCTGATAACTCATTGAGTTTCGTCAGCAGGTTTTCGGACCATTGAAACTCATTCTCAATCAGTTTACGTAACGCATTACGACTCAATGCATGGGCTGCGGCCTGACGTACATGGGATATGGCCTGGCTGCGCTGATGGATTGAAGCCGCCTTAGCTGTTAGTGTATGTAACGATTGACAGTACGGATAGGTTGATAAACTCTCCTGCAACTGCACGAAATCGGTAGTTGACAGGTCGTCGGGATGGGTGACCCAGTACGAGAATGTTTCTTTATCGAGGGCAAGCAAAGGGATATACGATTTACGAGGTACGAATTACGATTTACGAAAGTACATTTTTACATCGAACATCGTAATTCGTACCTCGTAAATCTTTTTACCAGTCGGCGGCAGTTTTATTAAATATATCGAGTACGATCTGATCCAGAATTTTTGGGACTAACCGGCTTTCGTTTTGACTGAGTGTCTGGCCTTGTGGGAAATCCTGATAAAATGAAAATGATTGCTCGAAGTTCTTACTTTCGTCTTTATTGTTATAAAATCGGGCCAGTACCGTGATCTGCAGTCGGTTAACCCCAGCCTGATCCTGGGCAGTCGGCGCTACGGCCAGTAGATCATAACCTGTAATATTGCCTTCCAGCACCATATCGCCGTTGGCCGGTACTACCTTAAGGTTGGTATAGCGCTGGTAATATTCCTTTAGTTTCTCATTAAAGGTTAGGGGCAGGTTGGCCGGACCACCTGCTGTTGCCAGTACAAAGTTATTTACTGTAACCGTTTTTATGGCTGGATTAAGCGTTGTACCTGTAAAAGAATACACACCGCAGGAGGAAATGAATAATGTACAATGGATAATGAATAATGTAAGGAGAATAGGGCGCTCTAAACAATTATCCATTATCCATTGAACATTATTCATTACTACTTTACTCTTCATCAATTTCATATTGTTTGATTTTCCGGTATAACGTCCGTTCGGAGATGCCAAGTGCCTGAGCTGCGTATTTACGCTTGTTGTTATTACGCCGAAGGGCTTTTAGGATCATTTCTTTCTCCTGTCGTTCGAGTGAAAGCGAGTCGTCTTCCTCAGTTTCGTGGGTTACGTCTTCTACCTCCGTCACTTCATTGACGTCACCATCTACATCGTCGAAAATTTGCACGGGTGGATGACTTCCGTAGGTTTCAGAAGGCGGTGGATTCTCTGGACGAATAGAGCCATTGGTAGCTGGCAGAAATCGGGTTACGCCTATATCCGTCGCCGGGCGAAGGTCACTATCGGGCGAAATTGAGTCGAAGAGGTCTTTATGATTGTGTAGAATCTGCCGCCCGTCCTGTTCATTACCGAGAACATCACGAACTAGTTTTTTGAGGTCATTGACGTCCCGGCGCATATCAAACAGCACTTTGTAGAGCAGTTCGCGTTCCGAAAAATTTTCGGCAGTTGACCCATGAGCTTGTGGGAACAGGGCCAGCGTTCGGTTGGGTTGCTGGGATGTAGGCAGGTATTTTGCCAGTGTTTCGGCGTCAATCGGTTTATTCTGTTCCGATTCGAGAATGGATATCTGCTCGGCAATATTCTTCAACTGCCGGATGTTACCCGGAAACGGATACGCCACCAAGGTTTGCTTGGCTCCGTCGGTTAACTGCAATGGATTAATACGGTAGCGTTCGGCAAAGTCGGATGTAAACTTGCGAAACAGGAGTTCGATGTCGGTGCCGCGTTCGCGCAGAGGGGGGACGAAAATGGGAACGGTGTTTAGCCGATAATATAAATCTTCCCGGAACTTTCCTTTTTCTACCGCATCCATCAGATTGACATTGGTAGCCGCTACAACCCGCACATCGGTTTTCTGAGTCTGGACTTGTCCAATCGTCATAGCGAAGCCGACTTACAGACTGCACTAATCCAAAACCTGCGT
>NZ_BAAHBG010000014.1:0-54650 GCF_054776855.1 Spirosoma migulaei | reverse complement strand
TGAACTCGCCATTTTCGAGGACACGCAAGAGTCGGGCTTGCGTACCAAGTGGCATTTCGCCAATTTCATCTAAAAAGATCGTACCGCCATTGGTGGTTTCGAAATAGCCTTTTCGGGAGTCAACAGCGCCTGTAAATGAGCCTTTTTCGTGCCCAAACAGCTCCGAGTCAATGGTACCTTCGGGAATAGCTCCACAGTTGATGGCAATAAACTGACCGTGTTTTCGGGCACTCAGGCTGTGGATAATCTTGGAAAATGATTCTTTCCCACTGCCACTTTCGCCCGTAATGAGCACGGTCAGGTCGGTAGCAGCTACCTGCATAGCTACGTTGATTGCGTAGTTAAGCGCAGGTGCATTACCAATTATACCGAAGCGCTGTTTAACGCTTTGAATTTCCTGTTGATTCATCTTTTTAATGAATAATGGATAATGTACAATGAATAATGTATAGGAAATTGCGGCTTCAGGCCATTATACATTATTCATTGTACATTATTCATTAACGACTTGTCCCCGCAGCGTTGCGGAGGTGCATTCGGTGACTAGTACGTTGACATATTCACCTTTTTGATGATTTCCTTTTGGGAACACGACCATTTTGTTCTGGTCATTCCGGCCACATAAAAAGTCGTCGGAACGTTTGGATGTACCTTCGATCAGAACGCGCTGTACCTGCCCAATGTGGCGTTGGTTACGTTCGGCTGAGTGCGATAACTGCCGGGCGATGATCTCATTCAGTCGCCGTTTTTTTACGTCTTCCGGAATGTCATCAGCGTATTTCTTCGCAGCTAGCGTGCCCGGCCGTTCAGAATAGGCGAACATATAGGCATAATCATAGTGGACGTAATCCATCAGCGATAACGATTCCTGATGTTCGTCTTCTGTTTCGGTACAAAAGCCCGAAATCATATCCGTTGAAATGCCGCAGCCTTCGCCTAAAATCTCCCGGATACGGTCAATTTTTCCAATGTACCAGGGCCGATCATACGTCCGGTTCATCAGTTTCAGTACCCGACTGTTACCGCTCTGAGCGGGCAGGTGGATATAGTTACAGATGTTATCATAACGCGCCATCGTGTGTAGCACATCATCCGTAATGTCTTTGGGGTGCGACGTTGAGAACCGTACCCGCAGGTCAGGATGGATCAGCGCCACCATTTCGAGGAGGTGCGCGAACGTAGTAGTAGGAGCGAGGAGCGAGGAGTGAGAAGTTTCTGGCGCAGGTTCTACTTCTCGCTCCTCACTCCCCGCTCCTAATACCCATTTATAACTATCCACATTCTGGCCGAGCAGTGTCACTTCACGATAGCCCCGGTCAAAGAGATCCTGCGCTTCGCGGACAATGCTGTATGGGTCGCGGCTACGTTCGCGGCCACGGGTGAACGGCACCACGCAGAAACTGCACATATTGTCGCAACCGCGCATGATGGAAACAAAGGCGGTTACGCCATTGGAATTCAAGCGGATAGGCGAAATGTCGGCGTAGGTTTCCTCACGTGACAGAAAAACGTTTACTGCTTTCTGGCCCGATTCGGCTTCTTCAACCAGTTTCGGAATGTCGCGGTATGCATCAGGACCGGCCACAATGTCGACCACTTTTTCTTCTTCCAAAAGCTTGGTTTTCAGGCGCTCAGCCATACAGCCCAACATTCCGACGAGGAGTTCGGGTTTCTGTCGTTTAAGACCCGTTAAATGTTTGAGTCGATGGCGAACTTTCTGCTCGGCATTATCACGAATGGCGCAGGTATTCAAAAAAATCACATCGGCCTCTTCTGCCGATGAAGTCGTTGCAAAACCTGCATTTCGCATTACAGCCGCAACGATTTCGCTATCGGCGAAATTCATCTGGCAGCCGTAACTTTCAATATATAGCCGCTTTTTACCAACTGCCAATTCCTCTTCAGAAGTACGTGGGAGGTCAATCTGTTCCTTGTCAGCCGGTTGAAGTATGGTTAATTCGGGGATGAGCGTCATTATTATTCGTCAGTTGATAGTCAACAGTCGTGAGCCAATACCTAATTAGGGCTATCGACCCACGACTATTTTCACAAAATTACGAAGAAAGCCCCGATTATGCTGTCATTTTGGCAGGATTTGCCGTTAAATTCTCTTAAACGATCGGATTGGAAATAGAGCTGGGGCCATTAGGCAAATAAGGCCGGGATCATGGTAACTTTATCGGCATAGGCCCAACAGGCGGTGGCGTTACCTATGTAATCATTGATTTGGAGATCAGCTGTAACGACTACACCAAAGTTTCCATTCCAGCGGCCAATGGGGCTATCTGTAGGTAAGTGTGCCGGTCCTGATGAGGTAAAGCCATAGTAAACGAGCCGCTCATCCTGAGGGTCGTCGTCTTTGAAATACGTAGCAATCATTCGTTTATGTATGGGTATATATGGGTAATGCTTAGAACGGATAGCCAATGCCAAAGTTGATGACCAGGGGATTGGGGCCACTCGATAATTTACTGAGAGAGAATTCGGGTAGGATGAATCGCTTGTCAACTATTTTTCCGTCTACCTCACTGAAGTATTGACGGGCAGGGTCCCATACTTTAATCCCACCGTCGAATCGGATAACAAAAAAGGAGAAGTCGAAGCGTAGACCAACGCCTGTACCAACCGCAATTTGTGGAATGAATGAACCTAAGGCGAAGGCGGTACCGGGGCGATTGGCGTTGTTACTGATTGTCCAAACGTTGCCCGCATCTACAAAAATGGCTCCATTTACATCGGCACCAAGGTGAAATAATCGCCCACGAAGCTCGGCGGAACCCTCAATAATCATATCGCCTGGTTTCTCAACGGTGTACAAGAATTGTTCTTGATCCTTGTAATCAGGATTAAATACAGGCTTTCCATCAGCTGTTTGTGGCCAGGCAGAACCAGGACCCAATCGGCGCGGAAGCCACGCCCGAATACTATTGCTGCCGCCCGCAAAAAATAATTTTTCATAGGGTGCTGTCCTGTTCGAACCATACCCATAAACCAAGCCCGTGTTGACTCGAAAGGCCAGCGTAATCCGCGTTCGAAGAGGAATGTAATGGCGATAATCGACGTTGAAACGCAGGTATTTGTAGAATTGTAAACCGGTGGAGTCGGTTGTGTTAAAAAACTTGCGTAACTGTGAATCGGTAAAGAAATTTAAGGTTGTACCACCCGATTCAACCACTGCCCGTAGAAAATTAGCGCGTCGATTCTGCCCTGGTGTATTTGTATTATACGTGTAGGCAAAACTGAAACTTGAACTGATTGACCGCCGAAAGCTTAAATAAACGGTACTGCCCTGCTTGCGCAGCGAGTCGAGTTGGGCCTGAAATACATCACTGATTATTTTACTATTGCCAGGTCCCGCATTGATCAGGTTAATATCGGCAATTAAAAAGCTAAACTGTTTCGCCGGCGTAGTTTGCCAATTATAGGCCATGGTAGCCCGCAGGAGCGATCGCCGGAAATCGGGCCGAAATGTATTGTTGAAACTCAAACTGACTTGTGTCCGGGGAGCATATGGGTTAAATCGAAATCGAAGAGCGCCCGGAAACAAGATTTGCGGAAAAATCAGTGAACTACTGATGCCTAGTTCCTGAGATGAATAAACAGCTCTACCCGGATTATTGGGGTCATTCACGAAACCAGTCTGTGCTTCAATCCCATAGCGTACCGATGTTTCAAAGGTTTCCAGACCGCCAAACATGTTGCGCACCCGGAAAACCAGGCTACCAAAGCCACCTGGATAGCTTTGTCCTTGATAGAGTAAGCCCGTTAAGCCTCCTTCGGCGGTAGCCTCATATTTATCCAGGGGGCTGGCCGTAATGAGTGTTCTTAGTAGACGACGAGTTGTATCCGTAAAATTGAGGTTGACAAATTTGAATTGGTTTAGTAAAAACAGTTGCCGCTGCGTTTCCCGGTAATTGGTCTGACTATACAATTCACCCTGACGGATGTGAATTTTCGAGTCTAGCAATCGCGCTGAAATATCCCGACCGCCCAGCAGATACGTAATACCGTTACGACGCACCGTGTCAAGAGCAGTGGCTACACCTTGCACAAAAGACGCCCCCGATGCATCGATATCGGGACTAATACGCACTTCCACATCGCCAATATGATAGATCGGGTGGGCCGATTTTCCCGGAGGATTTACAATTTGCAGGGCTATATCTACATTGCGCCGGGTTGAATCGCCGGGTTCGAGTTTGTCGTAAAAGCGCCGATCGTTCCCGCGCCTGATCGTATCGACATCGGTAGCCCGGATATACTGTCGCGAAAAGGTAAAGTACCCTTGATCCCGTAATAACGACTCGATCCGAACCCGCTCACCTGCCATGTTGTCAAAATCGAATCGTTCGCCCGTTTGAAGCCTGGACTTGTCGAACGATTGCCGAACAATGGAGTCGACCCGCGGATCGGCAATGGAGTAGGTGATATTCCGAAGGTAAAATCCTTCGTTTTCTGTAATCAGGTAATTCACCCGAATCTGTCGTCTGCGTAGTGTATCAAGCGAATAAGCCGTTTTTGCATTGAAAAATCCTTTATCGGCCAAATACTTCTGCATTTTTGTTGCATTAGCTTTCGCATCGCTCTCCGCAAAATAGGACGGGGGCTCGCCAAGGTTACGCATAAGCCAGTTTCCTTCTTCGGCCTTCAGGCGGAGGTGTTTCAATTTACGACCATACTTTCGATTTAGCTTTTTAAGTGCTTGGGGCTGATCAGCCAATTGCTGGCTTTGCTGTTCAAATTCGTTAGTTTTGGCCTGCAACTCCCGTAAAGCCTCTTCACGGTTGTATCGACTTAAGCCAAGCTGATAAAACCAGAGCGGGGGTGTAATAGGCAGGGCCAGAATCCGGCGGTTCGGTTTCTGAGGAATCAGGCTCTCCAGAGACTCTGTTGGAATCGCGCGGTTTCCACGTACGGTCTGAGCTGTCAGAATGTACTCATTCGTACGTAATTTCTTAGAACTCAGGCAACCAGATAAGGAGAAAATCAATGCACAATGAATAATGTAAAATGAATAATGATGACGACGATTTGAGCGCCTACCATTCTCAATTATCCATTTTACATTATTCATTATAAAAACCATGCTTTCTAAAAATCAACTTAAATATATTCAGTCGCTGCACCAGAAAAAACACCGGCAACAGCAGGGTGCCTTTTTGGTCGAAGGTGCCAAGAGTGTTCAGGAAGTTCTACAGTCTGATTTCCAGATTGAACTTGTTGTTGCAACCGAAGCATTCTACAAAGAAAACGCTCACTTAACAGACCACCAACGAACACCGGTTGAAATTGCATCGGTGACTGATCTGGAACGGGCTGGTACCCTCGAAAGCAACAACGCGGCACTTGCTGTGGTCAGAACGAAAGAGAACCGCCCACTATTGGCCGAACCAGGTGAGATCGCCTTAATTTTAGACGATATCCGGGACCCTGGTAATCTGGGCACCATTTTGCGCATTGCTGACTGGTACGGTGTCCGAAAAATTCTTTGCTCCGAAACCACAGCCGATGTCTACAACCCCAAAGTTATTTCGGCCAGCAAGGGCTCCTTCACCCGGGTGCAGTGGTGGTATGGCGATGTTGTGCAGGTCTTAAGGCAATCTGGGCAACAAAGGAGTAACTCATTAGCGGTTTATGGTGCGTTTTTAGATGGCGACGATGTGCATACATTAGCCTTCGGCAAGTCGGGTTATTTGGTAATGGGTAACGAATCGAACGGGATTCGCTCCGAACTAGCGTCATTTGTTACGCAGCGGGTAACGATTCCTCGCTATGGCGATGCTGAGTCCTTAAACGTCGGAATTGCCACAGCTGTTTTACTGGATAACATCCGGCGGGTCAATTCCGGGCAGTAAACAGCCGTTAAGAGTTTACTTACAAAGGGTAGGGATGATCTTTGCCTTCTGGAAATAGAAGTACTTATGTACCGGCTACTAGTCCTGCTTTTCGTGGTGGTGGCAACTGCGGCATTTCTCCCACAGGCGGTTCCGCCTGAAGGTGAGCGGGTGTACAACCAGTTTCTGATTGATAAAGCCCGATTTCATGAGCAGGTGCAGCAATTGGCTGAGTATGTGCAGCGTGATGTTCCTGCGGATGCTCTCCGGGTTGCTTTCAAACGGAGCCGATTAGCCTATAAGCGGATTGAATGGCTGTTAGAATACTTTCAGCCGGTTTTGGCGAGCCGTGTTAATGGCCCACCGGTAGTAGAGGTTGAGGAACACGAACCCGGACAGGTTCTCCGTAAACCCACTGGCCTACAAGTGGTGGAGCCGTATTTATTTCCGACTTACAACTCCACTCAAAAAGACAGCCTAATCCGGGAGATCGGGTTCCTGCTATCGTACTCAGGCCGATTGGAGCAGGGAATACCCGCCGGGCGGATAACGGATGTAGATATACTGGATGCCATACGACAGGAACTCTTCAGGCTGCAGGTATTAGGTATAACGGGCTACGACTCACCTGAAGTCCAGACCGGATTACCCGAAGCGATCATTACGCTGAAAACTCTTCGAGAAACGTTTCGACCGTATGCCGAAAAGCTTCCTGAACCCTTAGCGACTCAGTTGGAACAACGCTGGACTGGAGCCATTCAGGCTATAGAAGCGGCTCCCGATTTTGACCGGTTCGATCGGGTTGCCTTTAGTCGGAATCAACTCTACCCACTTTGCCGGACATTGCAACTAGCTCGTCAATCACTCGGTATTGCGTCAACGGCCAGTGGACGATTTCTTTCGCCAACCGTGGCCACACTGTCGGATTCCGGCGCGTTTCGCCCTGATTACCTGATCAACTTTGGCGATTTTAGCAGTACTCCCCAAAAGGTGGCCTTAGGAAAAGTTCTGTTCTTTGATCCCCTATTATCGGGCAATAATGCCCGAAGTTGTGCTTCCTGCCACCAGCCGGAACGGGCTTTTACCGATGGACGAGCTAAAAGTAGGGCGTTTAAAGGACGTAGATCAGTGCTACGGAATGCGCCTACGCTGCTGAATGCGGGTTTGCAAACGGTTCAGTTTTATGATTCGAGGGTGTTTTATCTTGAAGATCAGGCCCATGATGTACTAAAAAATGCCCATGAGATGCGTACATCGCCCGACGAAGTGATCCATAAATTGTCGGGTAGCAGCGAATATAAAAAACTGTTTTCGGAGGCTTTCCCAAGCGGCCTAACTGCTCCTAATGTGCGTAACGCATTGGCGTGTTACATCCGTAGCCTGACGAGCCTGAACGCTCGTCCAGACCGCTATCTACGAGGGGAATCTGCCAATTTATCAGCCGATGAGCGATTGGGCTTCAATCTGTTTCTGGGGAAAGCTCGTTGTGCAACCTGTCATTTCTTCCCGATCTATAACGGGTTTGTACCACCCCATTATGAGAAAACGGAAAGCGAAATCATTGGTGTGCCCCAGCGTCGGCAAACGAAAAACGCCCGAATCGACTCAGATCCGGGAAAATTCAGTACATACCAGAAGGATATTCAGCGATTTGCGTTTAAAACGCCCACCGTTCGAAATAGTGCCCTCACTGCCCCTTACATGCATAATGGCGTTTACCGCACCCTGGATCAGGTTATTGATTTTTATAACCGGGGTGGGGGCCGGGGAATCGGTATTCAGCTCAATGGGCAAACACTAGCCGATAAACCACTCGACCTAACTTTACCCGAGCAAAAGTCGTTGGTTGCTTTTATACAATCATTAACCGATACCACAGGTCTGACAAGCCGACCTCTTAAACTGCCAATCATAGATGACAACCACACGCTAAATCGGCGGAAAATCGGTGGCCGATATTGAAAAAGAGCGTGGAGAAGTCAACGAAAATGAAGGCTGTGTCGTGTTCAATTAGCCAGGTATAACTTAGCCTGAGCTCCAAGCTGCAACTTAATGCCTGGATCGTAGGTAACCTTTTGCGCATGAACTTGCGTATTCGTAGGAATGCTCACGATGTGTTTCAATTGAAGCGCATCGCTGCCAGTCGGTACCCGATTGCCAGACCAGATCGCGGGGTCATTCCAGTTGCCCGACTTGAGGGTGAACATAGACCCCGCACTAATCACGGTGAATACATCCTGCACGCAATGTTTACTATCGTGTACAACGTAAGTACTAGTGCTGCCAGGCGCTGGATTGACAACTACTGAACGGCTCGATGCTGAAAACCCTCCGTTAGTGGGACTGCTCCACTGGTAGTCGCTGATATAGGATGCCGTAAGCGTGATTGACTGCCCGATAGGTACCGTCAGGGTTTGAGCCAGGCCCACATCTTTCATAATAGTAAACTGGTCGCTGATGGAGTAAGATGAGGGCGGGTTAGGCTGTATAAACTTAGCATCCAGTCGATTATCTTCAACGTCAAAATAAAATGAACCGCCTGCCAACCGTTCTGTAGAGACCATGACAGGATGGGGTCCAACGTATGGATTGTAGCCCAGTGCACCGGCCGAACCAGCCACTACATAAACGGTTCCCTGTTTCTTTTTCGCCGAGCTACTCTTGTAGAGACAGGAGTTGGCTGACCCATCATATCGTCCGGTGCTGTTATCTTTCTGAAAGCGGTATGCATCTGGATTTGACGTAAAATCACTGGAAGGGCCGTACTGGTCATGAATTGGGTACGAGCGCTCATAATTATGACTGTGGCCAAGCATGACAAGATCGACCCCATACTGTTCGAGAATGGGATTGATAAACTGGCGAACAGCAATTAGGTCAGGATCAGTATCCGAGTTGTGGGCTCCATGGCTGTAAGGGGGAAAATGCTGGTAAACGATTTTCCATTTTTGGGTAGTTGCCGCTAGATCCTGTTTTAACCAGGCAACTTGTGGATGGTTAACGGTATCGGCAAAAAAACGCCTTTCGGTGCCGTTAACGTTTCGGGTACCAAAACCATCCAGCATGATAAAATGAATGGGCCCATAATCAAAGGAATACCACTCTTTGGTTCCTGACGGCACACCACCTGCTTCAGCGTTGGTTGGTAAACTGAAAATTGAGAAATACGGAATATTATGTGATGCTGCCAGTGCTGCACTATTGTTGTAATCGTGGTTCCCCGGCACGGCAAACAGCATCGTATTTTTCATCATATTAGTTTGATACGGCTCGAAGAAATTCGTCTGATAGGCCGGATCATCCCCATCATAGGAATTATCACCAATCAGCATCCAGAGGTCCGTTGGCGTATTGCCCCGAAAATTGAGAAACGCATCCCGAACGTTTGTCTGGTTGTTGTTGGGATTCATCCCACTGTCGCCGAAGGAGGCTACCCGGATTTTGCGCTTCGTATTGGTGAGAGGAGCCGTAAGGAAGTAGTTGTCATTTCCTTGCTGGAGTACTTGGGTAGTGGTGCCCACGCTGTAGAAATAGTGGCTATCAGGTGTTAAACCAGACAGACGAATCTCATGCTCAGTGGTACTGGTTGATTCGCTAACATTTGCAGAGAGGTTATCCGATGATAAGCCGTAAGCAACTCGTCCTACGGTTGGCACATCGGTTCGCCAACGGATGGAAACCGCGGTTTGGGCTCCCGATTGCAGGTAGGGCCCCCGCGTAATCGTTTGTGCACTAGTCGTTTTATTAATTAACCAAAAGCAACTCAAGACGAAAAACGTTCTCACAAGATTAGATGATTAGCCTGTTTTTTTTACATAAATGATGGTTTGGGTGGATAGTTGAAATTAGTGAGGCCTACATAAATGAACTCATGGCCGACTCATTGGCTAATTCTTCGGCGTGCTCTTTACCCAGGTAGCGATCAATAAAATGGTGGGCTACGTAGAGCAGCGGTGTTAACACAATGGCCGATGTGGCTTTGTAGATGTAGTTGATAATACCGACTGCCAGTACCTGGGTCAGTGACCAGTTCCCGAAAATATAAAAGGCAATGCCTAGCACCACAAATGAATCGACCAACTGCGATACTAATGTTGAGCCTGTTGCCCGAAGCCATATTTTTCGGCTACCTGTAATTTTTCGGAGTGAATGAAATACGTATACATCCAGGATTTGCCCGATCAGGAAGGCCGTCAGCGAACCAATGATAATCCCCAGCCCCTGCCGAAAGATCATCTGAAACGCATTATTGATATTGATTGCGTTTCCGGCCGCGTCTTTGGCGTTTACATCAAGCCAGAACTGAGCGGGTGGAAGCGTTGTAACGGCATAAATAATCAGGAAACTATACCCCACGAAACCGGCCGTCAGAAACGAAATTCGCCGAACACCCGCTTTACCAAAATATTCGTTGATAATATCGGAGGTGATAAATACAAACGGCCAGATAACGGCCCCCGCTGTGAGGTTAAAATCGAGTATAAAGTCGCCAAAGAGATGGATTTGCGCCGGTTTGGTGCCCAGTAGTGCTTCGACCGAAAAGATTTTAACGCCAATGATTTCGGCGATGAGCGCATTGGTTAGAAACACGGCGCTCAGAAAGATGTACAGATTTGTTCGTTTATTGGTAAATGTGTAGGAAGGCATAATGATTTTCGATGTACGATCTACGAATTACGATTTTTTTTCCTGCGTCAGCAACAAATCGTAGATCGTAATTCGTAGATCGTACATCATTTTCGTTTGTACACGTCTGCAACCGCTGTTTTTTCGTACTGCGTTGCTAAACCAGGAGCGCGCTGAAATAATTTCCCCACTACATTTTCTCGATCTACAATATAGTCGGGTGGATCTTTTCGGAAATGGTCGAATACGTTAATGACGGCTTCGTAATTGTCTAAATTTTTTAGATCGTACTTTGCCAAATCCCAGTTGAGGTACGGAGTCGCCAACTTGTTTTGCCGGTAAGCACTAAGGTCTTCACCAATAATTAATACATGTCGGTTCTTGATGTCATCGGGGAGAGGTGATGGCTGAACCTGTAAGCTACTCAGCCGACCTAGTTCGCCCCCCGGTATGAGCCCCAATGCGCCTTGATAAAATAACAGCAGAATCAGTATAACCGCAGTCAGAAAGGTCATCTCCGCGAGCCAGGCTCTACGGATACCCTCAAAATAAAAATAGGTAAAATAAGCCATAGGAGGCACAAAGCTCAAAAAAACCATCGGCGCCAGAAAGGGCATCAACCCAATTGTTAATACGGCAATGACAAACCAGATGGCCATAATCTGCTGTATCCGCTGCTGAAAATTTACATACCTGCCTCCTCGATTGAGTAGACTTAGGAAGCCTAAAACGCCCAGTCCCAATGGAATCAGTAACGAAGCCAGCAGCGACTGGAAATCAGATAAGGAGTACTGCCGTACCCGGAATACCGACGAGAGCAGGTTTCGATTGAAATCGTCGAGGCTATCGTAGAGGTAATAGAACAGGACTGTGGCGGCAAATGGAAACAGGAACCCAAATAACGAAAGCGAATACTGCCGAAAGGTGGCTCCTGTATAAAAAAGCAACGACAACGTAGCCCAGATAATGAACAAGGCCGAGGGTAAATAGAATAACGCAGCGATACCAATATAAAAGCCTACTTCAAATACTTCGTCGGTAGCCCCCCGCCGATCCATCTGTCGGATGAGCGTACCAAAGGCCAGGAGCAAAAAGCTGGTCGACATGAGTACGGGAGAAAGCGTCAGGCAATCGAATGAAATATGCATGAACAGCATGTATATCAGCCCCGGCCAGAATGAGCGGTCGGGGTAGAGATCGCGGTTGTTGGCCAGATAGTTGAAATAAACGATCTGGAATACCGATACCAACAGTGCAGTCCCGTGTAATGCCAATGGCGACCGGCCAAACAGACCATCGATTCCCCAATAAACCAGCGCTGAAAGTGGGCTAATACTATCCCAAATGTCGCGATAGAGCAAATTCCCCTGATTAATCTGCTCGCCCACAATCATCCAGTTCAGTTCAGGTATTAGCAGAGGGAATGGATGCAGCAGGAGTGGCAACCGGATTACCAGCAGAAGCCCGAGTAAGCTGACGTATTGGTAAGGAAAATACGATTGAAAAAAACGAAGCAAGATCGTAATGAGTTAGTAAGTCGATAAGTCAGTAAGTTGGTAAGTAGCTGACCACACCAGCGAAAGCAAAAACGTGCGTCAGCCACTTACCGACTTACCGACTTACCGACTTACTAACTCATTAACTTACTAACTTCCTGCCTGTAAAATTACAGTCAATTTCGGCAGAACGGAAAAATGGGTGGATATTTGCAAAATAGTTTAAGTACCGAGTAGTATGGAATCGAAACGACAGCAGAAAGTAGCCCGGCAATTGCAGAGAGATTTGAGTGAAATTTTTCAGCGCGATGTGCCGCATTTATTCAACGGAGCCTTTATAACCGTTACCAGCGTGCGCGTTTCGCCCGATTTGAGCGTAGCCCGGGTTTACCTGAGTTTTCTGGCTACTAAGAATAAACAGCTTTTGCTGGAAACTATTCAGGAAAAAGGAAAAGTGCTACGACAGCATCTTGGTGAGCGTGTTCGTCATCAACTCCGCATTGTACCCGAGCTGAATTTTTATTTAGATGACACGGCCGAATACGCTGATAAAATGGATAAACTCTTCTCTGGCCTGGAAATCCCACCCGCACCAGCGGAAGATGAGGATGAGTAATTGGTGAAGCTGTGCAGTAAGTGAATGGGTGGAGTACGTTTAAGCGCACTCTAACCAACTTACTTCACTTATTTCAGTTACTCTACTTTCTACTACTTATGAATCTTCCTGCCTGGATTGCCCGTCGGTATTTTTTCTCCCGTAAGAAACGCAGTTTCATTAGCTGGTTGTCTATTCTGTCGATGCTCGGTGTGGGCATTGGTACAATGGCGCTGGTTGTGGTACTGTCAGTCTTAAACGGGATGGAAGAGTTGAATCGGGAAGTATTTAAAACGTTTGAGGCCGATATGACCATATCGCCCAAACAAGGCAAGCGGTTCCTGGCTCCCCCTGCCTTAGTAACCCGTTTGCAGAAAGTACCGGGTGTGCATTTTCTGACGTCTGTAGCACAAGATAATGCGCTCGGTCGCTATGCGAATGGCACAACCGTTGTGAAGCTTAAAGGGGTGGATGACAATTACCTTCAGCGCGAGCAGCTCGACTCGGCTTTGCTGGAAGGGAAACTGTTGTTACGTCAGAATGGTATCAACTATGCTATTGTGGCGGATGGGGTGCGCACAGACTTGAGTATTTCGCCAGTTGATATTCTGACACCACTGGAAATTCTGTATCCCCAAAGCGGACAAAATTTTAGCGTATTAAACCCCGACGCCTTTAATCGGGAATCCCTAACGGTAGCGGGTGTATTTTTCATTGAATCGCGCTACGATAATTTTGTTTTGGTTCCCCTGACGGTAGCCCGTTCGTTATTTAGTTATAAACCAGATGAAGTAACAAGCCTAGAACTACAACTTCAGCCCGGTGCCAACGAACAGTTGGTTAAGCAAGCGTTGCAGAACGTAGTTGGCGATAAACTAAGTGTGCAAACCCGCGATGACTTGAACGTAGATCTCTATCGGGCTATTTACGTCGAAAAATTATTCGTAGGTCTAACGCTTTCGTTTATCATTCTGGTGGCTTCGATCAATATCTTCTTTTCGCTATCCATGTTGGTGATTGAGAAAAAAGCTGACATTCGGATTTTGTTCGCTCTTGGGGCAACAAGGAACATGATTCGGCGGATTTTCCTGACCGAAGGAGCGATTATAGCGTTAACAGGAGCAATTACCGGACTGGTACTGGGCGTATTGATTTGTTTAGCGCAAGAGAAATACGGATTTATTCGGATGGGAACGGTCAGTTCAATTATTGATGCCTACCCAGTACGTCTTGATACTCGGGACATTATCCTGACCGGTATTCTCGTTGTCCTGATGACCGTACTCACTTCCTGGTTTCCTGCACAACGTGCCGCGAACAGCCAGCAGTAATGTTTGTAATAGCGTAGTATAGCAAGCTCAACGCTCAACAGTTGTTCCGGCATCAACTGAAATGACGTAGGCTTTTCCGCCTTCCCGCTCAATGGCTTCCGCAACTTTTTCGGGCTCATTGGGTGCATAAACAAACATACAGCCTCCCCCTCCCGAACCGTTAATTTTCCCGCCGAGAGCACCCGCGTTCAGAGCTGCATCGAGCATACGGTCAATTTTAGGTGTGCTAATGCGTTGGGCTTCGCGTAGATTGGTTTGGTGGTTGGTCAGAAGCTGACCGAATCGTACGTGATCAAGACCCGTGGGAGATTTCAAAACGGTCAGTGCATCGCGCAGAATATCTCGGTTCTCAATATTGCCTTTGAGCAGAATGTAGTCGTCTTTGCTCAAAACGTCTTTGAACTCAACAACTTCGGTAATCTCAGACTCAAACAACGAAAAAGTCGGGTTGATAGCCTTTAATTTTGCTACTATATCGAGCATGCCGTACTTCACCCGCTTCAGAATGCCAATTGTATCTTTGGGTTCCTGCGAGTCGCCCAGAACAAACGTACCTAAGGCTGGACTAAGTTTTTCAAGCCGAATTTTCGGTTGCGATTCCAGGTAAATCACATGCCCAACGGCAGTAGAATAATGATCCATCATACCACCCGGTTCACCAAATTCCAAGACTTCGGCTACGTAGGCCAGTTCTGCCAACTTCTCCTGAGAAAGCTGCCTGGGCTTATCTGCTAAGAGAGCAAGCACATTGAGCCAGGTAACTAATAAGGCTGATGAACTTGATGTACCGGAGTTTATGGGAATATTCCCATGTACTTCGCCCTCAATTCCTTTTGAAAAGGAGAAGCCTTCCCGAAGCAAAACATTAACTGCCGATCGGAAATAATCACGGATTTGCGGATAGGGAAGCGGTTGCCCATCAAACGGAATACTAACCGATTCACCAATATCGGGAAGGTTCAGCCGAAAGCCAGTTTGCTCAGATTGGCACGCCTTTATCTGAATTCGGCGCGAGATGGCAGCTGCAATAACTGGCAGCCCTAAGTAATCCTGATGTTCACCAAAGAGACAGATGCGTCCGGGTGTTGATACGGTTTGCTCCTGTATTTCGGTAGGAGATATGATTGTTGACAAATTCAAAGCGACAATACTTCTAATTGATGTTTTTTCTGGCGCGCTTCCAGAACAATATTTTCTAGTTGTTGCGCTGTTTGATTATCGATCCATTCTTCTCCGCATTGATTGCAAATCATAGCTGGAACATGACGAACAACAACTAATCCGTCTCCCGAATCAACACTATAGGTAGTACGACCAGCTTCTTTGTGACCTCCACACATGGGGCAAATCTTAGATGTTGTCATTGCTTCTTTGTCTTATAATCTGACTCAAACACCTCAAGTGATGGCTCGTAAACTGTAATGATATACACCATCTCCTCTACATTATCATAAGAAACTACTGTATGTAAAGGCCGGGCATGTATCCATCCAAACATTAATATGCTTGGAAAAGGTCGATCATCAATGTAAGATCTAATTACCTCACCCGAATGCAGTATTTGCAGAACATCACGTTGAAGAATATTACGTTCTGCTAATCGCTGAAGGGTATGTTTTCTCCAGTTGATATTGCCTTTTTCAACAGCTAGACGTAGCTGCTCAAGGTTAAATAACATTACCAGCTCGATTTTTTGTAGCCTACGGTAGCGTAGTACAATATAAAGCCAAACAGCGGCAATAGCATACCATAGGCCATTTTAGGACTAACGTTATCCGTGAGGTAACCATGCAGCAAGGGTAGCAAAGCACCACCCGAAATCCCCATAATGAGTAGGGCCGAGCCAAGTTTCGTGAATTTACCGAGTCGATTTAGCGCCAGTGGCCAAAGTGCCGGCCAGATAGGAGCTAAGCCAAAGCCAAGGAGAGCTACACATAATACAGATGTAAAACCACTGGTCAGGAGCGTTGCCGTTGTGAGAACAAGTCCGTACGCAGCACCAAACCGAAGGGATGTTTGCTGTGATATAAAACGGGGAATCAGGACAATACCGAGTACATAGCCACCCAATAAGCCATAAAGAGTATAGGTTGTAAAGTATTTTGCTTCGTCGTTATGGAAACCAAGCGCCTTACCATAGTTGATAATTGTATCGCCCGCTATAACCTCGGCACCTACGTAACAAAACAGAGCTATAACACCCAGAACAAGGTTTGGAAATTGCCAAACGCTGGTATGAGCCGAGACCTCCGATGTTGTATCATCCTGTTCTTCGGATACCTCCGGTAAGTTAGAATACCGAATTAGGGCCGCTAGTACTACCAGTATACCTGTCAGGATTAGATAAGGTGTGACTACTTTTTCTAGCGAAGCGGCTCCCGAAACAGCATTGGCCCCTGTTAAAAAAAGCCCTCCAAAGATAATTTGACTAAAAATGCCCGCCATTTTATTGGCAACGCCCATAAAACTGATTCGTTGAGCGGCACTTTCGCGTGGACCGAGAATAGTAGCGTAGGGGTTGGATGCTGTCTGTAGAACTGTGAGGCCAATGCCAATCAGGAACAGACCTACCAGGAACAACGGATAGGATACTGATTTGGCTGCTGGAACGAAAATGAGCGTACCCACGGCCATCACCAATAACCCAAGGGACATACCGTTCTTGAAGCCCGTTCGCTTCAGCACTGCCGACGACGGAATGGCCATGAGCGTATAGGCAATGAAAAAAGCGAATGCTACCAGATTAGAGCCAACCGTACTCAGATTAAATGCTTGTTTAAAAAAAGCAATCAGTACACTGTTTACCCAGGTAACAAAGCCAAAAATGAAGAAAAGGGCGCCAATAATGAGCAGCGGGCCTAGGTAACTCTGGGGTTTAGGTGGAGCGGTAGTTGGTGTCATTGATTGATTCGTAAGTTAGAGCAGGTAGGGGAACTGATTTTTAAAATTTTTTACAAATTATAAAGAGAAATTGACTTATCGTCAACTACGCTTTAATAGTTGTCGCCGAGACCAAAAATCGGCTTGTTGGTTTTCCACTTTCCACGGGTGAAATCAGGAATTTCAATGGGTTTGCTACCCCCAGCTATACTCTGTTCTGACAATGGGCTAATGGCACTCCAGACTGCTGCGTCATATACATCTATAGGTGGAGCGGTCTTCGCTTTTATTGACTCAATGAAGGCCCGAAGTACAAAAAAGTCGATGCCACCGTGACCTGCGTTTTCGGCGGTTTGAGCGTGGCGTTTCCAGAGTGGGTGATCATATTTTTCCTGATAGGGGGCAAATGGCTCCCAGCTATGGGCTTTCGGGCTGACACCTTCCAGGTAAATCATATCGTTGTCGTCCATCCAGATGCCATTTGTACCCTGCGCCCGGAAACCAAGCGAGTAGGGGCGAGGAGAGTTTGTGTCGTGAATGATAACGATATTCTCACCATTGGCACATTGAACTACTGTAGTTACCACATCGCCCAGCTTAAAGTTAACCTTGGCGTTCGGATGGTCCGGTCCCCCTTTGTCGACAACGTATTTGTGAAGGCCCCGGCTTTTAGTGGCTGTACTGGTCAGGTGGGTAAAGCGGTTACCCCGGTTAATATCGAGCCAATGAGCTACTGGGCCGAGTCCATGGGTAGGGTAAATATCGCCATTACGATCAACCGAGTGCTGGGTCCGCCAGTGAGCTTCTGAGTATCCTTTTGCGCCAAACTCGGCACCAACACCGCCAATCGATTTGCCATCGTTGAATTTGATGTTCCGTAAATCATGCTGATACCCGCAATGGGCATAGGTCATCTCGCCAAACATGCCCTTCCGAATCATGTTCAGCACCGACAGCACATCGCGTCGGTAGCAGACATTCTCCAGAATCATGCAATGCGAACCCGTTTTCTCGAACGTATTGACCAAATCCCAGGATTCTTTGAGCGTTACGGTCGCCGATACTTCAACACCGGCGTATTTGCCAGCCTGCATGGTAGCAACGGCCATGGGCACGTGCCACTCCCAGGGGGTAGCAATGACAACGCCGTCGATATCATCGCGTTTGAGCATCTCTTTGAAAGCCTCGTCGCCTTTTGTATAGGCTACCGGGAGTTTCCGCCCCTTCTTCTCGATCATCGCATTCGTGCGGCTGATGGCTTCGGGGTCAGGATCGCAAATGGCCGTAATCTCAACATCATCACGAAACAGCGCCTGGTCAACGTGACTGCGTCCCCGTGCACCAACACCGATAAACGCCAGCCGAACTTTTGGATCAGCTGATTTATCCGAACGAGACTCGGCATTTGTTAAAATAGTTGGAAAAACAGAGGTTGCTGCGCCCGTAAGGGCGGCTGTTCGAATAAATTCACGACGGGTAGGCGATTGCATAAAGGGACAGTTGCGTATAAAACGATTGACCTGTCAAAGAACGAGATTTCAGGTCAAAAAACATACGCCAGTGCCGTTTTACCCAATTTTCTGTATTAGAAATTCCACCACACGGCTCTTGGGTAGGACGCGTTCAGAACAACGGGTTCGCCAATTTTGGGTGTTGTTACGTCAAAACCTTCTTTCTCCGCTTTTTTGAGTAGCCGTTCAATGGGTTCGTTCCAGGCGTGCATGGCTAGGGAAAATTTGGCCCAGTGCACAGGGAGTAAAGTTCTTGCCCGTAGATCCTGGGCAGCAGTAATGACTTCTTCGGGCATCATATGGATGTTTGGCCAGTCTTTACCATACTGCCCGCATTCGAGAATAGCCAGATCGAACGGGCCGTACTGATCGCCAATGGTCTGAAAATGTTTGCCGTAGCCTGAATCGCCCCCCAGAAATAGCTTGTAGCCGTGAAGGTTCAGCACGAAGGAAGTCCATAGGGTTTTTCCCCGTGCAAAACTGCGCCCCGAAAAATGCCGGGCAGGTGTGGCTGTCAGGTCAATACCGGGTGCAACGGGCTGATGTTCCCACCAATCAAATTCCACGATCCGATCGGCCGGAACACCCCAGCGTTCGAGGTGGGCACCCACACCCAAAGCGGTGTAGAATTTCTTGACTTTATGAATCAATTTCGTAACGGTCTCATAATCGAGGTGATCGTAGTGGTCGTGGGAAAGAACCAGATAATCAATAGCAGGCATATCGTCGACGCTATACACATCCGTTCCCGGAAACGACTTGCCGAAAAACGATACGGGCGACGCATGGCCGCTGAATACAGGATCGACCAGAAGGGTCACGCCTTTTGATTTGATCAGGTAGGATGAATGGCCAAACCAGACGATTGTTGGTGTTGAGTCCCCCAAAGCTTTCAGATCTGTTTTAACGGATGGAAGAGGCAGGGGTGGAATGTTATTTTTATCTTTTTGAAAGAAATCACGCATCAGCCCCGCATACGACGCATCTTCGCGCATCACTTCGGTTGGTTCCAGATTCTGAAATGAACCATCCTTGTAGTTCGGGGAGCGTTTGATTCGGTCTAATCGGGTCTCGGCTGGATTGCGGCCGAAGGTGCTTTGTTGCATAAAAAGCAGCGTTGCTACCACTAATCCAGTCAATATAAATGCAGTAAATATCATGATGGTTCGAAAGCGTTTCATGGGGTCACAACGGGTGCAGCCCTGGACCGGTTCCTGATAGCCGAAGGTTTTTATGGGTGGGAACGTTAGCGGATAAGCGGATGTTATTATCCAGAATCGGAGCCTTTCTTGTTTAATCTTTTATGTAAAAGGTTGAACAAAAATAGAAGAGAACCGGTTATTAAAGCATCAATCGCATACGAAAGGGCGTCTTGGCTACACGCTCCGCTGTCTGCCTGTGTTGTACACAAACTTTGTAACGACAGGTTGATTGAACCATTTTTCAATTCATTTTTATGGACACTTCTGGAACGGAAGTTCCCCGAATCAACACGCTCAGCACTAGTGGTCAGCGAGTTGCCGTATTTCGGAAAGAACATTTTAACGCGGCACATCGTCTGAACAACCCAAATTGGTCAGATGAAAAAAATACCCGTGTGTATGGTAAATGCAACAATCCCCATTTTCATGGTCATAACTATGAGCTGATTGTGCAGGTTGTTGGCCCGATTGATCCTGAAACGGGCTACGTTATTGACATGAAGCATCTTGGCGACCTTATGAAGGAACATGTCCTTGATCGCTTCGATCACAAGAACCTTAATCTTGATACCGATGAATTCGCCGATTTAAATCCGTCGGCCGAGAACATTGCCATCGTTATCTATACCATTTTACGCAATCAGCTAAGCGAGGGCTTAGATCTTAAAATCAGACTGTATGAAACTGAACGGAACTTCGTCGAATACCCCGTCTAATGGCCATGCGCTAAATGGACATGGACACCATAGCGACGAATTAGTGGATGAACTCGGCGATGATCATGGAACAAGTTCTATTGACACACCGATGCGTGATGATGCGTTTGCCCTTGATGATGACCTGAAAATGGAGTTAATTGAAGAGCATTTTCGCGAAATTATGAATATTCTGGGCCTGGATCTGACGGACGATAGTTTGAAAGGCTCGCCCCGGCGCGTTGCCAAAATGTATGTGAAGGAGATTTTCAGCGGTCTGAATCCAGCAAATAAGCCCAAATCAACGCTGTTCGACAACAAGTTTCAGTACAATGAGATGCTGGTTGAAAAAGACATCACCGTTCAAACGTACTGCGAACACCACTTTGTGCCCATTATTGGTAAAGCCCATGTGGCTTATATTTCAAGTGGGAAAGTAATTGGTCTTTCGAAACTGAACCGGATTGTGGAGTATTTCTGCAAGCGTCCTCAGGTTCAGGAGCGTCTGACGATACAGATTGCCGATGAACTGAAGCGTGTTCTGGAAACAGAGGATGTTGCCGTCATTATTGATGCCAAACACCTTTGCGTGTCAACCCGTGGAGTTCGTGATCTGAATAGCACAACCATCACCTCGTCTTATAGCGGCAAGTTTGAGCAGGAAGCCACCCGGCAGGAATTGCTTCGGTATGTAGCTCAGCCAAGTGTAGGACTTTAATGATAGTGTCATTACTGGTCAGGCCTTGTCAATAGGTTGCCATTTATTGTAAACAGCATATGCCTGTATATACAACGAATGACAACCTAATGACAAGGCCTGACTAGTAATGACAAATTATTTTATACCGTTGGCCCTACGCGTTCGAGTATTGCTTTTGCCTTACGGATACCTTCATACTCCTCAAGACCATCGCCTTCGTATTCGATGCCAATGGTTCCTTTAAAACCGCTGTCTTTCACAATCTTCATGATGCGATTATAGTCAGTTTCAACGCAGTTACCATTTGCGTCGAAGTCATAGAATTTAGCTGATGCACCTTTCGCAAATGGCATTAGCTCGGCTGTGCCCTTATAGCGATCGTATTCTTCCAGGCAGGCGTGCCCCTGGCCATGTTTGATGCAGAAATTGCCAAAGTCGGGAAGGGTGCCCACGTTTTTCATGCCCACCTGTTTCATCACACCGGATAGCCATTGGCCATTTGATGAATAACCACCGTGGTTTTCAACGATGACGTTGATATTCATGGTTTTGGCGAACTCACCTAATTTGCTTAAGCCTTCAACGGCAGCTTTAGAAACTTCCTCGGCAGTGCCTTGCCCGGCAGCATTAACCCGGATGGTTTTACAACCCAGGTACTTGGCACATTCCACCCATCTGTGGTGATTTTCAACCGCTTTCATCCGTTCAGCAGCATCGGAAGCGCCCAGGTTTCCTTCTCCATCGATCATAATCAAGTGGTTCGTAATCCCATTGTCTTTGCAACGGGTTAGCAAGTCGTTGAGATAGGTTTTGTCCTGTGCTTTGTCTTTGAAGAACTGGTTCACATACTCAACAATGCTGATATCGAACTCTTTACGCGCAATGCCTGGAAAATTCAGGTTCGTAATTTTCTTGCCGAACAGTGCTTTGTGTAATGACCACTCAGCCAGTGAAATATCGAAGAACATTTTTTTTGTGGGTGCTTCAGCAAAAACAGCTGGCATAACAGCCATACCTGCCAGCGAGCCAGCAGCTTGTTTCAGGAACGAACGACGGTTGGTAGTCATAACGTAACAGATTTAGCGAATTAAGGTTGGGGAAGTAAACGGCTACTTCGGTTGGTAAAGTACTAAATTAGCTGGAAGTTACTCATTTGATGCAATGAGCGAGCAATGGTTTATATGGGGCCAAGCTTTTTTGTTCGTAATTTGCCCGCATCTGTAGTCTTAAAGCCTGATGATTTCATTCGATACTATACGGGAGGCCCACGACCGAGTTCGGCCTTATATTCACCGCACTGCCGTGCTCACGAATCAAACGATTAATGAACGGGTCGGGGCCGAACTGTTCTTTAAATGCGAGAACTTTCAGAAAATAGGAGCTTTCAAAGCCCGTGGTGGTCTTAATGCAGTTTTACAAGTTGTTCAGAATAAGGAAGGTAACGCCATAACAACGCATTCGTCGGGTAATCATGCACAGGCGGTTGCCTTTGCCGCTCGCCAGGTTGGTCTTCCCGCGTACATTGTGATGCCACGCACCGCACCGCAAGTGAAAAAAGACGCGGTTCATGGCTATGGTGCAGAGATCATTGAATGTGAACCAACCCTCGAAGCGCGCGAAGCTGGCGTTCGTGAGGTGATGGAACGAACAGGTGCCGTATTGGTTCACCCCTTCGACGACGACCGCGTGATTGCCGGGCAGGCTACGGCTGCCAAAGAGTTGATAGAGGATGCCGGAACGTCTGTACCATTCGATATAATTATGGCACCAGTTGGTGGGGGAGGGCTACTTAGTGGTACAGCTTTGACCACTCATTACCTATCCCCAAAAACCCGTGTTATTGCCGGAGAGCCCGAAGGTGCCGCCGATGCCGTACTGTCATTTCAAAGCGGACGAGTAGAGAAAGCACCTTATATTAATACCATTGCCGATGGGCTCATGACAACCCTGAGTGAGCGAACACTGGCCATTATCCAGTCGCATGTTATGGATATTCTGACTGTTTCCGATGCTGAAATTATAGCGGCCATGCGACTCGTTTGGGAACGGATGAAAATCGTTATCGAGCCATCGAGTGCCGTTCCATTGGCAGCCGTTCTGAACTACAAAGAGCAGTTTGCCGGCCAAAAAGTCGGCATTATTATAACGGGAGGGAATGTCGATTTAGGAAAATTGCCGTTTTGACTTTGTTCGTAAAACATGATTTTAATTCGTTCCATCACGCCTGAGCAAACCTACCCGTTGCGGCATAATGTACTCTGGCCCGACAAACCTTTTGAGTATGTGAAGGTAGAAAACGATGCGGATGGCTATCATTTTGGGGCATTTCTGGAAGATGAGCTGGTTGCCGTAATCTCACTATTTGTTAACGACAAAGACAGCCGATTTAGAAAATTTGCTACTCGGTCTGATTGTCAGCGGCAGGGAATTGGTACGCTTTTATTAAACCATGTCATTGATGAAGCAAAACGGTTGAGAGCTACAACTCTCTGGTGTGATGCCCGGCTTGAAGCGGCAGATTTCTACCGTCGATTTGGTATGGAAGCTGTGAGTGAGGTATTCTATAAAGGGCCTATTCCGTACGCTAAATTTTCCCGAGCCTTGTGAGAATAACAGCTTTACAGGCCAAGCCATAACCAAATGAATGTACAGGCAGTTGAGTAAAGGTACAATTTACTCAACAATGAAAACAACCACATATCTGCTGACAGGCGTTGCGCTGTCGGCGCTATTTCTGAGCTGCAATCAGAAAAAAGACGCTAACCAGACTGGTGAGAAGGTTAATACCGTCGATACAACAATTAGCTTACCTGCGCCTTTCGCGACTAAATCGGCGAAAAACTTTAGTAATGTTACCGGCTGGCCCGAAGGCAAAACTCCCCAGGCACCAGCGGGCTTTACAGTTACGGAGTTCGCTCGTGATTTGGATAGCCCCCGCTGGATATATGAGGCTCCTAACGGCGACATCTTTGTAGCGGAAGCGAATACAGAACGAGACGGGGCCAAAGAAAAGGTCATTAATGCGGTAACCGGACGGAATAAATCCGAGCGGGAAGGAACTAGCGCCAATCGTATCACGATTTTCCGGGATACGAATAAAGATGGGAAACCTGATTTACGACAACCATTTCTATCGGGTGTTGATCGGCCATTTGGCATGCTTGTTCTTGGTAACAGTTTCTACGCTGCTGGTACAGGTGCGTTAATGCGCTATGATTACAAACCGGGACAAACCAAGATAACGGCTCCCGGTAAGAAAATCCTGGATCTACCCGTTGGCGGCTACAACAACCACTGGACCCGAAATTTACTGGCCGGCCCCGATGGGAAGAAGATTTATATTACGGTTGGGTCAGGTAGTAACGTTGGGGAGCATGGGCCTGAGAATGAACTCCGCCGGGCTAATATTTTGGAAATCAATCCCGATGGTTCCGGTGAACTCATCTACGCCAGTGGTTTACGGAATCCCGTTGGTATGGGGTGGCAACCCACAACAAAGGTGCTCTATACGGCTGTTAACGAGCGTGACGAATTAGGTGATGACCTCGTACCAGATTATATGACGAGCGTGAAAGAGGGCGCGTTTTATGGCTGGCCTTATTCTTACTACGGACAAAATGAAGACCCTCGTCGGAAAGGTGAACGACCAGATTTAGTTAAGAAAGCCCTGGTGCCCGATGTGCCGCTTGGATCGCATACGGCTTCGCTTGGATTAGCTTTTTATGACAAAACGACGGGGTCACGCTCGACATTCCCCGAAAAATATCAAAACGGAGCCTTTATTGGACAGCATGGCTCCTGGAATCGTTCGCAACTCGTTGGTTATAAAGTCGTTTTTGTGCCGTTTAAGGACGGGAAACCCGGCAAGCCTGAAGATTTTTTAACCGGCTTTCTGGCGGGGAATAACAAAGACGTACACGGTCGACCCGTTGGCGTGACTGTACTTTCTGATGGATCAATGCTTGTAGCCGACGATGCTGCCGGGCGTATTTGGCGGGTATCAGCGGATAAGTAAGTATAAAATAGAGCGCTGATTTTTAGGGTCTATCTAATTAGAGTAATAGATAGATCCTAAAAATCAGCGCTCTATTCGTATTTAAAACTGGTACAGTAATCTAGCCCTTAGACTGACAGTTGTTGTATTCCGCCAATTTTGGTCAGGCTGCATCGTTTGTGCATTGCTTTGCAGGGGTAAATTAAGGACAGGACTTCCCTGTAGTGCCCAATGTCTACTGTGCCATTCAATACCAGTTCCCAGCGATAGGGTATTGATTAAATTAATCGACTGGGTTTTGTTGACATTTACCTGAGCAAAATCAATGCGATTTTGCTGGAAAGGGGGTAGGGGCAGCCGGCAATAAAACGTCACATTTTCTGTGTTCTGCAGATTTAAATAGGTACTAACGGTTGGTAGTAATGAGAGCGACTGGTTAAGCGGAATCCGATAACCAAGGCTTACTGGGATCTGATACCGTGTTTGACGGGTATCAATATTTAATATATCACGGAATTGATCAATTCCTGGACCAAATTCCTTTTTGAAATTACGATGTGTACGATCTTCGAAGTCATCGTCATTGGTAAACTTATTCGTATACGTCGCCTGGACAAATCCAACACCAACGGTCAGATGCTTGCCCAGAAGCACTTCACCAAATGCACCTGCGTTCCATAAACCAGAGGCTAGTTCACCACCTACACCTAGCCGGAACTGGATCGGTAGTTGCTTAACTGGCTGGCTGGCTGGAGCCGTTTGTACCTCATCAATAACCGCTGGAGTCCAGGCCTTTCTTATTCGATTTGCTCGCTGAGCCAACATGCCATTCCAGTTAGCGGTTTTTGCCGATAAAGGGCGACTGGTAGCCAGTTCGTAACTGGCTGATGTACCACTCATAGCAACTAACTGCTCGGTTTTGGATTGCTGAGTTTGCTCGACCGAGTTAACTAGGTTTGTAGCCCTGTCTGAATAGTTAGTTTTAGGACTCCGACTATTCGTCACCATGCCACTAGCTGGATTGGTCTGGTAAACTTCATTTGTATTTGAATACCGACCTTTCCTGAGCCGACGTTCACGGCTGGTATTGGCAAGTGGATTCGCCGATTTATCCAGCGTAACCGAAGGAGTAACGTTGTTTTCAGAACTGGTTATAGAGGTATTTTTTTCACTGGTTAAGGGAGTAGAGGAAACGCCATATGAATCAGTTTTCTGGTTGTTAGTTAGGTTAGTAGGTTGGCGTGATGGGCTCGTAGAAACAGACGATCGACTTGTTTCCGCATATCGTTGATCAGGCGGAGTTTCTGTTCCCTGCAATGCCCGTTCATCCACAGTCTCTGATCGTGAACGGGCAGGTGGCGTAACATAGCGGGTTATGTAAACAGTATCCCGTTCACCAGAAATTCCTTGTTTCTGATTCAACGATGGCATTGATTCACGGCTTTGCACAGGCAACGGCTGACGAGCGCCCTCTGTTTGGGATAGTGTCGACTGTTCCTGTCCGGGTAAGGTAGGAGCTGCCTGCGTTGAATCAGGCTTTTGTTTGAGTTGACCTATCGCCTGACGCAGGTTGTTAATTTCAGCCCGTTGCCAGATGCTAAAGGCTACCAACACAACGGTACTGATAGTTGCAGCCGCCATGAGCCAGGGGTGCGATGACCAGATACTCTGACTGAAGGGTTGCCCTGTGCCGCCTGAGCCGGGTTGGGGCGGACTAGCCTGCTGAAGCGTGGCTTGCATCCTCGTCCAGTCTTTTTCGGTAAATTCCGGCCGAATACTTTCCAGTTTTCGCCGGATAATATCGGAAAATCGGTCAGTTTTCATGATATGGAATGGTGGCACCAGGGCCAGAATTTTCGTAAAATGGATAAGCTTGTTTGATGAGTACCTGTAACTTCTGCCGGGCGCGGGCGTAGTTCGAACGCACAGTAGCCTCGTTATGGCTCAATATACCGGCAATTTCGTGGAGGGTGTAGCCATCCACTACGTGCATCATAAATACGGTCCGGTAAGTTGGTGTTAGTTGCTGAACCAGGGCCAGAATCTCTTCAGCAGCAATCTGATCAACAATATTCTCATCGAAGGCCACCTGTTCGCCCGCGTCCAGCGATGTGTGTTGCTCAAACCGATGATTTTTGCGATAGTGACTAATCGCCGTATTTACCAGAATTGTCCGCAGCCAGGCTTTAAATGGTAATGTTTCATCATAACTATCTAAATGCTGAAATGCTTTCAGAAATCCTTCGTTTAGTACATCTTCGGCTTCCTCACTACTTGAGGTGTAGCGCAGGCAGATACTCTTTGCATAGCCAAAAAACTGCTTGAACAGCGTTCGTTGGGCTCGCGGGTCGTTTACGCGACAAGCCCGAATAACGCTTAGCAGATCATTATCGGCGAAGGAAGACGATTTTCGGAAAAACAAAGTTCGATCGGATTTACGTTAACAACCTGACACTACATAGACTACGCGTTCCCAACGTATAACGTTGCAATTATTGTTTAGGTTGTTAATAATTTTTCTGTGTCCATTGCCACAGTTAGCCAGGCTGTTACGTAAAGGTAGGAAACGGGTTTATTCGCCCCGTTTTTATTGACTGATGAACGTGTTGGTAATTGGCGATGAACATACCTATGGCTTCGGCCTGTCGGGAGGAAACTTAAGTTTCGTAGGGCATTTTATTCGGCAGGTTAGCCGAGCCGGGCAACCCGTGTCGGTAGAAGCCTATGCTCATTTAACGATGGCGCAGATGTCGTCTACGCTGGCGCAACTACCCCTCAGCCGTTTCGACTTAATTATTCTTCAACTTGACCATCGGATTATTCAGCCCGCCGTCTTCGACTCGGTGAATGTGCCCTGTTTGGCGACACCGGCGTTACCACAGTCACTGACATTGCAATCTGGGGAAACAGAGGCTGGGCAACTTAGCCCATTCAAGGCAATGAGCACCTTATTACGTTCTTTCGTTCGGTCGCGCGACAAAATGGCCTTGTCTGTTTTGCTGAAACAGTTACGCCCCTTCCGTCATAATGTTTTGATACTGACTCCATTTCCGAATCGGGATCGGATTAACCAGTGGGTTCGGCAACGCAGCCGCAACTTATTGTTACAGGAAGCGGAAAATCAATTGTTCAGTGTATTTGATTCCGATTTAGTAATTCGCCCAGAAGAAGAGTATTTTTTGGCAAATGACCCACAACATCTTAATGCCATCAGCCATGAACTATTAGGGCATTCCTTGTTTGACTTTTATTTGTCGGCTCCAACTATTGTGACAATTCAGGCTATTCGGCGCTATTACTAGATAAAGTTTTGACAGGATGAACAGGATTATTAATCCTGTTCATCCTGTCAAAACTCTTTTATACCAAATTACGACCGGAACGCTGATTTTTTCTGGAGCGCATCATAGCGGAGTAATGCTTCCAGATAGTAATAATCAGCGTAAATGATTGGTGTATCCACTTCACTCTTTTGGGGTTTATGCCCTACGCTGTGTTTCAGAATAAAGTTATTATTCTCGCCCAAATTGGCTTTGTAAGCTGGGCTGGACAGGCTTTCCAGCATCTTCACCGCTGATTGGTAATACGTCTTGGCCGATGGACCGCCGTAGGTGCACAGTTCAAGTAAAGCTGAGGCTGTAATGGCAGCGGCCGAGGCATCCCGTTCTTCGTTGGGAATATTAGGCGCATTAAAGTCCCAGTACGGAACCTTGTCGGCGGGTAAGTTTGGATGACTCAGGTAAAAATCAGCAATGTGACGAGCGAAATCCAGGTACTTTTTGTCTTTTGTTTCACGATACATCACTGTGAAGCCGTATAAGCCCCATGCCTGTCCCCGCGCCCAGGCCGAATTATCGGCGTAGCCCTGCGCAGTTTTTTTAGCCGCCACAGTACCGTCAGGATTGTAACAAACGACGTGGTAGCTACTATAATCGGGCCGATAATGGTTTTTTATCGTATTATCGGCATGTGTAACAGAGAGGTTATAAAATTCTTTATTTCCCGATCGTTTTGCTGCCCAGAACAAGAACTCCAGGTTCATCATATTATCGATGATAACAGGATAATCATAGTTCTGAAATTTATTCCACGATTTAATTACCCCAACCTTTGGGTCGAAGCGGGTAGATAGTGACTTCGCACCCGTGAGTAATATGGGTGGGTACGTCTCATTTTTAGTCAGCCGATACCCATTACCGAAGGGGCAATAGAGCATGAAACCTAAGTCGTGGGTACCCGTATTGTATTGCTCTTTGGCCACAGCCATCGTCCATTTGTTAGCGGCAGCTTTCCAGACTGGCGCTTTGGTTCGTTCATAGATATGCCAGAGTGAGCCACCAAAGAAGCCACTGCACCACCAGTCCGATTTACGGTTGTCAGGTGTGCCGTCGGGCTTCGTAGACTGTGGGAATTTGGTAGTGTCGGGGTGACTTTTAAGCATTAGCTCATATTGTTTGGCAGCAAAGGCAAATTCTTTATCGACGTTTAAGGGTGTTTGAGCGAAGGCAACCGGCCCAAGTAATAACAGGAAAAAATAGAAATAGCGTTTCATGCAGATTCGTGCGAAGAGCCAGTGGTTGGTGAAAGATGGCCCAAAAGGAAAGAAGGAAAAAGAAGGAAATTTATAACCGATACAAGGAATGTTTTTGTTGAGAAGTGAGGAAGACAGGCACTAAATGCATCAGGGGTGAATCTGTAAAGCCAGATTCACCCCTGATAAATATGTTAATAATATGGCATCTAAGCGGGTACGCCCACCTGCTTAGGCTTCATCGTATTGTCTGTTTGCGGCTCGTCCGGTGTTACATCCTTCCTGCGGCTCAGATAAGTATAAATAACGGGTACAACATAGAGTGTCAAAATGAGGGAGAATATTAATCCGCCCACAATCACAATACCCAGCGGAACCCGACTTTTCGATGCCGACCCTAAAGCCATGGCTAGTGGTAAAGCCCCAAAGGCAGCTACGAGCGTAGTCATTAGAATTGGACGAAGCCGCATGGCTGCCGATTGGGCTGCCGCTTCAAATTTATTCTTACCCTCCAATCGCTGTTCGTTGGCGAACTCTACAATCAGAATGCCATTTTTTGTAACTAAGCCCACTAGCATGATGATACCAATCTGACTGAAAATATTCAACGTCTGGTTAAACATCCACAGAGAGAATACGGCTCCGGCGAGGGCTAGCGGTACGGTAATCATAATAATAAGCGGATCGATAAACGAATCGAACTGGGCGGCCAATACCAGATAAACCAGAATCAGGGCCAGACCAAAAGCGAACAGCGTGTTAGACGAGCTTTCAGCAAAATCGCGTGAAGGGCCGGAAAGTGCTGTCTGGAAGCTTTGGTCGAGGGTTCGAGCGGCAATAGCCCGCATAGCCTCAACGCCGTCGCCAACCGTTTTGCCTGGAGCCAAATTGGCCGACACCGTAGCTGATTTGAATCGGTTAAAGTGATACACCTGCGGTGGACTACTCACCTCCTGGAATTTCACCAGATTGTCTAGCTGAATTAACTGACCTTGATTCGAACGGACATAGAACGAAGCTAAATCAACAGGGGAGTCACGATCGGCCCGGTCTACCTGCCCGATTACCTGATACTGTTTCCCATTCATCAGGAAGTAGGCCAGGCGACGATTACTCAAGGCTAGCTGGAGCGTCTGGGCTACGTCTTGTACTGAGATGCCAAGATTGGTCGCTTTCTCGCGGTCGATACTAATGTTCAGCTCGGGCTTGTTGAATTTCAAGTCCGTATCAGGATTCACGAATGTAGGATCTTTCTGAACCTCCTCCAGAAATACGGGTAGCTTCTCCCGTAGTTTCTCAAAATTCAGATTCTGAATCACGAATTGAACGGGCTGTCCACCCCCTCGGCCTACCTGAATCGTTTGATCCTGATTGGGAAACATACGGGCTTCATTGAACCTTCTAAGGTTTTTGGTCAGTAAGTCAACAATGTCCTGCTGCGACCGTTTGCGTTCGGAAGGGTCAACCATGTTTACCATCACAAAGGAGGAGTTAACCGCCCCCGCTCCCGAAAAACCAGGTGCTACCACACTAAATGCCAAACGGGTTTCAGGTATGGAGTCGAGCACAAACTGCATAACCCGGTCGGTCATGGCAGACTGCGCTTCAAAACTGGTGCCTTCGGGCGAGGTGATCGAAATACGTGTACGGCCCCGATCTTCTAAGGGAGCCAGCTCGGATTTAAGCATTGACCCTAATCCGAAAATCAGTGCTAAACAGGCAACAATCATGACGAATGCCCAACCGCGCTTCCGCATGAAACCCGTAAGGGACTCCCGGTATGAATCATCGAGCCAGTTAAAGAACGGTTCGGTTTTTCGATAGAACCAGGATTGTCCGTGATCTTTACTGGTCAATTTTACGCTGAGTACCGGCGTCAGGGTGAGTGATACAAAGGCAGAAATCAGTACGGCTCCAGCAACGACAATCCCAAATTCTCGGAACAATCGACCCACGAAACCTTGCAGGAAGATGATCGGCAGGAACACGATAGCCAGGGTAATAGAGGTAGAAATTACCGCGAAGAAAATCTCGTTGGAGCCTTCTCGTGCGGCCTCCTCGGTATCCATTCCCTGCTCGATCTTCTTGAAGATATTCTCTGTTACCACAATACCATCATCCACCACGAGCCCCGTAGCCAGAACGATTCCAAGCAGCGTCAGTACGTTGATACTGAAGTCGGCCAGGTACATGATGAAAAACGCACCGATAAGCGATACCGGAATGTCAATCAGGGGGCGGAACGCAATCAGCCAGTCGCGGAAGAAGAAGTAAATGACCAATACGACCAGTACGAACGAGATAAGCAGGGTTTCACCTACTTCCTCAATGGCTCGCCGAATGAAAATACTCCGGTCGGTACCAATGCTGACAATAATGTCGCTGGGGAGATCTTTCTTTAGCTGTTCGAAGCGTTTGTTGAATTCATCAGCAATGCTGACATAGTTGGCACCCGGCTGCGGAATCAACGCCAGAATTACACCGACCGCGCCATTTTGTTTCGAAATTGTTTCTTCGTTTTCGGCCCCAAGCGTTGCATAACCAACATCTTTAAACCGAACAATCTGATTGCTCGTCTGACGCAGAATCAGATTGTTGAAATCGTCTTCCGTAGTCAGCCTGCCTACCGCTTTTACAGTCAGTTCTGTATTGTTGCCATATACCTTTCCGCCAGGTAGTTCTACATTTTGCGCCGTTAGTGCAGCCTGAATATCCTGTGACGTTAGCCGGTAGGCCGATAATTTAATAGGATCAATCCAGAGACGCATGGCCTGGCGCTTAAGGCCATAAATATTGGCCTGACTAACGCCGGGAATGGTTTGTAACCGTTCCTGAAGTACATTCTCGGCATAGTCCGACAATTGCGTCGGATTGCGTGTAGTACTCTGAACCGTCATGAAAATGATTGGATCGGAGTTAGCATCCGCCTTTGTTACCACAGGTGGTGCATCAATATCTTGCGGTAGTTGCCGTTGAGCCTGAGCTACCTTATCGCGTACGTCGTTAGCCGCCTGCTCCAGGTTGGCATCCAGGTTAAATTCAACGGTGATCGTACTGGCACCCAGGGCGCTGTTCGAGGAAATCGTCCGGATGCCTTCAATGCTGTTCAGCGATTTTTCGATAGGCTCGGTAATCTGCGATTCGACGATCTCGGGGTTAGCCCCTGTATAGTTCGTGCGCACGGAAATCACCGGAGGGTCAATAGCCGGGTATTCGCGAACACCCAGGAATGTGAAGCCGATAACGCCGAACAACACAATAACGATGGACATCACCATCGCAAAAACAGGTCGGTTCAGACTAAGTTCGGGAAGACTCATGTTTGTTGAGTTTGCTTGTCAGTTTACGGTTTGAGGTATACGGTTGGCTACTACAGAAAGAACGTCAAACCGTACACGTCAAACCTCAAACAATATCAATTACTTGCTACATTCGGGCACTATTCGATAGTGTGATAACCTTACTCACCTTAACGGGCGAATCAGGTTTCAGAAACAACAGACCTGTAGTTGCAACGGTATCCCCCACCTGTAAGCCCGACAAAATCTGGATTGTACCAGCCGTACGGAGACCCGTTGTAACATCTTTAAACACTGCTTTGCCATTTTTGACAAGCACCACCTGATTCGTGCGGGTTTGCGGAATAACGGCCTGGGTCGGAACCACTAGACTTTGGTTATTCTGAATCGTAAGCGTGACACGAGCAAACGTACCCGGCCGAAAACGGGCCGACGTATTATTAACACGCGCCCGAATGCGAAGGTTACGGGTTTGTTCTTCCACCCCCGGCTCAATGGCGTAGACGACTCCCTGGCTCGGCTCTTTGCTTCCATCCACTAAAAACGAAATCTGGCTGCCATTGTGTACAGCCTGCCCATATTTTTCAGGAATTGAAAAGTCGAGTTTAAGCGACGATATCTGTTGTAGTCGCGCGATGAGTGTACTTGGCGATACAACCGCTCCTGAACTCACATTACGTAAACCAATAACACCCGAGAACGGAGCCCGAATTTCGGTTCTCTGTAGGTTGGCTTTCACCAGTTCGATGTCAGCCAATGACGACCGTAAATTGGTCGTCACGATGTCATATTCCTGTTGGCTTATACCACCCCGAGCCAGTAATTGTTTGTTACGTTCCTCAGTACGCTGGGCATTGTCGGCCTGCGCCTGAAGTTTTAACAACTGCGCCCGCAAGTCGGCGTCGAAGAGCTTAACTAATAACGCACCTTTTGTTACCGGCTGACCTTCATGGATATTCAATTGTGTAATCCGGGCCGAAATTTCAGGATAGATGTCAACCTGTTCCGAAGCCAGCAACGAGCCACTGGATACAATATCTTCCTGAAGACGTTTCGATATGACCACAAAGCCATTGATGTTGGCGGGACTCCCACTACCACCGGGGCCACCTTTACCGCCAGGGCCTCCTTTGGCATCAGCTCCACCTTTACCGCCACCTCCGGGTCCACCGCCAGCGGCTCCGGGAGCAGGATGTAATACTTTATTGTAGTAAATGATCCCGCCGAGTACAGCCGCAACGAGAATGAGAGCAATCCATCTTTTCACAGGGTAATAATTTGCAAGAGAAAACTTAATTTTTAACGGTTAAATGTCCGCGAAGGTTCTTAAACTGCAAAGCTATTAACGTTGACGACTTTATCAACCGTAGCTATCTGAAAGTGAGTGGTTTTTTGTAGAATATATAGAAGCTTATATAACGCTGATTTGCCCGTAAAAATCCTTATTCATGTACGAGTTACTCAGCCGATTTGCTTGCACTAAACAACCATTGATTGCTAGTAATGAACAAGATAAGGGGTTGTTGGTGTAAGAAATTAACCTGTATTTCTAATAGCACCATTCAGGAAGTACTTAGTTTACTTAGTACTTCCTGGCTAGAAAAAAAGTATTGCCCTACAAAATCTGCTTCTGGCATTTGTTGAGCAACGAAACTGAAGTCTAAAATCAGGTAAGTAAGTAATGATTTGGGAAGTAGTAGTTTATTGGGTTCTTTGCCAGGGTAATCACGTTTGTTGTATGATTAATCGGTTCTTTTTACTGAGTGTTGTTATCGTGGCGACGAGCCTTACCACTCGACCAATCCTTCACAACACTAATCCTCCAGCGCGCATTGACCGAAAAGCGCTGGTTAGTCGGCATAACGTTATCGTTACCCGATTCGATTCAATGCAGTCTTTATCGGTCGGGAATGGTGAATTTGCCGTTACGGTCGACCCAACGGGCTTACAAACGTTTCCTGATGTTTATCAGCAGGGTGTTTCGCTTGGCACCCAGTCGCAATGGGGTTGGCACAGCTTTCCAAATACGCAACAGTATCGTCTTGACGAGGTGTACAAAGAGTATCAGTCGCATGGGCGCGGTGTGTCCTATACGTATTCGTATGCAGCACCTGAGCGAAAAAAAGCCGCATCCGATTGGTTTCGGGAAAACCCGCATCGACTACATTTGGGTCAAATCGGTTTTGGATTGACGAAAGCCGATGGTTCGATGGTGAAACCTCTGGATTTGCGGAACATCCGGCAGGAACTGGACTTGTGGACGGGCGAGATTCGCAGCCATTTTGAGTTGGAAGGCCAGCCGGTAGATGTAATTACGGTGGGCCATCAGAGCCAGGACCAACTAGCTGTGCAAGTACGCTCTCCTTTGGTTAAAACCGGACGAATCACCATTACACTTCGCTTTCCGTATGGTTCTGGTGATTGGGAGAATGCGAGTGACTGGACCAAACCCCAGCGCCATAGCTCACGTCTTGAATACACAACTGGGCGTGGCGCGCTCATCGAACGAACGCTCGATACCACACGCTACTCGGTTAGCCTTGGCTGGAGCGAAAGGGCCTCACTGATGCAGCCCGAAAAGCACCATTTTGTTGTAAAACCAATGGGGCAGGGCGATTCATTTTCGATGAGCTGCCGGTTTTCGAACCGAACGATCAAGCAGGCACCGGCAACCTTTGAGGCTACCTTAGCCAATAGCCGCCAAAGCTGGGAGCAGTTCTGGTTATCGGGTGGCGCAGTCGACTTGTCGGGTAGTACCGATAAGCGTGCGGCTGAGTTGGAACGGCGGATTGTGTTATCGCAATACCTGACCAAACTGCAATGTGCTGGCTCCGCACCACCGCAGGAAACAGGTCTTACCTATAACAGCTGGTATGGAAAGCCCCACCTCGAAATGCACTGGTGGCATGCGGCCCATTTTGCGCAGTGGAACCGGATCGATTTGCTGGAGAAAAGCCTTGGCTGGTATAAATCGATCCGGGAAAAAGCACAGGCTATTGCCACCCGGCAAGGGTTTAAAGGGGTTCGATGGCCTAAAATGGTTGATCAGGATGGCAACGAAAGTCCGTCGACCATTGCGCCGTTTTTGATCTGGCAACAACCGCATTTTCTGTATTTTGCGGAGTTGTGTTATCGCCATCATCATAACCGGGCAGTGCTGGACAACTACAAAGATCTTGTTTTCGAAACGGCCGATTTCATGGCGTCTTACGCCTACTTCGATCCCGTAAAAAAGACCTACATTTTGGGGCCAGGCTTGATTCCAGCGCAGGAACGATTCAAAGCGGAAACGACCATGAACCCAACCTACGAGCTTGCCTATTGGCGTTGGGGGCTGACCGTAGCGCAACAGTGGCGACAGCGGCTGGGATTGCCCCGAAATCAACAGTGGGATGATGTACTGGCAAAACTCTCGCCCTTGCCTGTGCAGGACGGCCTATACCTGGCTGCCGAAAGTGCTCCCGATTCGTACACCTTCCAGCCGTACATGACCGACCATCCGACTGTATTGGGAACGTATGGCTTTCTGCCCGCATCCTCCCAGCTCGACCTGCCAACCATGCAGCGTACCTTCGATAAGATCATGAAAGTCTGGCATTGGGAGGAAACCTGGGGATGGGATTACCCGCTGGTTGCCATGACAGCTGCGCGCTTAGGGAAACCTAAAGATGCCGTTGATGTGCTGCTGATGAAGGTAACAAAAAACACATATCTGCCTAATGGGCATAATTATCAACGTAATAACCTCCGGATTTACCTGCCTGGAAACGGAGGGTTATTAATGGCAGTTTCCATGATGTGTGCTGGTTGGGATGGCTACAAGGGCGATCCAAATCCCGGTTTTCCTAAAGACGGTAGCTGGAATGTAAAGTGGGAGGGGCTAGCGCCAATGCCATAAAGACTAATTAAGCGTCCAGTATTACCAACAACTCGCTGATCATCATGGCTGTGGCTCCCCAGACCCGGTAGCCTTGAATCTGATAAAATGGGGCGTCTATTAGCATCCCACGGACTTCAATCTGGCTATCACCAACAATAGTTTCGTCGACAAGGGTTTCCAGGTCTACCTCTACAACCGCTTCGACTTCGCGTGGGTCGGGGTAAAAGTCTGGACGGTAAGGGAGAATGCCGACGACAGGCTGTACATAAAAATTACTCGGCGGAATAAATAACTCCGTCAGCAGCCCCAACACTTTCACATCGGATACCCTGATGCCCACTTCCTCCTGTGCCTCGCGCAGGGCTGTGCGCGTCAGGTTTTCGTCAATCCGTTCCATGCGTCCCCCTGGAAACGCCATCTGGCCAGCATGAACACCATCGTATTGAGGGCGAAGAATGAGGGGTAAATAAATCGAGTTCTGGTACGGATAAAAACAAATCAACACTGCCGACCGACGCGTTCGCTCATTGGGCTTAACACCCTGCCGATACCGAGCTGCTGATGCCATTTTCTGGTGGGCAGGTTCGCCTGGAAGTGGCTTTTGCAGCCGCTGGTGAAGGTCTTCAGCAAAAGTATGGAAGGATGTTTGCAACATTGACTGGTTCGGATAAGCTCGATTTTGGGTGTTTAGGAAATAGGAAAATCTGGTAAGCGCAACAGTTTATGGATAATACTCGATTGTACGTACTAAAGCTACTCCAATTTGTTTGCCGTTGGCATCAATTTGCTTTCGCTCGATCCAATTGCCATGATCGTCATACTTGAATTGGTAGGTTGGACTTTTAACGTTATCGAAATTGTAATTATATATTTTTTCTTCCCATTTATCTCCATTCTTATGACGGCTGGTATCTGATAAAATATACTTATGGATGGGATGTTGACGGCTAATGGTTTCTGAAATCAAGTTTCCTGTTTTGTTATATGATTGCCGTATTACCTGGGTAGCCGTTGTATCGTAACTAAAACTAACAATCTCGGTGAATTGATTAGTGGAATGGGATTCACTACGGATTAACCTTCCCTGATTATCATACTTATTCTTAACGTTTGTTATGAAGTTACTCCATTCTGGCTGAAGCTTTTGCAGGCTATCTTTTTTGTGCATCATGCTATCTAATGATCTCTCAAGTAACGTCTTCTCTGTCTCCGACAACTCGATACTGAATTCATTCCGTAAGAAATTATTGAGTGATGTATCTCGGGGATTGATTCGATCATCCGGTTGATTACGAGAACGTATTATATCTTCTGTACTATTTCCGTGTATATCCCACTTATGCCTTTGTTCTCTAACGAGCAGGGTATCCTGTTTATATTCACGCTGTATGGCAATTCGATTCAATGAATCGATGGATGTTTCAATTCGCCTATACATGGGTTTTCCCATAATGATTCGCTTATCCCGCATAATATAGCCGTACTTTTTTGGGTCATATTCGTAATCAATTCGCCCTCCTGTAGGTCCCCACAGAGGGTTTGATTCTAACGTTTCCTCCCAAAAACCAGTGATCTGCCCTTTGGCATTATACTCGTAATGAGTAGCCACAGTTGGTTTGTTGTAATCATCACGGGAAATGCGTTTCAGGAGTAATCCCAGCTTCGTGTATTCTTCCGAATAATTCTGTCCGGAAGGACCGTCAAACCAGTCTCCCTTTGTGTTTTTTATTGGTGATTGTACCTGAGTAATCAATTTGACCTGGCCTTTCAAGTTATGCTTCTGTGGGGCCGGTCCAGC
This sequence comes from Spirosoma migulaei, assembly GCF_054776855.1. Lineage (NCBI taxonomy): Bacteria > Pseudomonadati > Bacteroidota > Cytophagia > Cytophagales > Cytophagaceae > Spirosoma > Spirosoma migulaei. The sequence continues at coordinate 16,278 of NZ_BAAHBG010000014.1, read as the reverse complement.
CCAATCTGATAAAGATTGCGATCTTGACAAGGAAGGATATAGACAAACGATTACCAGAATTATTCGGAATAAACAACCCATACTAACGTGACTTATACAGCTTAACTAATTCCTCTGCACATCGTTCACCATCCATGGCGGCCGATACAATACCGCCTGCGTAACCGGCACCCTCGCCACATGGAAATAACCGCTTCACCTCCACATGCTCGCAGGTTTCCCGATCACGCGGAATACGAACGGGCGATGACGTTCGACTTTCGACACCAATGATTTGGCCATCGTTGCTGAGGTAACCGCGCATCTTTTTGCCAAAATCGCGCAGGCCCTGTCGCAACGGTTGAGCAATGTGATCGGGCAGCACATCCACCATATCGACCGATGCCAGACCCGGCTGGTAGGAGGTAGACAGTAACTCATTCGAGACGCGGCCATCCACAAAGTCGACAATGCGTTGCGCGGGTGCCGTCTGAGAATGTTCTGCTGCCGTTAAATTTCCCATCGTACAGGCCCATCGCTCAAGATCCTGCTGTAGAGCCAACCCTGCCAAAGGACCTTCATCGGCATAAGGCCGTAAATCCTCATCAGCAATAGCTACAACCAGTCCCGAATTGGCGTACTGCGAATCGCGACGGGACGGCGACATGCCATTGACAACCAACTCGCCGGGGGCAGTTGCCGCCGGAACGATAAAGCCACCCGGACACATACAAAACGAAAATACGCCCCGTTCTACCCCTTTAAACCGGGTTTGGGTAACAAGACTATAGGAAGCCGCCGGTAGGTAATCACCCCGATCGGGCCGATGGTATTGAAACTGATCGATCAACGACTGCTGATGCTCAATGCGAACGCCCATAGCAAACGGCTTCGCTTCGATACGAACGTTGCGGTCGTGTAACAGATAAAAAATATCGCGAGCCGAGTGCCCCGTTGCCAGAATAACCCCAATGCCCGTTACGGTTTCTCCATTCGCGAGAACAACACCTTTTAATTCATGATCAGTCAGAATTAGGTCGGTCACCTTGGTGTCGAACCGAACTTCGCCCCCGGCTTGCAGGATGCTTTCGCGGAGATCGGCGACAACATTCGGGAGTTTATTCGTGCCAATGTGTGGGTGCGCATCAACCAGAATCTGCTCGGTAGCTCCATGTGCAACGAAGATTTCTAGAATGCGCCTAACATCGCCCCGTTTGGTGGATCGGGTATAGAGCTTGCCGTCGGAATAAGTACCTGCCCCCCCTTCTCCAAAGCAATAGTTCGATTCAGGGTTGACGATATGGTCTTTGTTGATGGCTGCCAGATCGCGTCGGCGGGCGCGTACATCGCTGCCCCGTTCGAGCACAATGGGCTTAATGCCTAGTTCAATTAATCGAAGGGCGGCAAATAATCCAGCTGGTCCGGCACCTACCACAATCGCTTGTGGGGCACGGCTTACGTCAGTTTGTGGTTTTTTGTATTGAATGAGTTGGGGAGGAGCTTCACCGGCAAATACATCAGCTTCCACCTGCACCCGTACCTGTCGGTTGCGGGCATCGATGGACTGTCGACGTTTCCGAACAACAACGTCTTCTGTATCGGGTAAATCAAGCTGTGCCAATACCTGATTCCGAAAAGCCTGCTCATTCAGGGCTAGCTCGGGTGGTAAAGCAAGCGAAAGTTGATGAATCATGGTAAAATGGACTGTTCTACCAGCCGTCATGGCTATCGGGCAGAACAATAGGCGAAAGTACTTAAAATTGCTCCATTGGTAACAGGGGTAGGCTGATTTGGGTTCTTTTCGATTAGTTGAAAATTTATTGGCCAGGAAAAGAGTATAGGTTTAGTCTGACTATCTATTTCCTTTATTAAGATAAGAGGCCGACTGTTTAGACGATCGCTTTGAACAGTAACCCACTAAAACGCTACGTAACGTAGGCTGAGTACTTAACCCGCTATTACTAGTATCAAAAAAGACAACATGACAACAAAAGGAAGCTTCTTAGGCGTTTTGCTGCTATTCAGCCAATGTTTGCTGGCGCAGACGCCCTGGTCTCAGCGCATGGTTGCCTCTATCATGGCCAGCAACCCCGACTCCATTTCGTATAAACGAGAAGATGGTACCAAAGGCGTTGCTCATTGGGAATATGAAACGGGCGTTCTGTTAGAGGGGGTTAAGCAGGTCTGGTACCGCACCGCCGACGATCGCTATTTCAACTACATCCAGAAACAAATGGACCGGTACGTAACTGCCGATGGCGACATTCGTACCTACCGACTGGAGGACTATAACCTTGATTTCATTACGCCCGGCCGGTCGCTGTTGTTGCTTGCTCAGCAGTCATTACCGGGTAAGGAAAAATATCGGAAAGCTGCTGATCTGCTGCATAAGCAACTGACGCAACAGCCTCGCACCAAAGAGGGGGGCTTCTGGCACAAAAAACGGTACCCCTACCAAATGTGGCTCGATGGCCTGTATATGGCGGAGCCATTCGCTGTCGAATACAACTCGTTATATGGGCCGTCCGACGGTTCGGGTACCAAGCATTATGATGACGTGATCAATGAGTTTGTATGGATGGAAAAACACGCCCGCGACGAGAAAACGGGCCTTATCTATCACGGTTGGGACGAAAGTCGGGAGCAGAAATGGGCCAACCCCAAAACGGGCAACTCGCCTAATTTCTGGAGCCGTGCTATGGGTTGGTACGCTATGGCGCTGGTCGATGTGCTGGATTATATTCCGCAGTCGAATCCACGTCGGGGCGAGTTGGTGGCTATTCTGCAACGGTTTATGCCCGCTCTGGTGAAGTACCAGGACCCCAAATCGGGCTGCTGGTATCAGGTAACCGATCGCATGGGCGACAAAGGGAACTACCTCGAAGCTTCGGGTTCCGCCATGTTCGTGTATGCCCTGGCAAAGGGTGTTCGGATGGGGTATCTGCCTGCTTCGATGATGGCTGCCGCCCACAAAGGTTATGATGGTATGCTGAAAACCTTCATTTCAACCGATGCGAAAGGCTTGATTCACCTAGAGAAAACCGTTGTTGTTGGCGGACTGGGTGGCACGCCTTACCGCGATGGTAGCTACGAGTATTACCTGAGCGAACCCATCCGTCAGGATGATTTGAAAGGCGTAGGTCCGTTTATTATGGCCAGCGTTGAAATGGAGATAGCTGCCGAAAACGGCCTTGGTAAAGGGAAAACAGTTGCCGTCGATAACTACTTTAACCATGAATTCCGGAAGGGCTATACCCATACTGATGGATCGGTTGAGCAGGAGCCATTTCACTATACCTGGGATGACCATCAGCATTCAGGGTTTTTCTGGTGGAAGACTATTTTTAACAATCTGGGAGCTAAAACGACGACGATAGAAGGTGCTCCCACGGCGGCTTCGTTGAAAGGTGCCGATGTATACATCATCGTTGATCCCGATACACCTAAAGAAACGCCAAAGCCTAACTACGTGAGCGAGGCCGATATCAATGCCATCGCCAGTTGGGTGCAATCCGGTGGTACACTCGTGCTGATGGCCAACGATACCTCAAACTGTGAGCACAAGCACTTTAACCAACTGGCAGCCCGATTTGGGATGCAATTCCTGCCCAAAAACCGGAACATGGTTCAGGGAGATCATTTTGAGCAGGGCAAAATTAGTATACCGGCTGGAAACGCAATCTTCCCGAAAACCAGAACGGTCTATATTAAAGAATTATCGCCCCTTGATGTCAAGGCTCCTGCTAAAGCTGCTGTAACCGACGCGGGTAATGTAATTATGGGCGTTGCCAAAGTAGGGAAAGGAACCGTTTTTGCTGTAGGCGACCCCTGGTTATACAACGAGTATGTCGACGGGCGTAAAATTCCGGCGATCTACCAAAATTTCCAGGCCGCTAAAGACTTGGCAACCTGGTTGTTACGCCAGGGTTCGTCGGCTGCAAGTTCTGCTACGAGTAAGCGGTAGGTTATTTTTTGTCATTTCGACGCAGGAGAAATCTCAAAAACAGACGATTAGTGGTGGGTCCATGGTCTGTGTCCTCACCAAGAGTATATATACCTCTTTTCGAGCACATTGAAGCCCTGTAAGGGCGATCTGTTAATAGGAAATGGGCGTTAAATTTTACCCAAAGCGCCGTAGGTGCGACCTATTTTGCCTTGATGTAGGCCGCACCTACGGCGCTTTGAAAAAGGCTGGCTCTGTGTTTTCTATTGACAGGTCGCCCTTACAGGGCTGGTCGGACCAAGTCAATACATTGCGCAAAACTCTACAACGCTAACGCTTTCATCTGTTTCACAGCGTAGTTAGCGGCTCTGGCGGTGAGGGCCATGTACATGTAGGTCAAAGATGGGTTCTGGGTGCTGGTTGAGGTCATGCAGGCACCGTCGGTCACGAAAACGTTTTTGCAGTGGTGCAATTGATTCCAGCGATTCAGTAAGGATGTTTTTGGATCATGACCCATCCGAACGCCCCCCATCTCGTGGTTTTCGCTGCCGGGTAATCGTCCGGTATCCTGCGTGCGAATGTTTTTGAAGCCTGCTTTCGTGTACATCTCGGTAAACTGCCCGAAGAAATCCTTCAGAATTTTCTCGTCGTTCTCATCGTAACCTACCGACACCCGCAACTGCGGGATACCCCAATTATCTTTCAACACCGAATCAAGTCGTACGGTACTGCTGGCTTTGGGAATGGTTTCGGCCATCATTGCCGAACCCACCTGCCAATCGCCCAGGGTAGGATTGAGCAAATTCTGTTTCAAGGATGCGCCAACGCCTTCCTGATTTTGAAGCTCCGCTCTTGACGAATAGAACGTAGCGGCATAGCCACGCAGAAAATCGGTTTCCTGCTTATGAACATTTCGGAAACGGGGAATATAACTGCTATTCGGTCGGCGACCGTCGGTGGTAGAGTCAAGGTTGCCATCGTAGGTTGCCGTAACCCGTCCCCGATAACTATGAAATGCCATGTGTGTGCCGAGCAACCCACTGTCATTCCCTAATCCGTTTTGAAACCGGTTAGAGGTCGAGTTCAACAGAATCAAGTTGGTGTGCAGCGCCGATGCATTCACGAAAATAATGCGGGCATAGTACTCGGTCATCTGGTGAGTTTTGGCATCAATGACCCGAACGCCCGTTGCCTTATTAGTTTTCTCGTCGTAGATGATAGAATGGACGACTGAGTCGGGTTGGAGCGTGAGTTTTCCCGTACGAAGCGCCCATGGAATGGTGGAGGCATTGCTACTGTAATAGCCACCGTATGGACAACCGCGTTCACAAAGGGTTCGGTGCTGGCACCTTGCGCGACCTTGTTGATAATGAATCGGTTGAGGATCTGTGAGGTGAGCTGCCCGGCCGATAATAACATGCCGATCAGTGTAATGAGACGCGACCTGCTTCTTAAAATAGGTCTCCACGCACGACATTTCATGGGGTCGCAGAAACTCGCCATCGGGTAGGGTAGCCAGACCGTCTTTATTGCCCGTAATACCCACAAATTTTTCAACATGGCTATACCAGGGCGCAATGTCAGCGTAGCGAATGGGCCAATCAACGGCAAAACCATCGCGGGCCGGACCGCTAAAATCGAAATCGCTCCACCGCTGCGTTTGTCGGCCCCAGGTCAGTGACCGACCACCCACCTGATAGCCATGAATCCAATCGTACGGCTTCTCCTGCACATAGGGCTGATCGCTGTCTTTGGCGAAAAAGTGCATCGTATCTTCATGGAAGGCATAGTTTCGACTGGCAATCGAGTATTCCTGCCGAATGTGGAGTGGTACCTGCCCGCGGTGTTCTAACTCCCAGAGGTTCAGGTTGGCGGTCGGATAATCGGTTACGTGCTTGACCTCCCGACCCCGTTCCAGCAGCAGCGTACGAAGTCCACGTTGAGTAAGTTCCTTAGCGGCCCAGCCGCCACTCATACCCGAGCCGATGACAATGGCATCGTAGGTGCGGGTTTTGCGACTATCAATGAGCAGAGTAGACATAGACGCTAAAGCGTAGAGGCCAGTCTTTTTAACTATGATTCGTATGCGGCCAGTCGCTTTATCACGGCTTCTAATCGCTCCTGAACTGAATAATCTCCACGCAATTCGAGAATTGGGCAGGTCAATTTTTGCATCCAGTTTTCATGTACGACCAATGATCGTCTGCTTGATGATGGATCGTCGTAGCCTGATGCCCAGTCAATGAATTCTTCGTATAATTTATGTCGATGTTCGTTCTCATAAATCACGTTTCCGTACCGGGCAAACTCTCTTTTTCGCAACCGATCGATTCGAATATCGGGTGGTATCCAGACAAAAACGGCTACATCGAAAGCGGAGATCCACTCATCGCCCCAGCTTACTAACGAGCCACCAACGATCCAGCTACTATGTTTTTGTAGTTCGCTACGCAACTGATTGTTGCGTTCTGTAGGATTTCGCTTAACCGTAAACGGCGGATCGGATGGTTCCCAGAAAAAATAATCCGTGTCAAAATAGGGCAAGTTGGTTTGATCAGCCAGGGCATTTCCTAACGTAGTTACCCCCGAACCCGAAGCGCCGAAAATATGGATTTTCATACGTGCTAATTTATACCGTCATTGGGCAAGAAAACTACTCTTGGTGCCTCTAAGCTATCCTCTTTAAATTGACAAAAATAGCCATTCCTACAACAAGCGAGCCCTTTTACTGTTAAACTCCTATGCAAGCCCCCTCCCTAACTCCGCCCCGAAATAAGGTTGACTCCTTTGAGTCGCCGGATTTCTACTGTATTGATGATCTGCTCACGGCCGAACACAAATTAGTTCGGTCGGCCGTTCGTACGTTCGTGAAACGTGAGATTACGCCCATTGTCGAAGAGTGCGCCCAACGGGCTGAATTTCCTGAGCATATCGTCAAGAAGTTTGGACAGATTGGTGCCTTTGGGGCTACCATTCCCGTTGAATACGGTGGGGGAGGACTGGACCAGATTTCGTACGGACTGATGACGCAGGAAATTGAACGGGGCGACTCGGGTATGCGCTCGTGCGTGTCGGTGCAAAATTCGCTGGTGATGTACCCGATTTTCACCTTCGGCTCGGAGCAACAAAAGAGAAAATACCTGCCTAAACTGGCGAAAGGTGAATTGTTAGGCTGCTTCGGCTTGACAGAACCGAACCATGGATCTGATCCGGGTGGAATGGAAACCAGCTTTATCGAGCGTAGTGATTACTATTTGCTCAACGGGTCAAAGCTTTGGATCACCAACGCCAACATTGCCGATATCGCGATTGTGTGGGCCAGAAATGATCACGGAAAAGTCCGGGGCCTGATTCTGGAACGGGGCATGGAAGGGTTTACAACTGCCGAAATCAATAACAAATGGTCGCTACGGGCGAGCAGTACGGGCGAACTGGTTTTTCGGGATGTACAGGTGCCTAAGGAAAATATACTGCCCGAGGCTTACGGTCTAAAGAGCGCCCTGAAATGTCTGGAACAAGCCCGTTACGGTATTTGCTGGGGTGCTTTGGGAGCCGCTATGGAATGCTACGAAGTTGCCCGACGATACGCCCTCGAACGAATTCAGTTCAATAAACCAATTGCCAGCTTTCAATTAGTGCAGAAGAAGCTCGCTGAGATGTTGACCGATATTACGCAGGCGCAACTGCTCTGCTGGCGATTGGGTACGCTCAAAAACGAAGACCGGGCGACAGTAGCACAGATTTCGCTGGCTAAGCGCAATAACGTTGAAATCGCATTGCGGGCCGCTCGTGAAGCACGCCAGATTCTGGGTGCCATGGGCATTTCGGGCGAGTACCCGATTATGCGTCACCTGATGAATCTCGAATCAGTAAGTACCTATGAGGGTACGCACGACATTCAGCTGTTGATTCTGGGGGCGGAAATTACGGGTATTCCAGCGTTTAAATAAATTGTCATTAGTAGTCAGAAATGGTCATTGATTGTCAAGGATTGTTTGATAGCGATACTTGACAATCAATGACCATTTCTGACTACTAATGACAAAAGTTTTACCGCTCCGCTAGTTCCTTGATCTGCTTCAGAAACGCGCCCATGCCGTTTACCGAGTGGTTATAGCCTTCCTCGGTGGTGTAGCCCTGTTGCGTCCAGGTAAATTCGGTTTGATGGTCTCCCTCGGGTCTTAGGGTGTAAGTGATTGTCGAATAGTTTTCGGGCTTATCTTCTGCGCCGGAAAAGCCGCTCCAATAACTGTAACTAAGGAGCTTATTGGGTACGTTTTCGAGGATAACACCTTTGTCCCGATACGTTTGTTCTTCGTATTCGCCCTGAAAGATGATCTCGCTGCCGACTTTCCAGTCGGTGACGGTTTCGGTACCAAACAGGTATTCCTTGATCAGGTCAGGGGTTGTCAGCACTTCCCAGACTCTGGATGCACTGGCAGTAATGTCGATGGATTGAGATACGATTAGGTCGTTGCGCATGGTCGTTGACTGATAATGATAGCGAAGATCAGGGCGTCTACTGACAACAGTATGTCAGTAAGGTTCTAGCCAATGACAGGGTGAGCTGAATAATGCGTTTGTAGCTCATCGGCCAGTTGTTGCATCATCGTTCGTAGTGATTCAGGATGCTCAATGGTTATCGAGTTGCCGTACATGAGCAGCCAACGGGCCAGCCCTTCTATATAAGGCGTTTGGAAATTTACCCGAAAGTAGTCGCCGAGGTCGTCTTCGCTGACAAAGCCATAGGCGTATTTCTGTTCCTGCATGAACCGGGCAACCGACTTCGGGAATAAAACGGTCGCGTTATCTACCGGCCAGTCTGCCCCCATCCGATCAATATACTCCTGTAAAGACAGGCGTTCGGGACGAGCGAATCGCTGCCCTGTATTAGTAAGCTGACGAATACGATCCACCCGAAAATCGCGGTAATCCTGACGAGTACGGCAAAAAGCGATCAGATGCCAGCCCATGCGGTAGTGATGCAGGCCAACCGGCTCGACTTCGCGTTCTGTTTCCGTATCGTTGTATTGTGAATGATACTGGAGTAAAAGAACCTGATTCTGGGCGATGGCGTGCTGAATGTGCGTCAATAATCCATCCGAATACGGCTGGCGGCTTCTGGGTGCTGCCACGTGAATATGCGCTTCCAAATCGTCTAATCGCTCCTGATCCGTGCGCTTCAATACCGATTTTATTTTAAAAAGTGCCGACTCAAATTCGGTACGAATCGACTCGTCGGCCCATTTTTCAATTAACTTGCCACCTAACAGGAGTGCGCTGGCTTCGGCACTGGTAAACATGACGGGCGGTAAGTGGTAGTCGGTCAGGAAATAGCCGACACCGGCTTCGGCCCCAATGGGAACACCGGCTTCTTCCAGCGATCGAATATCACGGTACACCGTTCGAAGGCTGATATCGAAGCGTTTAGCTAACTCCTGGGCGCGAACAACCCGCTTGGTTTGCAGATGAATCAGGATGGCAGTCAGGCGGTCAAGGCGGTTCATGGCAGCATTTGTACGAAAGTCAATCGCAAATTACGATCCTTCATTTGAACAACTAGCCCTTTTTTTGCGTAGAGAGAGAACATAAACCCCAATGAACATGAGCACCATTCATAACAACACCCACCGGCACCGATTTGAACTGGAAACAGAGGGTAAGATTTCCTTTGTGGAATACCAACAGGTAAATGATGAAACGCTTGCACTGGTCCATACGGAAGTTGATCCAAGTTTAGAAGGACACGGTATTGGCTCGACGTTAGTAGAAGGGGTGTTAGAGTATGTTGAGCAACACAACCTGACCATTGTGCCGCTTTGCCCATTCGTTTCGGCCTACCTCAAACGCCACCCCGACTGGAATCGGATTGTCTCCACATCGTACACGGCTACTGGGTTCTAGACGAGAGATGAATCGTTTTTTGTGTGTGTTAAGTTTGTTCGTGTTGAGCAGCCTCCATGCGCTCGGACAGTTAACAGACTATCGCGTATTTTTTGGGCTGACCAACCCGCAACCGCATCAGGTCATCCTGCGGCAGTGGAAGCAGAGCGGTCAAACTCGTTACCTAACGCTCAATCCGCATACTCTCAAAACGGCTGTTGTCAATCTTCCGCCAGCCAGTGTTCGAGCATTACCCTGGACGAGTGTGCTGGATCAACTTAGCCAAACGCCCTATGCGCGAATACTTCAGCTAGAGCAGACGCGGGACTACAATTTGCAGGATGCCGGCATCGAGCGTGCCGATACAACCGAGCGTGGTTTCAGCCTGACCATTGATCTTTGTCCATCCACCAAACCATTAACTCGTTCGGTATTTGAGCAACTGATTCGTGCGTTTGAGCCCGAAGAGAAGCCGATTCCAGTTACCATTACCATTACAGGGCTCTGGATGGAGAGCCATCAGGCGGATTTAGCTTACCTGAAAAACCTGGTTAGTCGGGGTGATCTGGACATTACGTGGGTCAACCATTCGTACCATCATCGGTATAATCCCCGGTTGCCGCTGCCGATGAATTTCCTGCTCGAAGGAGCCACTAATCTAAATGATGAAGTGTTGCTAAACGAGCAGGCTATGCTCAAAAATGGCCTGACGCCGTCTATATTCTTCCGCTTCCCAGGCCTCGTCTCCGATAAAGCTGTCTTTGATCGGGTACTGGCTTTTGGGTTATTGCCCATCGGCAGCGATGCCTGGTTAGCCAAAAATCAGCAGCCCAAACAGGGCAGTTTAGTCCTCATTCATGCCAACGGTAACGAACCCCTGGGCATTACAGATTTCATAAATCTGATCCGCCAGAAATCACCGGCCATCGAAAACAAAACCTGGCTGCTGTATGATTTACCAGCTAGTTTGGTGAAGGGAAGGTGATTTTAAATTTATTCTTTAACGAGGTTAACTGCTGAACTTAAAAAAGAGCGCCTTATGTGTATTATAGTGCTCTTTTTATTGTAAATAGTAATGCTTTTTGTATTTTTGCGATAAAAAGAGCATTATAATGCACATTGATGAGTTAGTAAAAACTATAAAAGAGCGGAGGAAATTGCTTCAGGTAACGCAGGAAACCTTGGCTGAGTTATCGGGCGTTGGCTTAAGAACGTTAAAACAATTTGAACGTGGAAAAGGAAATCCTACATTACAGACTTTACAAAAGTTAGCCGATGTATTGGGCATGGAGGTTTGCTTAAAGATTAAAAATGTATTTACTGGCAAATGAGGAAAGCAAACGTATTATTTAAAGATGAAGCAGCAGGTATATTAAGCCAGCACGATGATAGTACGTTTACATTTCGCTATTATGATGCTTGGTACACACAAAGCGATAAGCCAGGAATAAGTCTTACTTTACCTAAAAATAAGCAAGAATATCATTCCAACTACTTGTTTCCATTTTTCTATAATATGCTTCCAGAAGGATCTAACAAACGAGTAGTTTGTACGTATAATAGAATAGACAAAGACGATTATTTTGGATTGTTGATGGCGACTGCAAAAAATGATACAATTGGCGCAGTTAGAGTTATTAAACTAGAAGAGCTATGACTATCCCTCAAATAAACTATTGTCCGGGAACATTGGCTGAAGGCTTTTCTACATACAGCAAGACCTGTTTGAATAGAGTTTTTTATAGTAGGAAAGTGAATCATGTATTGCCCTACGATTCTCCCACATCTAATCCAGAAACAGGCGAGATTTTTGACGAAAATCGAAAACGCATATCTATTTCAGGAGTACAGGAAAAATTCTCTATGTTGCTGGAAAAAAATAAGCTAAGACTTATCAACGAGGGAGAACGGGGAACATATATACTAAAGCCAATTCCGAGCTCAGGAAAAAAAACAGACCAAATGCCTGCAAACGAGCACTTAACCATGCAAATTGCCCGTCAGGTATATGGTATTGAAACGGCTGAAAATGCATTGATATTCTTTAAAAATGGCACACCCGCCTACATCACTAAGCGCTTTGATGTAAACGAAGGAGGCACAAAAATAGCTCAGGATGATTTTGCATCTTTAGCTGCCAGAACTCCACAAACTCATGGAGAACATTACAAATATTTGGGAAGTTATTTAGAGTTATTTCAATTAATGCAAGCTTATTTGCCGGCGTATAAACTGGAAGTGCCGAAGCTGTTAAAAATCCTTTTATTTAATTATTTATTTTCAAATGGCGATGCTCATTTGAAAAACTTCTCGTTGCTTGAAACGCCAATGGGAGATTATAGACTAAGTCCAGCCTATGATCTATTGAATAGCCGTATTCATATAGATGATAAAGACTTTGCTTTGGATGATGGATTATTGCCTGCCAAATTAGCTCAGGGAAAAATCAGCAAACAATTTGCTATACTTTCAGAACACGCTGGAATTAGTGAAAAGGTATTTAATGATATGTTGACGTTGATGTTATCACAGTCAGAAAAGGTAGAAAAATTAGTAGCTGCTTCTTTTCTCAACAGTACCACGAAAAGAAATTATTTGCAGGCTTATCAGTCAAGGATCAAACAATTAATGAAAGTGTGAGAGTTGCTTTGTCATTCATCACTAATAACTTACGATACTTTCTTTTCCAGCTCTTCAATTTTCTTCCGTAGTTTCCGAACTTCGCTGATCAGGATTTTCATGTCGTTGTCGGTTTGTTCCTGCTCATCTTCCACAAAAAAGTTGGCTACATAGCCAGTAAACGTTCCAAACAGCCCAACGCCGGCAACCATCAATACAGCCGCAATGAGTCGCCCGAATGTTGTGACGGGGAATTTGTCGCCATAGCCAACTGTAGTGATGGTTACGAATGCCCACCAGAGAGCATCGGAAGGTGTTTTTATGTTGGCTTCGGGTACGCGTTCGGCGTAAAGAATGGCTACCGCCCCAAAAATCATGAGCAGGACTGAACTCAGTAGCACAACCGCCAACGTACCATTGGCCCGGTTGCGGAAAAGGTAATTCAGGAAGTCACGGATAGATCGAAACGAACGAACCATCCGCAGGATTCGGAATACGCGTACCAACTGCCCCAGCCGAAACCAGTCGAGAGCGGGAATGCTGGCTAGTAAGTCAATCCAGCCCCATTGAAGAAATTTCCATTTGTTAGGTGCCTGATAGAGCCGGAGGAAAAAATCGTAGAGAAAATACAGGCAGATACCCGTGTCGATCTGGTCGAGCAATTGCCGGGTTTGCTCATGCATTGGTACCAGTTCACGAATAAGCAAGGCCAGAACAACATAGACCGATAACACGAGCATGATAACTTGATGCAGCGTTATTCGGGGTGAACCAGGCTTTCTATGGCTACTCATGGTTTGCGGGGCTGGGGTGGGTGCAAAGGCGAAATTCGGTCTTTTTTTCGTACCCACCGCCAGATATCTGTCGCCAATGCCGGGTAAATTGATACACCAATGCTATAATAACTCCCATTGAAATTCTGGTTAATAGCCGTTTGGAAGACGGAAATCCGGTAGCCGATCTGGGCGCTCAAGCCAACCCAACGCGTTGCCCGCCATTGTCCGTAGGCACCAATCTGGAGCGGTACGAAAAAATCCCGTCGTGACCGATCAACCTGAACATTCTGGCTCAGATTAAGCGGTAACGCATAAGCAACCCCACCGCCGAGTTCAACAGGTAGACTGACCAGCCATCGTTTATTATTAGTCAGATTCCACCAATACATAAGGCTCGTAAACCACATATCGGTACGTGTATAGTAGGCGAGATTAATGCGCTGGGCGGCATTTCGTCGCCAGTCGATAAGTCGCAGGTAGGTAGCGTAATTAATCCAATAATAACCCAGCGTTACTTGATGGCGTTTACGACCATAGGTAAACCCCGCATTTACTCCCAATACATTGACATGCTGACTTTCGAGAAAAGAATCCCGAAAATCGAGATTAAACGCTGGTTTCAAAGCCGGATGTTTTGCCCGAACTGAATCGATCGGAGCCGTTGAGTCGGGCTGGGCTACCAAAAGTGAACAGGCAACGAGAAAAGCAGCAACCATAATGCCTACTAACCGGAAAATTGCCTTCACGGTTAGAATTCCCTATTCGGCCCGTGCAAACAATCGATTTTTAAGAAAGAATTAATAATCCTTTAACAACCCCTTAACCATTGCGGAACTACTTGCGGGCACATCAGCCAGTTTAGGCTATTCTGTTTTTAACGTATGTTCCGTTTTCGATTAGTTACTAGCTGCATGATCGGCTTCCTTCTTTTCTGGCTGGGAACCGTATCTGTATTTGCGCAGCCTACCGTTTCTGTAACCGATACCATTCGGCAAAGTTTACCTCAGCTTGAACAGCAATTTCTGGATCGTAACTTTCAGTTGCTGGCTCAGCGTTACCAGATTGACATTGCCGACGCAGCCATTACGCAGGCGGGTTTACGACCAAACCCTAATCTGTGGTTTCAGGGTAATTTATATAACCCGCAAACGCATCGTTTTTTGCAATATGCTCCTCCCTCTCAAGCCGATAAAGACGCGGGCCAATATAATAGCGGCTATTATGCAGTACAAATTCAACAGGTTATTCTGCTCGCTGGTAAACGTAATAAGTTAGTGGCACTCGCCGAAAGTAATCGGTCACTGGCCCGATTAGCGTTTCGTGAAGTACTACGGACGCTGCACTACCAGCTTTATTCAACCTACGCCAATCTGTATTATGATTTGCAGGGGCTAAAGTTATTTGAGGATGAGCTTGCCCGGCAACAACGCCTGCTCGAATCCTATCGAATTGCGGTGCAATCGGGTGGAGTGGCCCCTTATGAAGTAACTCGCCTTGAAGTAGCTCTGCGGGATCTCCAGGCCAACAGCGCAAATTATCGCACCCAAATTGCCGACGAGCAAGCCACCTTACGCATATTATTACGTCAGCCAGCCAGAACATTTATAATGCCTACCGACTTGCCTACTGTTGCAACGAATCCGCCTGCACTAGCCGTTGCCCTTGACTCGGCACAAGCTAATCGGCCCGATCTGGCATTGTCGCAGGAACAGATAAATAATGCCCAACGCAGCCTGACACTTGAGCAGGCCCGGCGCACACCAGACCTAACAACGGGCTTATATTTTGAGAAATATAGCAGCGCTTACGATAATTTCACCGGGTTTCAACTAGCCATGGACTTGCCTGTTCGAAATCGAAATCAGGGAGCTATCCGATCGGCAGAAACAACGCTGAAAAGTGTTACGAGCGGACTGGAAAATCAGCAGACTGTGGTACAAAGCGATGTGCTGAATGCCTATGACAAACTCAACACATACTATAGTGAATTAAGCGCCCGTCCCAACGGTTATCTGGACCGTATACAGAACATTTCAATAGAAGCAACCAAGGCTTACAACGCCCGTTCAATTGGTTTGCTCGATTATTTAGACAAAATTCGGACCTATCAACAGGCGCAGTTGAATAACATCAACTTGCTAAACAACGTTTTTCAGTCACAGCAGTTGCTGAACTTCACGACCAATACACGGTTCTTTTAACTCACATCGCTGGCAGAATACAGGGCTGGCTAATCAGAAATCAAACAGGGGTAACTTCAGAGCCTTGTTTGTGTTCCTGATTGGCCAGCCCTTTTTGTGTTGCCCGAAGTTGCTTCGTTGTTTGCCGTGATCCATCGTGGCTCCAGCCAGGAGGCCCGAAAATATAGCCCAATGCCGCGCGGATTGAGCCTGCCCGTCGAATATCCTGCCCAATAGATACCCATTCATGAAAGGCAATTCGGACTGGATTATGGGAATCAATATTGGTGGTGAGGCCATAGGTAGGTCGCTTCTGCTCAAGTTCAAACGTGCCGAACATACGGTCCCAGATGATTAAAACACCCGCGTGATTTTTGTCCAGATAATCCAGATCGGAGCCATGGTGTACCCGATGATGCGAGGGGGTGTTGAAAATAAACTCAATTGGTTTTGGAAACTTGTTGATAAGTTCGGTATGAATCCAGAATTGATAAAGTAGACTAATGGACATCATAGTCATAATGGCTATTGGTGAAAACCCAACCAGTGGTAACCAAAGCCAGAAAATAAAGGCGCCTGAGAGGTTGCCTGTCCAGGTTTGGCGTAGCGCTGTGCCCAGATTGTATTTCATTGATGAGTGATGAACCACGTGCGAAGCCCAGAAATACCGGCTGCTGTGACTGGTTCGATGAAACCAGTAGTAGCTGAAATCCTCCGCAAAGAACAGAATAACCCAGGCCCACCATTGTGTCATGTCAATCGTCAACAGTCGAACCTGATAAACTAGTGAAAGACATGAGTTTCAATCTTTACCTGATTGTACACAGCCGGAATAGCCTTTAGGGCATCTTTGTTGGTATCAATGGCATAGATCGTACTGCCAGGCTGTAGCAAACCC
>NZ_BAAHBG010000013.1:436124-497901 GCF_054776855.1 Spirosoma migulaei | reverse complement strand
TTTGATTAAACGCACAAACCTAGAAAAATACAACGCCCTCCACAAGTATTGTCCTTGATCCTATAAATTGAGCAATGCCCCTACTTGTTTCAACCGATGATTCAACCAGAAAGCAAAAGGCATAAAAAAACCAGTCAGCTGATTAGCTAACTGGTTGATTAGTTGGGACTTTAAATGTCGGGGTGGCAGGATTCGAACCTACGACCTCCTGCTCCCAAAGCAGGCGCGATACCGGGCTACGCTACACCCCGAAGGATTACTCTTGTACTCAGCGGAGAGAGAGGGATTCGAACCCTCGGTACCGTTACCAGTACGACAGTTTAGCAAACTGTTCCTTTCGGCCACTCAGGCATCTCTCCGAAGCCAACCACTTCCTTCTTAAATGATTGGGACACAAAGGTAGGGGAATACAATCTTTTTGTCAAGCTATTTCTCTAAAAATCTTTTCTTAATCGCTAATTTTGGCCTTCCTGATGAGTTAGCCCTCTACCTAAACTAGGTCAGCATCAGCTTACTACTTGCGTTAAATGAACTGGTTATATCCCTTTTCCCGTACCGATTTTTTTTTCATAGCCCTGTTCGTTAGCCTCTATGCGCTCTACATTTGGCGCACATTTCGGCTCGCACGCCAGCTAAATACGTCGGCCTGGGGGGTAGTCCCTAAGTTTTTTCTTCGCAGCAGCTACCTCACGCTATTAATTGTTGCCTTACTGGGTCCATCGTTTGGTGAAGCCGAAGGGGATCTGACCACAACGGGCCACGATACGTTCCTGGTTGTCGATATCTCCCGGTCCATGGATGCCAACGATGTGGTACCAACCCGGCTCGAACGGGTCAAGTACGATATCCAGCACTTGTGCGATACACTCCCAGCCAGCCGGTTCGGGGTCGTGCTGGCCTCGTCGGAGTCGTTTGTGCTATCGCCCCTAACTGCCGATCAGGATGCCCTCAAGCAATTCATACGCGAGGTTCATACCAGTGTTGCCCCTACCGGCGGCACTGATTTATGCAGCGCCCTTGAACTGGCCTATCAGAAGTTACTTACGGACTCCTCCACTCATCAGAGCGTTCGATCGATCGTGCTGTTTAGCGATGGCGAAAATTTTGGACCCTGCGAACGAACTACGTTTGCGCGCCTTCGCGCCCAGGGAATGCCCCTCATTACGGTCGGCGTGGGCTCCGAAGCCGGTTCATCCATTCGGAAAGGACGCGATTTTGTACGCGACGACGATAATCAGATTGTACGGAGTCGGCTGAATCGCTCATTTTTGCAGGAGCTGGCCCGCGACGGACGCGGTCATTATATTGAAGCAGATGCCAATGGCCGGTATGTGAATGAGTTAGCGGGTATTTTACGATCCCTGAAAGGTGGAGTTATCAATCAGCATCATATTGCTGTCTCCACCAATAAATATTATTATTTCCTGCTGGCAGCCCTGGGTTTTCTGGCCATTGACTTAATTCTGACCATCCGAACCTTCCGGCTGTGAGTTGGTCTCACCGTTTCGTCTTATTTTTGGGCGGCCATACGTTATGTCATTATGATTTACATACTGATTGCTGCCTGGCTTTGGTTGACCGACTTGCTTCCGGTAAACCATATTTCGCAGAACAACCAGGCTCGACAGGAAGCGCAGACCGCCTATCAGGCCGGTCAGTACCAGCGTGCCCTGACCCTTTACGCGTATTTGAGCACCCGGACCACCACGATTGATCCGGCCGTGCGGCTAAACCTGGGGCATACGTATTTTAAATTGAAGCAATACGCCAGGGCTAAACCGCAGTACGAAACACTGCTTCAATCGGATCGGCCCGATTTACGAACCGCAGCCGCTACGCAATTAGGGGTGATGGCTTGTCTGGAAGGCGACAGTGCCACTGCCCTGACTTTATTTCAGCAGGCGCTACTCGAAAACGCGGATAATGAATCGGCCCGGTATAATTTTGAACTTATAAAGACCTATTACTCGGGAAAATCTCCCGCCAAACACGCGAAGCAGAATTCATCGGCTCAACAACCAAAGCTGGTTAACAAACCCCGGCCGATGGGCGGCCAGAGTGTCGAACGCTCGGATCGCCAGGATGAGTTGCTGCGTCGTTTCCAACGGCTGAATCTGAGTGAAGAGCAGGCGCTGCAACTCCTTGATGCCATGCGGAGCGATGACCTCCCCTATGCCCTGACACGGTCAGCCCGGCCTGCTGAAACGAAGCCGAAAGAAGGGGAGAACCGTTGGTGAAATTGAGTTTATGGTAGTTAGTTTGAGGTTTACGGTGGGCTGGCGCATGCATAACAAACTGCGCCAGCCCACCGTAAACCTCAAACCAACTACCAACTACCATAAACGAGTACAACAAACAGATGAACGAAGTAGTCATTATTTCTGCGGTTCGAACGCCCATTGGTGGGTTTGGGGGTGTACTCTCAACCCTGTCTGCCGTTGAGCTGGGCGCAGCGGCCATTCGGGGTGCTCTCAGCCGTGCGGGCGTCCAGCCCGATCAGGTGCAGGAAGTGTACATGGGCAATGTGGTGTCGGCCAACGTTGGCCAGGCTCCTGCCAAACAGGCGGCTCTCCAAGCAGGATTGCCTGCCAACATCCCCTGCACAACCATCAACAAGGTATGCGCATCGGGCACAAAAGCGATTATGCTGGCAGCCCAGGCCATTCAACTCGGCCAGGCTGATGTCATTGTAGCCGGGGGTATGGAAAGCATGTCGAATGCTCCCTATTACGTTCCCAAAGCTCGTTTTGGCTACAAATATGGCAATGCGGAACTCGTCGACGGCCTCGCCCGAGATGGACTTGTGGATGCTTACGATCAGTGTGCCATGGGCGTTTTTGCCGATCAGACCGCCCAGCAGTATGAAATTAGCCGGGAGGAACAGGATGCGTATACCGTCCAGTCGTACCGTCGGGCAGAGGCCAGCACGCAAAGTGGCCGATTTAGTGCCGAAATCATAGCTGTAGAGGTTGCTGGGCGCAAAGGCAGCGTGACGGTGAGCGAAGATGAGGAATATAAAAACGTTATTTACGACAAAATTCCGACGCTGAAAGCGGCTTTTACACCCGGTGGTACGGTCACACCAGCCAGCTCATCGCCCATCAGCGATGGGGCTTCTGCCCTGGTTGTGATGAGCCGACGAAAAGCCGACGAACTGGGGCTGAAACCGCTGGCCCGGATTCTGGCCTATGCCGATGCCGAGCAGGAACCTCAGTGGTTCACTACGGCACCTACCAAAGCCGTTCCGCTGGCGCTTCAACGGGCTGGGCTAACCGTCGATGATATTGACTTTTTTGAAGTAAACGAAGCGTTTTCCGTTGTTCCGCTGGTGTTCAGTAAGGTGCTGAACGTTCCGCAGGAGAAACTAAATACCTTTGGGGGGGCGGTGTCCATTGGCCATCCCCTCGGCGCATCCGGTGCCCGAATCGTAACAACGCTCACCAACGTATTAGAGCAAAACGGTGGACGATACGGGGCCGTCGGTATTTGCAACGGGGGCGGGGGCGCATCGGCTATTGTTATTGAGAAATTATAATATGGTTCGACGTTCGTAGTTTGAGGTTCGAGGTTTGTAGTTAGCCTGGAGTTCAGCCAACTATAAACCTCGAACCTCAAACTACGAACGTTGAACCACAACCTACGTTACATGAACGCCATTCAGGAAACTAATTTTCAATTCCCCGGTCAAACGGGATTTTATCGCGGTAAAGTTCGGGACGTGTACGCGTTTCCCGAGAAACTCGTCATGATTGCGTCAGATCGTATTTCAGCCTTCGACGTCGTATTACCCCGCCCTATTCCGTTCAAAGGACAGGTGCTTAATCAGACGGCCGCTTATTTTCTGCGAGCGACCTCCGACATTGTACCCAACTGGCTTCTCGATACACCCGACCCTAACGTAAGCATCGGCCTGAAATGCGAGCCTTATGCTGTTGAAATGGTTGTTCGGGGTTATCTGGCAGGCCATGCCTGGCGGGAATATCGCGATGGACACCGGACTCTCTGCGGTGTATCTTTACCCGATGGCCTGCGCGAAAATGACCGCCTGCCAACGCCAATCATCACCCCATCGACCAAAGCCCACGAAGGCCATGACGAAGACATCAGTCGCGAAGAAATTCTTGAACGGGGTATCGTTCCGGAAAGCGAGTATGTTCAGTTGGAGAAGTACGCGCTGGCCCTATTTGCACGAGGCACCGAAATGGCTGCGAAACAAGGCCTGATTCTTGTAGATACGAAATATGAATTCGGCAACCTGGATGGCAAGGTCTATTTGATTGACGAGGTCCATACGCCTGACTCGTCGCGTTATTTCTACGCAGACACGTATGAGCAAAACCAACAGGCCGGTCAGCCACAAAAACAATTATCGAAGGAATTCGTTAGAGAATGGCTTATTGCCAACGGCTTTCAGGGTAAAACCGGCCAGACAGTACCCGTTATGTCTGACGAATGGGTAAATCAAATTTCGAAGCGTTATATTGAACTGTTTGAGACCGTTACGGGTCAGCCTTTTCAACCCGATGAGGCAACGGATCCGCTTACTCGGATCGAAATGAATATACTAAGAGCAATAAATTAATAATGTAAAATGCATAGTGAATAATGTAAAATGAGTTCAACCAAACTACATCAGAATTTGATCATTATTCAGTACACATTAAGCAGTCTATGAATTATACCATCGAGAAAAACGAACAGTACGCCCTTATCCGATTAGCCGAGAACACGTTTGGAGAGGAGGTGCCCGCCAATTTCGAAACCCTTAGCCGCGGTTTATTCCGCGAGGGATACAGTAATATTATTGTGGATATGGCACCCGTTCAACTGGTTGATCCGGCTGGCGTAATGGTTCTTCGGAAAGTCAGTCGGCAATGCACGAATGAAGAAGGGCTATTGGTTGCCGTTACCAAGAATGATGATCTGATTGAACTTTTGGACAGGTCTAACCTCACCGATCTAACGATTATGCCAACGGTGGAAGAAGCGGTAGACGCTGTGTTTATGAATGAGCTTGAAAATGATTTTCGGAGCGAAGAAGATGATGAGTACGATGTCGGAGGGAGTGTCGAAGCCTGACCTGGCCGGACCTAATGTGGCCACAATGACCCAACACGAATCGGAACATCATCGCCCTACTCATTTACCCTTCGCCCTCACAATTCTGGGGGCAGGCTCTGCTACACCCACACTTAGGCTCCACCAAACGGCCCAGTTGCTGGCGGTTGGGAATGACTATGTACTTATTGACTGTGGAGAAGGTACTCAGTTCCGGTTAATCGAACAACGCATTCGGCCGGGGCGACTACGGTATATTTTCATCAGTCACCTGCATGGTGATCATTACTTTGGCCTGGCTCCTCTCCTGTCGTCGCTGAATATGGCTGGCCGTACAGAAGATTTGTACCTGTTTGGCCCTCGCGGTCTGGATGAGGTTCTGACCACTATTTTTCGAGTGTCCGACTCTCGTTTAGGCTACAAACTGCATTTTCAGATCGTTGAGCCAGACCAACCGGCCTTCTTACTCGATCATCCGCTCATGACGGTACAGTCGATTCCGCTCCAGCACCGGATCGACTGTACAGGTTATCTTTTCCGGGAAAAACCAGCTAAACCTCATCTATTGCGGGAGAAGCTCCCTGCCGATGTCCCAATTGCGTATTTAAAACGGTTGAAAGAGGGGCTGGATATTCTGGACGCGGAGGGTCAACTCCTCTACGCAGCCGCCGAATACACCGAGCCAGGTCCTGCTCCCCGTTCCTACGCGTTCTGCTCCGACACTCGCTACGTGGAGGAGTTAATTCCGCAACTTCAGGGCGTCAATTTGCTCTACCATGAAGCAACGTTTTTGCGGGACAATAGCCAACGAGCTGCCGAAGTTTTTCATTCTACTGCCGAGCAAGCAGCTACCATTGCGGCCAAAGCCGGTGTTGGTCGTTTGTTAATTGGCCATTTCTCATCGCGATACAAACAGTTTGAGCCTTTTTTAGACGAAGCCCGGGCAGTTTTTCCGGAAACCTACCTCGCCATCGAAGGCCAAACGATTGAAATTTGAGAAATAAAAAATTAACCACAGAGGTTTAAATTGATAATTTTAATTTTTTAGACCTCTGTGTTCTCTACGGTCCGCCGTTGCGGTGCCTCTGTGGTTAAATAATATAACTTATCAATACCTAAACCCCAATGCGCCCCCTGATTGATATTGCAAATCAAGTGCACGCCCTCGAGAAAAAGGCAGAAAAAGACAAGCAAGCGGGTAGCGGGTATAATCGCCCTCTTCAACGGATTCGGCAGGCGCTCCTTGAGTTAGGGGTGAGTTATCATAGCCCCGATGGGGAACGTTATTCCGAAACCCGTACCGACGTTGAAGCCAGTGTAGCCGGGGAGTCAACGGATAATCTGACTATTACCCAGGTCATCAAACCCATCGTCACTATAAACGGACAAATCGTTCAGGCAGGCATCGTCATTGTCGAGAGCGTGTAAATTAACTCGTCATGCAAACGATCAATTTCGGGATAGATTTAGGAACAACGAATTCGCTTATTGCCCGTTTTATGGGGGCTCAGGTAGAGGTGTTCAAAAACCCAATTGGGTTGAAAGAGACGCTACCGAGTTGCGTTGCCTTTCGTAAAGAGCGCGTATTTGTGGGCGATAAAGCCCGTGAGTGGCTATTGAAGGACCCGCTCAACGTGTTTTCGAGTTTCAAACGTAAAATGGGCACGAGCGAGACCTATCAGATTCAATCGCGTGGCGAATCCATTAACCCCATTGACCTGTCCGCACTTGTCCTGAAAGAACTTAAGAATTTCATTCATTCGGGCGAAATCCCCCAAAGTATAGTCGTTACCATTCCCGCTAGTTTCGATACCGTTCAGAGCAACGCCACCAAACAGGCTGGTTTAGCAGCCGGTTTCCAGGAGGTGGTTTTGCTTCAGGAGCCCATTGCGGCATCCCTGGCCTATTTCAACAAGTACACGACCGAAAAGGAACGTGGGAAATGGCTGGTGTATGACCTGGGGGGTGGCACGTTCGATGTAGCCCTGATCGGTATAGAAGACAATGAAATGCGCGTTCTTGATCATCAGGGCGACAATTACCTTGGCGGCATGGACTTCGATCATAGTCTGGTAGTAGACATCCTGATACCGGAAATTAGTCGGCAAACTGGCCTGACCGACCTCGCCAGTCAGTTTCTCACGCGCGATGCCCGCTACGAAAAACTATACCACATACTTCTCCTTAAAGCGGAGGAAGCTAAGAAAGAGCTCAGCACCCGGCTGACAACGGAAATTGAAGTGACGTTCGATATGGACGACGGAGAGGAAGTCGATCTACTGATCACCCTAGGGCGGGAGCAATTTAATGCCCTTATCCGCGACCGTATCGACGCGACTATCGAGATGCTGGAAACGATTATGGTCCGCAATAATGTAAGCACCGACGCCCTCGCTGAAATCATCCTGATTGGTGGTAGCACCTATATTCCCTACGTTAGAACAACACTTGCCGAACGAACGGGGCTACCGATCAATACCGAAGCCGATCCCACTACGGCGGTGGCGGTTGGGGCAGCTTATTTTGCGGGTAATACACCCATCCGGCAACTGGTCAAGCCCACGACTCAGGCTGCCGAAGGAGTCAATTCAATACGCATTCAGACGGGTTACAGCAAAACGACAAAAGATCTGGAAGAATACATTTCGGCAAATGTGATCAATTTCCAGGAGGGTCTCTCCTATCGAATTACACGTAATGACGGTGGTTTCGATACAGCACTACGGCCGCTTACTGCCCGTTTCGGCGAGTTCGTTGGGCTGCTTCCGAACCGGGTCAATACGTTTACAATCAGCCTTTTCGATTCCTATAACAACCCAATAGCTGTTCAGGTCGATCCCGTTGACATTACCCACGGCTTGTTTAGTTTGTATGGCCAGCCATTACCCGAAGACATTTGTCTGGAAGTTGACGATCTGCACAACAATGCAACCCGTTGCGAACTGGTATTCAGCCGGAACAGTGTATTGCCGCTTACCAAAACAATTTACCGGGAAATTAGCCGAACGATTCGAAAAGGCTCCGACGAAAGTCTGATCATTAATCTGCTTGAAGGTGATGCAACCCAACATCCCAGCACGAATAAGAATATAGGGGTTATTGAGGTTCGGGCCGCAGATCTGCCCACGGATCTGGTGAAAGGGTCGGATGTGGAGATTAAACTAGACATGAGTGAATCCCGGGATGTGTCGGTTAGTATCCATCTGGGTATGACCGACCAGCAATTCGATGAGGTGTTTAGTCCTACCCAACGGTATGTGAGTCTAACCAAATTACGCGACGAGTTAACTGAATTACGCAGTCAGCTTGAACTGGATTTAGAGAAGGCGCTACAAACGGAAGACTACGAAGCAGCCACCCGAATTCAGGATTTGACCGATCGGGCCAGAACGTTACAGCATCAGGCGAAAACACTGCAACCGGCCGCCTTCACCGACGAGAAATATCAACTCGATGAAGCCAAACGAAAACTGGCTCGTCAGCTATACACGAATGGCCCCGTCAGCAATCGGGTTCTGCGTACAAAGGAGCGTTACTATACCCTCATGGAATCGCTACAGTATTGGGCAGATACACTCCAGGAACTCTCCCCAAAGGTACGCGCTGAAATTCAGCAGTTAAAAGCAGATGAACCCGAAGCCATGCGGGGGAATACGTACTTTCGGGTGGAGGCTCATCTGGCTAAATGCCGTCGGATCTACAACGACGCAGTCCTCTATACCCCCACGATATTGGTCCATTTCTTCCATTCATACGCCAGTCAGTCGCCAGATGACTATACGGACTACCAGCGGGCACAGGCTGAAATCAAACGGGGCGAAAAAGCCCTTGATCGTCAGAATTATGACGAGCTGCGGGGCGTTTTGCTCAATCTGCTCGGTCTGACTAAAAACAGTGACGTCATTGAAACTAAAATTAAAGGTACTGGACTCGGTTAATCGCTATTTTATACAATGCCCTACCAATCACCTTTACACTTGTTAGATAGCCTGCAAATCGAGCCCAGCCAGCTCAATCCAGCAGGCCTGGTTCAGGTGCGTAAAAAAATACTGGCCGAGTTTAACTTAACACCCGACATTACCATTGCCGTAGGAAACAAACAGTACACAAAAGATGAAGCGCTGAAAGCTATTGACCAGTTGAAAGAGCTGCAGCACCTGAACGATCACGCTGCCATTTTTCAGGATAAACCTTTACTGGCCTGGCTCGAAAATCCGACAGGTGCTGAGTTTCCCATACAGTCAATCAGCGATCAGCACTGGAGCGGCCAGCAGAGCCCTTTTTTTGATGAAATTCTGGCCGATGGACTTCAAGCGTATTGCTCTTATCTTCTGAAGCGCCGGCAATTTTCAACGATTATAGACCCGTTGGCCCTTGCTTTCTCATTACCCGATCCCTTACCGTATACGCTTCAGGAAACTATTTACGAATTTATACAAGACATCACAGCTCAACTGGAGGAAGCCCAGAAAGTACCGAACCATAGACGGGATCCAACAACCTTTGGCTATATTGTATACGATGACTGGGCTGATTTCTTAAACAGCCTCCCCAAAAGCGCTTTTTGGCATGTGGTTAATGACTACTGCGTAGCTGCGGTGAATTATACGGTGGCCGTTCAGCATTATCTGCGTGATTTTGTTTATGAAATCACCCACCAACTCGTTCGAACCAATTGTGATTCAGGACTTAAAACGACAATTCAAAGCAATTACCAGATCTACCGAGAAAACTATCATCATAAACCCGGCGCTACTGAAACCAAGTCCAGGAGCTATGGCTGGGTTATCTGGCTAGTCGTTATTCTTATTAAGCTAGTCATCGCCTGTAGTGGCTAATGCAATAGCGTGGGTAAACCAGTAAGTTCTGTTTATCTTTAGCCCCGAAACATTCTTCACGTATTCATGCTGGCATTTCGCCTGGGATTTTTAGACATAGGCTGGCTAGACCTGCTCGATATCGGGCTGGTGGCTATTCTGATTTATCAAATTTACAACCTCGTTCGGGGAAGCGTAGCCAGCCGGGTATTTGTGGGCTATCTGTTGGTCTATCTGGCCTACCTGCTTGTAAAAGCACTTGGCTTAAACCTGATGACGACCATTCTGGAGTATTTCATCAGTGTGGGTGCCCTGGCGTTGATTATTATTTTTCAGCATGAAATACGGCGTTTTTTACTGCTCATAGGTAAGTCAACGAACCTAACGAATAGTCGCCTGTTTCGTCGCTGGTTACTGCGAGATACCGACAACGTAGAAACGCAGACACCTCTGAAGCCTGTTCTGGATACCTGTAAAGCATTGAGTGGCGAATTTTCGGGCGGATTGCTCGTGCTTCAGAAAAACGATGATCTGGAGAAATTTGCGCAATCGGGCGAGGTTATCGACGCCGACATATCGAAACCACTACTACTCGCCATTTTCAGCCAATATAGCCCATTACACGACGGGGCTGTTATTATCAGTGAGGGACGGATACGAGCGGCCCGATGCATTCTGCCGGTTTCGGAAGATGATGAGTTACCGCCTTCTCTAGGGTTTCGCCACCGGGCCGCGCTGGGTATGAGCGAAGCCACAGATGCTGCCGTAATTGCGGTTTCGGAAGAGAGTGGGCGTTTGTCTCTGGCATTAAATGGCGAGCTATTCACCAACCTGAGCCAAACTGAGTTAGAAAGCCGTTTAGAAAATTATCTGCGGGAGCCAGGTGTGAAAGCCTAACTTTTAGCCTAAAAAAAGGGGGCGTATGTAACACCCCCTTTCTTAGTATTCCAGCATCCTGGGCAGGTTTTTTGCCTGCTCTACAAAATCACCAATTTGTTCTACCGAAGGCGGGCGTTGGGTAAACTGCCGAACACTGTTAATTTGAATCAGTTTTGCGTGCAGATTTTCAGCTGACCGTTGAGCAAGTTCTTTTACAGTATCAACACCAGCTTCTTCCATAAGGTCGCTATAGACCCGCCCAATGCCTTTGATACGGGCTAAGTCGGCCCGATTGGCCAGTTCCAGAATAGTGGTTCCGTCAACACCACTCATAGCAGCCAGATCTTTACGATCTTTAGGCGTTTTGGTTGCTTCCAGAAGTGAATCACCATCGCTAATGCCTTGTGCCTTCAGGGCATTCAGAACGGCATCTGTGATGCCACGTAGTTCTCCTAATGTAAGGCTCATGCAGAAAAAGTAGAGGATTAGAATAAAAAGGCAGTCTGACCTTCAGACCGCTTAATACACGTTCAACGAGCAAGGTACTTCCTTCGGGTATCATTCAAAAGAAATTTCTTTTGAGCGGTAAAGCTTTCCGGATGCATGTGACCGAACTCACGCTTCCATTCACTAAATCGCGCAAATTCGCCTTGCTGGAATAAATTCGCGTCGATTTTCTTTTGACTCAGATATTCTTCAAAGGTCATACGTTAGTGCTGCCATTTTAACCGAAATTGATACAAATAAAGGCATCTTTTAGCTTTCAACGAACTCACAGCGCCTTAAAAATGACAAAATGACTGATAAACAATTGGTTTACCAATAAAAGATTATGGTGGAACAGATCGTGATGTTTAATTCAGCCTAACTGAATCAACTTTACGAATGAACACGCATTTTGTAACATTTTCCGATACGGTTTCGCAGGCTGGCGAGCCATCTAATCAGGATGCAGCGCTGTTAGACGCCTATTCAACTACAGTAGTAAATGTAGCTAAAAAAGTGAGCCAGTCGGTCGTTCAAATTAAGGTCAGCGGCCGATCAACAACTGCAACTCCTGCCCAACGGCGCGCTCCCAATCGGGGTGATGCGGACGGTGGCTCGGGTTCTGGATTCATCATCTCAACCGATGGGTATATCATCACCAATAACCACGTTGTAGCCGGAGCCACGACGATTATGGTTTCGCTTCCCGACTCCCGAGATTATGAAGCAACACTCATTGGTCGGGATCCGGCTACGGATATTGCGGTGATAAAAATCTATGCAGATGGCCTTAAAGCCATTCGGTTTGCCGATTCGAAACAAGTACAGGTTGGGCAAATTGCCATTGCGGTAGGCAATCCGTACGGCTTCCAATACTCGCTAACAGCAGGTGTTGTAAGCGCCCTCGGCCGGACACTACGTTCAGAATCGGGCCGCTTGATTGACGACGTCATTCAGACCGATGCCTCATTGAATCCGGGCAACTCAGGGGGGCCATTAGTTAACTCGGCTGGTGATGTTATTGGCGTAAATACCGCCGTCATTCTGCCTGCCCAGGGAATTTGTTTCGCGGTATCCTCAAACCTAACCGCCTTAGTGGCCGGAAAACTTATTATGCACGGTCGTGTACGACGAGGCTACCTTGGCATTGCCGGTCAACTCATTAATCTTACAGAACGCATTAAACAGTATAACCAGCTTACAGCAAAAACGGGCGTAATGGTGGCCAGCGTAGAGCCAGACGGGGTTGCAGGCAATGGCGAATTGCTTCAGGGCGACATTATTGTTGGCTTCAATGGGCAACCTGTCACCAGTGTCGATGATCTGCACCTGCTATTAACCGATGATACCATTGGTCGCCAAATCCCGGTAAGTATACTTCGCCAAAACCGACTGAAAAGCATTGTGGTAACGCCAGGTGAAATAAAATAAAGCATGAGTATACCAATATAAAAAATAAAGTGACTAAATTAGATTGATTCGTCTAACTAACGTACGGTTCAAGTTGATTCGTACAGGACCATTTATTCACTTTTTATTATTTATGAGAGGTTATCTTTTTTCTTTATGCATGCTGGTAGCTCTGTCGGCAACCGCCCAGGAGTTTAAACCGTTTAAAGTAAACATGTCACTTGGATATGCTAAACCGTTATCTTCGGGTGTATCCGGTGGAGTATTATTCGCCATTGAACCTAAGTATGGTATCAGTGACAACCTTGATCTGGGTCTTCGCTTAGAATGGGCAGTGGTTGCCCGTGCTATAGTAAGCAATGGCAATTCCGTTTCGGGTGATATTGGTGCGTTTGGTTCTTATCTGATTACGGGCAATTATTTGTTCGGAACAGGCAATACCCGTCCATTTTTGGGAGCTGGCTTAGGACTATACAGCATTGCATCTGGAGGCACGGTTAAGGTAGTAGATGGCCAATCTACCCAACAGGTATCCCTGGTAGCCGATACTAAGTTTGGAGGTATGATCCGGGCGGGTCTTAAGACAGGGCATTTTGTAATTGGTGTTGAATACAACGCTGTACCCACAACTTCGAATAAGCTTTCAAGCACCACAATCGACAGCAAAAATGCCTATTTAGGCATTAAACTAGGCTTCGATATCGGCGGAGGACGCCAATAGTTTTCAAGTAAACACAGAGCCAGGGAGAACACAGAGTTAATTATTAACTCTGTGTTCTCCCTGGCTCTGTGTTTACTCTATTATTCTTTTGGTAAAATAAGTGGGTGAAATCGTACCCCTTTTACTCGATTGAACTCCAGAGACGGAGCCGGGATTTTGAAGAACTGCGCTGTGCCAATGAACCGCTGTAAGGATGGAGAGAACGTACCGATACGTGATAGATCAGCATCGGGCGAGATAAAGAACTGCCGGTAACGGGTAAATTTCACCTCGTTCCCATTCGTATCAAACGTTACGGGATTTTCGTGTCCACCAATCATACCACTGCCACTATAGCCCAGGTCCAGATTAAGCCAACGCGGAAAACCTGGCCCAACCGGCAACACCGACGCCAGGTTCACGGATAGCCAATATTGTTGTCCATTATAATCTTTGAGCATCTGTTGCCCTGTCGTTTTTCCCAGCAGATTCGGTCGATAGGGCGGAAATATTGTTTTCCGAAACCCATATTTCATACTCACCACTTGCTGTCCGGGTCCAAACTGCTGGCCCATAAAGAGAGCTGTTCCGGCAACATTGGCAAACATATCGCCCTTCGAAAAACCCCAGCCTTCGGCGTGTCCATCGTAGACTTCAAGAGTTGTCTGAAACAGCAAGGCCAGTAACCCACCTGTCAGGATACTGGCTCGCTCATCGACACCACTCCAACGCATTAGCTCATAGCCCCCCCGACTCATGCAGTAAGCCGTTGCGGCATGTCCCACCTTATCCATCTGGAGCCATTCGCCATTGTCATTAAAGGTATGAAAGGGTACTTTTTTCTTATACCACTGTTTACGTAGCATGAGCAGCGTAATGGTGTAAAAAGCGGCCGTACCAACCAGCACACCAATAAATCGCCCCTGATTAATACCTGACGGATCAGACATAGCGGGTGCGATGGGTACTGATTGTGCCTGAATGGACTGGCTGAGCAATAGGATACACAAGCAAAGCAATCCTATACGCCGAATCGGGTCTTTCATTCGTCAAAAGTACCCAACCTGTTTTATTTTTTGTCAGGCTTTACGGGATGAACAGGATTTTTAACGACAGGCAATCCTATTCATCCCATGTCGGCCCAGCTGTAATCCTGTCAAAAAGCCTTTTCCGCGTAACTTGCCATTAAATTACTGACAATCCCTATTCATGAATCTCGTCCCTTCTCCTCCCCTCACCCGCGCTCAGGAGTCGCGCGTTGCCATTGAACGATTATACATAACCATGCGGCATTTGTTCAACCGGGGATTTTACAAACCATCGGGCGTATCGGGTGAAGAAATTCGCCGTGCCCTGCTTACGCTTCAACCCGAAATTTATGGGCTGGTTGGCGACCCGCAACGCGTTGAACTGGATGGTCTCGTTTATGTAATGGACCGGCTTCCGAAAGGTATCGAAGCATGTCGGGTTATTTCGCTGGCCTCTCGCGAAGGCTTCGAGCATTCTCATTTCCCGGTTCTGGTACCGGCCAAACGCCGTCGAAACTGTTACCGTATCGACAGTGAACAGATGGTGATCGAGGTAACGAATGGCCGAAGTGAAATCTATGACATCCTAACGCACCTGACGTTTATGTTCATGGAGGCCGATAAAATTCGTCGAAATGCCTTTCAGGAGCGGGGCAGCCGAACGCGGGAATGGGAGAAACTGGAAGCCATCGTACAATCTGGGGGAACCGTCAATGACGACGAGCGCGAATTGGCACTTATGTACCTAAGTTCTATTCTAGGCCGAACCTTTGAAGAAACTCAGCAGGCCTATCGTCGGTTTGAGGAAACCGCGGGGACCAACAACGGACTATTTCAGATTGTATACGGCTTAGGCAGCGTGTCGATTAAGGAAATTGGTGAGCCAAAACTAGGCCGTGAAATCAATTTTACGCCGATGCTCCGTGAGCGCATTGGCCAGCACCTATATGGCGAACGCTGGGCCACACGCCTGAAGCAATACATCTGGGAACATAACTTACAGGATCGGCCGATTCATATTATCAGTGCTAACCCGCACAGTGTAATGAATTGCCTGTACGCACCTGCGGCCTTAGTAGACACCACCACCTGGGATAACCTCTACGACCTGGCCTTAAAACTAAGTCAACCTGCCCAACGGGAACTACGCCAACGGGTCACGGAGTACGCAACAGAACACGGCTTGCACGTACTGGAAGATCTGGCCGGCACCAGTCTGCTGGTACAATTGATTGACACCGCTCGCCTGGATACGACCCAGTTATCGGCCGAGATTGCTCATGACCCAGCCCATATTCAGGCGACTCAACCTCTGTTGCTGGTCATGGATTACGCCTTTGGCGAGCAGGCGTTTGAAACAATGGACGAGTTGCTGAAACCCTTCGAATACAATGAGCAAACGGTTCCACTGAACGTAGCGTCGATTTCAGTGATCGGGAAAGCAGGCATCCTGACTGGCGAGAAAGGCGACCTGATGATTCCAACAGCACACATCTTTGAAGGCACAGCCGACAATTATCCGCTCGACAACGATTTTACCAAAGCGGACTTTGAAGGACATGGCATTGATGTGTACGAAGGCGCTATGATTACGGTACTGGGCACCTCGCTGCAAAACAAAGATGTTCTTAACTACTTCTGTAAATCGTCCTGGAAAGCCATTGGCCTGGAAATGGAAGGCGCTCATTATCAGAAAGCAATTCAGGCACAGTCGAAAATACGGGGGAGTGTTCCGGCCAGTATTAAGGTTCGGTATGCTTATTATGCCTCTGACAACCCACTGCTTACGGGGGCTACGCTGGCATCGGGCAGCCTGGGCACATTGGGCGTAAAACCCACGTATTTGATCACTGTAAAATGTCTGGAAAAGATCTTTCAGGCAGATTAATTGTCATTAAATGGTCGTGCTTGATGTGTATTTCTCGATGTAGTCGATTACGCTAACGACAATAAATGCCTATAAATGGCAACCAAATGACAACGAATGACGTTTTTGATAGCTATATACGAATACATACCTGCCTATTTATATCATGGCGAAACGAAAAAAATCTACTGAAAAAGGCCCCGATGTCATCTTAATTGGCGCCGGTATTATGAGTGCAACGTTGGGCGTATTGCTGAAAGAACTGCAACCCGACCTGACAATTGAAATTTATGAACGGCTGGACAGCGCAGCCGCTGAGAGCTCTGATGCCTGGAACAATGCGGGTACTGGGCACTCGGCTTTCTGCGAACTCAACTACACGCCCGAAAAAGAGGATGGCTCTATCGACCCTTCGAAAGCGATTAAAATTGCGGAGTCATTCGAACAGTCAAAGCAATTCTGGGCCTATCTGATTCAACAGGGGTTTCTGCATGATGCCCCTAATTTCATTCGGTCTATTCCGCATATGAGTTTTGTGTGGGGTACTGACAATGTGGACTATCTCCGCAAACGGTACGACGCCCTCCAGCAAAATTACCTCTTCCACGGCATGCAGTATTCCGAAGATCCGGCCCAACTAGCCGATTGGATGCCGCTGGTGATGGAAGACCGCGATCCTGCACAACCTGTAGCCGCAACGCGTATGGATATTGGCACCGATGTGAACTTTGGTGCACTAACCCGCGCTATGTTCCGCCGGTTGTCTGACATGCCAGGCGTGCGTTTGTATTTCGCTCATGAAGTTCGCGATTTATGGCGATCAAAAAGCCTGGGTGGCTGGAAGCTAAGAGTTGAGAATGTAACAACAAATCAGGAGCGTGAAATCCAAACGGATTTTCTGTTTATTGGCGCAGGTGGAGGTTCACTCCGTTTACTCGAGAAGTCCGACATTCCCGAAAGTCGGGGATTTGGCGGGTTCCCGGTAAGCGGACAATGGCTCAAGTGCGTCAATCGGGAGGTTGTTGAACGGCATCAGGCAAAAGTGTATGGCAAAGCCTCTGTTGGTGCACCGCCCATGTCGGTACCGCACCTGGACACCCGTATGATTGATGGCAAACGCGAATTGCTGTTTGGCCCTTACGCTGGTTTTTCAACCAAATTCCTGAAAAGTGGGTCGTATATGGACTTGCCCAAGTCCATTCAGTTGAGCAACATGGCTCCCATGTTGATGGCGGGCTTGCACAACGTTCCGTTAACGCGTTACCTTATTCAGCAGGTTATGCAGTCGCCGGAAGATCGGTTGAATGCGTTGCGGGAATATTACCCTGATGCCAAGCTGGAAGACTGGGAATTGGAGATAGCCGGTCAGCGGGTTCAGGTCATCAAAAAAGATGAGCAGGAAGGGGGCGTGCTGGAATTTGGCACCGAAGTCGTAAGTGCGGCCGATGGTAGTATAGCGGCATTGTTGGGTGCATCGCCCGGTGCCTCAACCGCCGTTTCGATTATGCTTGACTTACTAAAACGTTGCTACCCGGAGAAACTGGAAACCGAAGCCTGGCAGCAAAAGCTCAAAGAAATGATTCCATCTTATGGGCAGGTATTAGCCAATTACCCTGAGCTTGGGCAGGAACTTAGAAAACAAACAAGTGAGGTGTTAGGACTGGGTTCCTATGAATTCACGCCCGCCGAAAACCACTAGGCTTATTAATAAAATGGACAATGAATAATGGGTAATGAATAATTCGCAATTACGTGGATAGTTATTCATTATTCATTATTCATTATTCATTATTCATTATTCATTATTCATTATTCATTATTCATTATTCATTATTCATTAATTTAATCAACGACTACTCTCCGGCAAATTGCTCCGCTACGTATCGCTTGTATACTTTCCCGATCCGTAACTCTTTAGTGCCAATCCAGATGGCATCTGCATCCTTCCGATCAATATGGGTTCTATTTATGATCGCTGATCGACTAATTCGAATAAACTGACGCTTTGGTAATCGTTCCTCTGCTTCTTTCAGGGTCAATCGGGTAATGTAGACTTTCTGATTTGTAAAAATCTTCAGGTAGTTTTCCAGGCTTTCTACGTACAGAATGTCCGCACAGGCAATTGTCTGGCGGGCACCATCAATCATACAGGAAAAATAGCCTGTCTCCTCAGGTATCGTAGGCGCAGAGGGAGGTAGACTTTGGCTGATCATAGTAGGTGCATTCAGGTAGCGATACGTGATATACACGCCCAACCCCGTTACGGTATACACCCAGAAATTGACAATAAAGGGTAGCGAACGGGTAATGTCGAATTGGGTATGCAACACAAAATTCATGTTGAATGACCCCAGCACCATTAGTACCAATAACCAGCCGAAGTAAACGGCTTTTTTGTCGTGCAGAAACAACCGCTCAAACAGAATCCGGTTATGAAATACGATCCAGCCATAGAGCAACAGCAGGTATAAATAAGGCGATACTTTTGAAAAGCCAGGGCGATAGTCAATGGCATTCCAGTCCGTAATGAAATGAACAGCCAGTAGCGCACCCAGCCCTACCAGGTTTCGAATAATGAAATGATCCAGAAGCCGTGGACGTTGCATACGGCAAGTTACGACCTGGAATTAGTACCACCATCCAGTACGTGACGAAAGGCGTTTGTCACAGCCAATAGGATCTGGTCACGTTTATCGGATCAGCATAAATTTCCCTACCCAATTTTGGAGACGCACCGGTCAGCACTAAAATCCGGGCGTTCTTCCCCATGCATACGCTTCATTCGGTTAACGTTGTTCTTCATGTACTTTTCGGGACTATTGGGCTAATCCTGGGCGTATTTGTCCTGTTTTATCAAAACCGCCCTCGTCAACATACGCGTTACGGGCGCTATTTTATGTATTGCCTGATCGTTGTTGTTGCCACGGCTTTTCTCGGTATTCTCTTCTTTCGGTCAAATCCATTCTTACTCATTTTAACGCTATTAGGCGGCTACGTAGGTTATTCCGGTTACCGCGCTGTCCGGCTCCGCGAACAACGAACGTCCAATTTCGACATGCTGCTAGCCATAAGTGTGCTCATGGCGGGTGGTCTGTATCTACGATCCATGCAGTTGGCAGGAGGTAACTGGTCGCCAGCGGTTGTTTATCCAACTCTATCGGCACTTGTTCTGGTAGCGGGGTATGACCTTCTCAAACATGTCTGGCTCTACCATCGACTCAGAACTTGGTGGCTTTACGAACACATTTATAAGATGATGTCGGCTTACAGCGCCCTTGCTTCAGCCTTTTCAGGTACTGTATTATCCCAGTTTAAACCCTATAGCCAGATTCTGCCGAGCGTTGTTTGCGTAAGCGCAATTGTGTATTTCATCTGGCGGCAAGCGCGAAAAAGAGCTTTTCTAACCGCAAAGGTCGCAAAGACATTCGCAAAGAACGCGGATAGTATCACCTAGCGCCTTTGCGTCTTACCCTTTGCGCTCTTTGCGGTTAGAAAATTTATGAGCATTTCGTTAACTTGTGCCACGGTGTAACAACTGTGGCACAACCATTTAGAACTTCATACAACCTCTTCATGAAAAAGCTCTTCCTCCTCCCCTGCCTTCTCACAAGCTTGCTCTCGCCAACATTTGCCCAGGATCGGCTAATGGGTAAATCTTTTGCAAACCGGTCTGTTGTGATGGCCCAACACGGCATGGCCTGCACCTCGCACCCTCTGTCGACGCAGGCAGCTATTGACGTGCTGCGCTCAGGTGGCAATGCCATCGATGCCGCTATTGCGGCCAATGCCATGGAAGGACTGGTGGAACCTCATGTAAACGGTATTGGGGGCGATCTGTTTGCCATTGTCTGGGATGCTAAAACAAAAAAGCTCTACGGCCTGAATGCATCCGGCCGCTCTCCCTACAGCCTCACGCTGGCCGAATTCAAAAAACGCGGTCTGACACATATTCCGGCTGACGGCCCGTTGCCCGTTTCGACGCCGGGCTGCGTAGATGGCTGGTTTGAGTTACACAAACGGTTTGGCAAAACACCCATGCCCAAAATCCTATCGCATGCCATTCGCTACGCACGGGAAGGATATCCGGTTCACGACGAAGCGTCTTTTTACTGGACATCTATGGTTAGCCGATTTGGCAAGTATCCAAATGTAAAAGAAACCTACGCACCCAATGGGGCAGCACCGAAACGGGGGGAAATCTTTAAAAATCCAGCCCTGGCCAATACACTGGAAAAAATTGCGAAGGGTGGGCGCGATGCGTTTTATAAAGGCGAGATTGCCCAAACCATCGATGCCTTCATGAAAAAAGTAGGTGGCTACCTCAGCGCAAAAGATTTAGCGGATCATACCTCCGAATGGGTTGAACCCGTATCAACCAACTACCGGGGATACGACGTTTGGGAATTGCCGCCCAACAGCCAGGGAATTGCTACGTTACAAATACTGAATCTGCTGGAACCCTACGATTTCTCGAAAGTAGCCTGGGGCAGCCCTGAACATATCCATCAATTTGTTGAAGCCAAAAAACTGGCGTTTGAAGATCGGGCCAAATATTACGCCGATCCAGCGTTTGCCAAAATCCCCGTCAATGAGCTAATCAGCAAATCCTATGCAGCCGAACGGCGCAAACTCATCGATGCCAATCGGGCAGCCAGCCGTGTGGAAGCAGGCAATCCGGCCCTCCGGCAGGGCGACACCATTTACCTAACCGTAGCCGATGAAGAAGGCAACATGGTTTCGCTGATTCAAAGCAACTATCGCGGTTTTGGCTCCGGTATGGTGGCTGATGGCCTCGGCTTTATGTTTCAGGATCGGGGTGAACTCTATAGCCTGATCGAAGGGCAAAATAATACCTATGAGCCGCATAAACGCCCGTTTCAGACAATCATCCCCGCTTTTGTGACAAAGGATGGCCAACCCTTTATGAGTTTCGGGGTCATGGGTGGAAGTTTTCAGCCGCTGGGCCACGTTCAGATCATCATGAATATGATCGACTTCGGCATGAACCCCCAGGAAGCGGGCGACGCTCCCCGAATTGACCATCAGGGTTCTTCGGAGCCAACGGGCGAGAAAATGGTCGACGCTGGACAAATTACACTGGAGTCGGGTTACCCCTACGAAACCATCCGGGACCTGATGCGCAAAGGGCATAAAATAGGCTACGGACTGGGGGGCTATGGCGGCTATCAGGCTATTATGTACGACGCCAAAAACAAAGTCTACCACGGCGCTACCGAATCCCGGAAAGATGGGCAGGCTGCCGGATTTTAATCTTTGTTTTTCTGTAATTCCCATGTCGATGTGTTGGCGGTTACTTCTAATATAGGTTTTGAGAAACCTATCATGTCAGCTTCTTAAAGCTGACATCACAAAGACGCTATAATGCTTTTCGCAACGAAGATTTTCGCACCATTAAGCTGGTTTTCAATACATTACTAATTGGTGCCGAGTAATTTCCTGGATTTTTGATCAGATTGATCAATAACTCCGCGGCTGATCGTCCCATCTCGAAGGCAGGTTGCGCTACTGAACTTAAGGGTGGATTTAACAAAGCGGAGATCGGCAGGTCCGAAAAACCGATTAGCGCAATGTCGTCTGGCATCGACAAGCCTGCTTCAATGATTGCTGCATGACAGCCAATGGCAATATTATCACTGGAGGCAAAAATACCATCGGGCAGTTCAGGATTTGCCAATAACCTACGGGTAACCTCCAGCGAACTAGTCCCGTTATAGACTGATGAAACGACCCACTCATCTTTAATAGGTCTGCCATAATCCAGCAAGGCGGCACGATAACCATGTAAACGTCGACGGCTAATCAGCAGATGTTCGGGGCCCGATACGTGCGCAATTCGTTCACAACCTTGCTTGATAAGGTGCTCAGTAGCGGTATAGGCACCTTCAAAATCATCGACTAAGACCTTGTGCGTGTCGATCTCTTCACAAATCCGATCAAAAAACACAATGGGAAATCCTCGATCATGCAGGTTTCTGAAATGCGAATAGTCGGTTGTTGACGTGGCAATTGATACTAAAAGCCCATCTTTCCGACGGTTGGCTATGTGTTTTACGTTTAAGACTTCCCGTTCGTAATCTTCGTGACTTTGATAGATGACAACATGGTAACCCTGTGCAAAGGCTACATCTTCAATTCCGGCAATCACAATCGCGAAAAATGGGTTAGCAATTTCCGGCACGATAACGCCAATGTCGTGACTCAGACTGCTCAGTAAGCTGAGCGCTACCGGATTTGGATTATAATCAAGCTGCTGAGCCAGGTCGAGCACACGCTTTTTCGTGTCAACCCCAATCTCTGAACTATCTCGTAAGGCTCTCGATACTGTAGATGTCGAGAGATTCAATTCGCGCGCAAGATCTTTTATAGTAATCGTCTTCATAAGCCAGAAATAGCAAAATAATTATATTTTAACCAGTACTTATCTATTGAATTATAACTACTCAAATTCATGGTCATTAGCCTTACACTTATATTTTCCATAGAAAAATATAAAATTTTGCCAGTTTACGCAAAGGTTCCCGAAAGCGATTGCGTAAACTTTCTCTAATTTTCCCGAGAAAAATGTTGGAATCCCGAATGGATGAGGCTAAACTTAGTCAATCATTACCGTAGCAGCGACAATATGGTAAAGGGCTATATCTTGATTTTTTACTATAAAGGATAAAGCCGAACACATTACAATAGAAGCCTTTCCCCTTAACCAACTTAACCTACTGTATCTTATGAATTTTAGTAGACCATCGTTTACTTTTACGCTCCTTGCCCTAGTGCTATTGCGTACTGCCACAAGTGTGCTTGCCCAGAAACTAACCCAGCCTCAGCTAGGCTATCGGTCTGTCAAGACGTTAACAAATAAGGGGTTATCCTTTAAAGACCTGAATAAAAACGGAAAACTTGATACTTATGAAGACTGGCGTTTACCAGTCGAACAACGAGTCCAGGACTTGATTAGCCAGATGACCCTTGAGGAAAAAGTAGGCTTCATGCTCATCAGCACAACCCGGCTGGCAGGCGATGCATCGTTTCAACAAGGTGCGCCAAAATCAGAGATTACCAGCGGTTTTAATGAAGAAGATCTGGTACAGAACACGAATATGTTCACCCGAAAGCCACTGCCCTACCCCATGATGATGGCCGCCGGAACCACCAAAGGCGTGATGCAGAACCAACTGCGCCATTTCATTTTACGGGCAAATACATCCGCTAAGATCATGGCCGACTGGAGCAACAACTTACAGGCTCTGTGCGAAAGCTCCCGGCTAGGCATTCCAGCAATTGTGGCCTCTAATCCACGCAACCATATTACAGCCGATGCCTCCATCGGCCTCAGCGTAGGCACAACGGTTTTCTCAAAATGGCCCGGTGAACTTGGCTTGTCTGCCATGCATGACCTGAAACTCACCCGTGAGTTTGCCGATATTGCCCGGCAGGAATGGGCGGCCGTTGGACTACGGAAAGGCTATCAGTATATGGCTGATTTAGCGACTGAACCTCGTTGGCAACGTATTGAAGGTACGTTTGGTGAAGACGCCGATTGGGTTGCCAGCATGACCCGCGAAGTTGTACTAGGTTTTCAGGGACCTAAACTGGGCATCCATTCGGTGGGCTTAACGACCAAGCATTTTCCCGGGGGTGGACCACAGGTTGAAGGGCAGGACCCACATTTCGATTGGGGGAAGGATCAGCATTATCCCGGTAACCGATTCGATTATCACCTAAAACCCTTCCAGGCGGCCATTGACGCGGGTACATCGGCTATTATGCCCTATTATGCCAAGCCCATCGGTACGAAGTATGAAGAGATTGCCTTTATCTATAACAAAGCGATTATCAAGGACTTACTTCGTGACAAAATGGGCTTTCAGGGCATTATCAATTCCGACACCGGCCCTATTGAAATGATGCCATGGGGTGTTGAACAGCTCTCTATTCTGGAACGCTATCAGAAAGCCATCGACTGCGGAGTGGATCTATTCTCCGGTTCGGGCGACCCATCACTTTTGCTCGAAACGGTAAAAAAAGGGCTCGTAACCGAGAAGCGAATCAATGAATCCATTGCCCGTTTGCTACGGGAAAAATTTAGTTTGGGCCTGTTTGAAAATCCTTACGTTGATCCTGAGTTAGCGGAGAAAACCGTTGGTAAAGCCGCCTTTCAAGAGCGGGCTGATTTGGCCATGCGCAAATCCATTGTGCTGTTACGCAACTCCGCAAAGCTCCTTCCGCTGGCCCCTAAGACGAAAGTCTATATGGAGTCTTACTTTGATAATGGTCGGACAAAAGAGCCTGTTACAGTGATTAAACCAACTACGAACACCGGTACGCTTCAGTTTGTAGCAACTAAAGAAGAAGCCGACGTTGTTGTTCTTTGGCTTATGCCGAACGGAGGTAGTTTGTTTAGTTCTGCCGGCGCACCGATTGAACTTCAGTTATCAAAAAACAAGGTCGATGTAGGACATGTAAACGGCCTGACGAGCCAAAAGCCAACTGTAGTACTCATCAATTACACCAGTCCATGGATAATTGATGAGATTGATAATCCAAATGTAAAAACCGTACTTGCTACCTTTGGCACCACAACCGATGCCGTACTGGACGTATTGAGTGGCAAGTTTAACCCAACCGGGAAAATGCCATTTACAACACCCGTATCCCGACAGGCTGTCCTGGATAATCAATCCGATGTACCAGGACACTTAAAACCAAAGGGTTATGCGCTTTTCACCTTCGGCGACGGATTGAGTTACCCTTAATTAATTTTGCAATATGGCATTAGAACAAACATGGCGGTGGTTCGGCCCGAATGACCCCGTCAGCCTGGCCGATGTACGGCAGGCAGGTGCAACCGGAATCGTATCGGCCCTGCATCACATTCCCAATGGGAAAGTCTGGACAGTTGACGAAATACAAACCCGTAAATCCATTATCGAACAGGCTGGCCTAAGCTGGTCGGTAGTAGAGAGTGTACCCGTACATGAGGACATCAAAAAACGGTCGGGTAATTACAAACAGTACATCGACACGTACAAGGAGTGTCTGGTCAACCTGGCAACAGTCGGCATTGATACGGTCTGCTATAATTTCATGCCCGTGCTGGACTGGACGCGCACCGACCTCGACTTCCCACTTCCGGATGGTTCAACCGCTCTCCGCTTCGATACAACTGAGTTCTGCGCCTTTGAGGTGTACATTTTAAAGCGTCCGGGTGCCCAAAAAAGCTACTCGCAAACTCAGTTAACGCAGGCCAAAGGTTGGCTGGATAGGGCAACAGACGCCGATATTCAACGACTAACCCGCAACATCATTGCCGGATTACCGGGTAGCGAAGAGAGCTTTACACTGGAGGCCTTTGCCGATGTTTTGGCAACCTATGACCAGGTTGACGACACGGCCCTGCGCAATAACCTGTATCATTTTTTGCAGGAAATTACACCCGTGGCCGAAGACGCAGGTATCCGGCTAGCCATCCACCCCGATGATCCGCCCTTCCCGATTCTGGGTTTACCCCGCGTTGTCAGTACAGAAGCCGATGCTCGTCAACTGTTGGACGCTTACCAAAGTGAGTATAACGGACTGTGTTTCTGCACGGGTAGCTATGGTGTTCGGGCAGATAATGATCTGGTTGGTATGGTTGAGCGACTGGGCCATCGAATTAACTTCGTACATCTACGGGCCACGCAACGTGACGCCGAAGGCAATTTCCATGAAGCTGACCATCTGGCTGGCGATGTCGATATGTATGGTGTCATGAAAGCGCTACTGGTTGAACAGAATCAGCGAAAAGCATCGGGTCGACTGGATTACCGCCTACCCTTCCGGCCTGATCATGGTCACCGAATGCTGGATGATCTAATGCCTGGCAAACGAACCAATCCCGGCTATACTGCCATTGGCCGACTACGCGGTTTAGCTGAATTAAGGGGCCTGGAAATGGGCATTGAGCGAAGTCTTTTCTAGGTAGAGGAAACACAGATAAATGGTTCCGATC
This sequence comes from Spirosoma migulaei, assembly GCF_054776855.1. Taxonomy (NCBI): domain Bacteria; kingdom Pseudomonadati; phylum Bacteroidota; class Cytophagia; order Cytophagales; family Cytophagaceae; genus Spirosoma; species Spirosoma migulaei. The sequence continues at coordinate 471,650 of NZ_BAAHBG010000013.1, read as the reverse complement.
CGTCATGTTCGACACAATGGATCGGAACCATTTGCTATTTTCTGCCTAATTTGTTTCGGCACCCGTTCCTTTATCAAATTCAGGCCGTTAGCAACGTATCGATGCAACCTCTCATCACCAATGATGCCATCATTCTGGGTATTTTCCTCGTACTACTTACCCTGATCTTCAAAACGTCGCAGTCGGCTCACCCATTCTGGGTACGGGCCTACACCTACATTCCGGCCTTATTGCTCTGTTATATTTTTCCGGCCACGATGAATAGCCTCGGCCTTATTTCGGGCGAGCAATCGAGTCTGTACAAAGTCTCCACGAATTACCTACTGCCAGCGGCTCTGGTTCTCCTAACCTCCACCGCCGATCTGCGATCGATTATGCGTTTGGGCAAAAAAGCGTTGATTACGTTTTTGTCTGGCACGGTGGGCATTATCGTTGGTGCACCAATTGCGTTTTTTGCGGTTATGTGGCTGATCCCCGGATTCCGAGAGCAGGCCATCGCCAATGAATACTGGAAAGGGTTGGTCACTATTTCGGGAAGCTGGATTGGGGGTAGCAGCAGCCAGTTAGCGTTGAAAGAAATTTATGGGTGTAGTGAAGAACTCTTTGCCATAATTCTCGTGGTTGATGCGGTTGTTTCCACAAGCTGGACGGCCTGTCTTATTTACGGAGCTGCTTACAAAGACAAAATCGATGGTTGGCTCCACGCCGACACGAGCTCAATTGAAGAAGTAAAGCAGCGAATACTGGCGTACAAAGAAGAACCCGACAGGCCTGCTAACTTACTGGATTTGAGCACCATTTTAGCCCTTGGTTTTGGGGGCGGTGCGCTGGCCCATGCGCTGGCGTATGTCCTCTCAAGTAATCTTCAGCCTTACAAAGCTTCCTTGGCGGCTTATGGTCTGGACCCGTTCACCTCTAACTTTCTGTGGGTGGTTATCCTGTCTACTTCGCTCGGCATTGGGTTGTCGTTTACGGGATTACGGAAACTGGAAAAACTTGGGACCACCGATCTGGCTACGTTATTCGTTTATTTTCTCATCATGACCATCGGTATGCGGCTCGACCTCTCCAATCTGGGAGGCAATATGGGGTTGTTTCTGGTGGCTGTTATCTGGATGCTCATTCACATTCTGTTTATGCTGGTTACGGCCCGCATCATTAAAGCACCTTACTTTTTTGTGGCCGTTGGTAGTCAGGCCAATATTGGCGGGGTGTCAACGGCCCCGGCAGTAGCGTCCATTTTTCATCCGGCGCTCGCGCCTGTTGGGGTATTACTGGCCGTATTGAGTCACGTGTTAGGCGTCTACGGTGGGTTAATTACCGCCTGGTTAATGCAGTTAATTTCCCACTAGTACTTCTCCAATTTAGTTTCTATAGATTCTGTGGATTCTATTGATCCTATTGTACTGATAATCAAGGTGAATAGAGTCAATAGGTTCTATAGAATCCTCTAGAATCTATTTTGGCAAAGCACTAGTCTGAAGCATTTATTCACTACTGATCAACAACTTATAGAAACAACAAGAAACCATAGCAATGACTATCTACCTAAAAAAGGGGATGCTTTATGTAGCTTACGCCTTAATTCTGATCGTGGCCTTGTACGCCCTGACTTATTTTATTCCAAATCGCCCATCGCCTTTTCTAGAGCACAAGCCACTCCAGAATATCCTCTGGCGCATTGCCTTCTGGACGCACGTCGGTTTAGGCGCTGTAGCCCTGGCCCTGGGCCCTTTTCAATTATCGGTTAAACGCCGACAACGTAATCTATCGCTACACAGGCAATTGGGCAAACTGTATGTAGTCAGTATTTTGCTGGCCAGTCTGGGCGCATTTTACGCTTCCTTTTTTGCCGATACGGGCTTAATAGCGAGTTTAGGTTTTGGCACATTGGCCGTCGTCTGGTTTTATACAACCTTGCGGGCTTATCAGACCATTCGGCAAAAGAAAGTTAATGAGCATCGGGCCTGGATGTATCGAAGCTATGCCGTTACGCTGGCAGCCGTTACGTTAAGGATCATTCTTCCGGTTGAATTAGCCTTATTTCATCTGCCATTTACAGTGGCCTACCCGATCGTTGCCTGGCTATGCTGGGTACCTAATCTGCTGGTTGTTGAATGGTGGTTAAGCCGACGGTTTATTACCAGACCTGCCTGAAACGCAAAAAGACCGGAAGAATATCTCCCGGTCTTTAACTATGCGAACCAAATAAAAACAATCAATGCTACCTTATTCCATCACCATTTCAGTATGGGCGGGTGCTTCAATTTTCTTACCGATAAACAGCAATAGCAAGGGTACACAAATCAGGAAGAACGCACCGATCACGAGGAAAGTATCGGCATAGGTCATTACTAATGCCTGCCTCATTACGGTACCCTGCATCATACCATAGGCTTTGCTGGTAGCGGCCATCAGGGCATCTCCTTTCGAGAGGAACAGGTTCGTAAATTGCTTGATCCGTTCGACCGACAGTGGGTTATACATCGAGACATTATCGCCCAGTCTCGACGCATGAAACATGGTACGCGTTGAGATGTAGGTTGTCATAATAGCCGTTCCGAACGTACCGCCCAACTGCCGAATCATACCCGTGAGGGCCGATCCCTGAGGAATATCGATATTTTTCAGATCAGCTAACGTAATGGTTGTCAATGGAATGAAAATCAGTCCCATACCAACACCCCGAATAATAAGCGGCCAGAAGAAATAATCGGGACCAGCCGCCAGATTGATGGCCGACAAATCGAAACAGAAGCCGAAGAACATCAAAAAGCCAATGGCTGCATACCAGATCGGTGAGATGAAATTCTTACCCATCAGTCCACCCACAATTGGCATCATGATACCCGTCATAATCGAACCGGGCATCAGCAGTAATCCTGTCTGGCTGGCCGTAAACCCTAGAATGGTCTGACAGAAAACCGGAATAATGAAGACCGAGGCAAACAGCCCGAAACCCAGAATAAAATTGAACAGGGTTCCTACGGCAAACCGACGCTGGAGCAATAATCTGAGATTCAGAATGGGTATTTTAACCGACAACTGCCGCCAGATAAAACCAATCAGCCCAACGGCAGCCGCAATAGACATACCGACAATGAACGTCGAATCGAACCAGTCTTTTTCTTCGCCTTTTTCCAGGATGATCTGCAACCCACCAATGCCCATCGTCAATAGGATCAATGCCAGCCAGTCCATCTTACCGGCGGCAATTTTCTCGGCAGGTTCCTTAATGTAGGTGTATGTCAGGAACGTAGCGAGAATACCGAAGGGAATGTTGATGTAAAATACCCAGTTCCAGGAGAGGTTATCGGTGATATACCCACCAAGGGTTGGCCCAATCGATGGACCAATAATTACGCCCATCCCGAAGATGGCGTTGGCAATACCTAAATCTTCTTTCGGAAACGTCTGAATCAGAATAGACTGGGCAGTCGTTAACAGTCCTCCCCCACCGATACCCTGTACGACCCGGAAGAAAACCAGTTCCCATACGTTAGTCGACGTACCACAGAACACCGACGCGATGGTGAACATAATAATGGACGCGGCAAAATAATTTCGTCGCCCCAGCTTGGCTGTCAGCCAGCCCGACATGGTAATCATAACGGCACTGGCGGCTGCGTAACCCGTAACGACCCAGCTAATATCACCCAGTGATGCGCCAAGGTTACCCATCATCTGGTTTAACGTAACGTTTACGATCGACGAGTCGATGGTTTGCAGCAGGGCGGCCGTCGTTACGGTTATTACGACGATCCATTTATCAAAACCTAGCTTGTTCATAATATTATTAATGAATGTAGAATGAATAATGTAGAATGCACAATGTAAGCGATCAGCAACAACGTCACTTTCTGCCTTGGACAACCGTTATACATTGTCCATTTTACATTATTCATTTTAATCACTTGCCTTGCAAATCCACCGCCACCGTCGCACTCATACCGGGGCGCAGTTTGGCGTATAGGGGGCTGTTCTTATCCAGGTCGATCCGAACCGGAATCCGTTGCACTACTTTTACATAGTTACCCGTTGCATTATCGGGAGGAAGCAGGGTGAATTTGGCACCCGTTGCACCGGCAAATGAACCGACATGGCCAACCAGCTTTTCGCCTTCAAACGCATCGACATCAATGTCTACTGTCTGACCAGGCTGCATTTGCTTTAGCTGCGTTTCTTTGAAGTTCGCCGTAACCCACAACGAAGAGTTACCCACAATCGAACAAAGGGCCTGTCCTGCCTGAACTAGCTGGCCTACCTGTACCGAACGCTTCGACACAACGCCCGAGGCCGGGGCCAGCACAACCGTGTACGATAGTTGCAACTTAGCCAGGTCCAGGTCCGTCTGACGCTGTTTGATAGCGGCTTGTGCCACCGTAATCTGTCCTTCGGTTGCCTTCCGTTGTGAGCTCGTAACACCCGTTTGCGTACCAGCCGCATTCACCTGCGACTGTGCCGTTTGTAACTGAGCCTGAGCCGCCTGCACTTGTGCCTGAGCCGCATCGCGTTCGGCCTGAATGGCGTCAAATTGTTGCTGTGGAACGGTTTTCTCCGCCAGCAGTCGGCTGTAGCGGTCAAAATCCAGACTAGCTTTGCGGGCACGAACCTGAGCCGCCACTACATTAGCCTGGGCAGTAGCCACCTGATTACGAGCCGTTTGAACACTTGCCTGCGAGCTTTGCACACTTGCCGACGCGACACCTACCTGCGAACGCGACACGCGGTCGGCAGCCATCGCACTTTGTATAGCGGCTTCGGCCTGTGCTACCCGGATGCGGTAATCAGCATCATCTAGTACGATAAGCGTATCACCCTCTTTAACAAACTGATTGTCTTTGAAGCGAATGGCCTTTACATACCCACTTGCTTTCGGAATCACTGGGTTTACGTCGCCGTCAATCTGGGCGTCGTCGGTTGTTTCATGACGTTGGAGGTAGCGGAATTCGCTGTACCCAAAAAAGAGAGCAACTGCCAGAATTACTATGCCCCCTACGCGGAATAAAGTTTTCTTATTCATGATTTTAATTTAAAAAGGAATGGATAATGAGAAATGTAAAATGAACAATGATGGCACTATGTATTATTCATTATCCATTATCCATTATTCATTTAAAGATTTGTACCCGTAGCTTTCAGCAGGCGCTGATAGGCCAGCTGCGCATCTACGGTTGCGTTTATGACATTAAGTTGAGCTTGAAGCAAAAAGCTGTTGGCCTCTAGTAGATCGGTCGAGCCAACCAGTCCGTTCCGGAAGCGGGACTCTGTTAGGCGGTAGTTTTCCTGTGCCTGGCCAACGGCGGTTCGGATTACGTTTTGCTGTTCTAAAGCCAGTTGGTAATTGTTATACGCCGTAACAACTTCAGAGCGAATCTGGTCGGTTTGTTGCTGACCTTGCAGACTTGCCTGATCAATGGTGGTTTGGGCAGTATGCAGTTTGCCTTTCATATTGTAAAGCGATCCGATATTATAGGTCAGCCCTAAACCGATATTCCAGGCACTCACAAACGAACTTCCTTCAGGAATAAGTCGGGCTGTTGGGTTGATGTAATTATACCCAACCGATGCGCCGAGGTGCGGATACATAACACTTTTGGTGTTTCGTAGCATAGCCTCAGCCGATTGCACACGCAACGCGTTTGCCTGTACTTCAGGGCGAACCTGCACCGCCTGAGTCAGGAAACTAGTCAACGGTTCGGCTGTAGCTACCGGATTCAACAAAGTTGTATCGACAGTGATGGTTTGGTCTTCAGGTAGCCCAACGAGCAGGTTGAAATTATAAAGCGCTGTTTGACGTGCTTTATCGACCTGTAATCGGCTCAATTGCAGGTTGTTTTTCTGCAACTGGATTTTCAATACTTCGTTGGCCGTAACAACACCTTCTTTTTGCAGATTCTGCGCTTCCCGTTCTTTTTCGTCGAACTGTTTGATACTCTGCTCGATCACACTAACTGAGCGAATCAGCTTCACGATATTGTAATAGGCATCGGAGACCGTATAAACCAGTTCCGACCGATTGCGCTTGGCATCCAGGTGACTAGCTTTCGCCAGTAAATCAGCCGATAGTTCGGCTGATTTCTCGGCAAAGCCCCCAAATATTTCCTTGGCGACCGTAACGCCACCAATAGTCGCATTGAAAGCCCCCGCCGGTATGGTTACCAGCGCTTTCCCATCCGCATCCTGTCCGAACGAAAAGGGCCCGGTCAGGCTATAGCGAGAGTAGGCAAGCGACGCATTGGCCGTTGGCAAACTCCGATCTTTATTTTCCTGCAAACGGGCTTCGGCAGCCTGCGTCCGCGTATCGGCTAATTTAATCCCTTTGTTATTCTGTAAGGCCAGTTGAATAGCCTTGTCCAGTGGCATGGCCGATGGCGCTGACTGGGCAGTTGCCCAACCCAGACTGAGTACCCACAGGCCTGCTCCTATTATGTACTTTTTCATTTTACTGATTGATTTCTGATTTTTTCCAGGAGTGTGTTCATGATGCTTACTTCCTCGTCGGTCAGGTGGCTAACGATCGATTCGAAATTCTTGAAATTGGTCGCTACGGTTTCTACAAACTGGTAAGACTCTTCGGTTAGCCGAAGGTTGACCCGACGACGATTTTGCGGATCCACTTCGCGAACAATCAGATTTTTCGCCACTAACCGGTCTGTCAACCGCGTCATATCTGAATTGATATCGTTCATTTTTTCCTTCAACTCACCCGCCGTCAAACTATTAGGATACACCTCCGACAGACGACGCAAGGTGATATACTGTTGAACCGACAGATCAAACGGAGCTAGCTTTTGTCCAAAATAGTTGAAGATGTAGCTATCCGTTTGATGCAGGTTCTTAATGAGCCGGTGGTACTCGTTAACTAATTGCTCTTTCATGTCTTATTGGCCGTGTCAAAGGTATAACCAATATTCGTTTAAACAAATTTCGTTTAAACAAGGTAAATTTGATGGTAATTGAGTGGCTTTATTCCTAGAAAGTAGATTAACTTTCTTTAATCCAATAAATTCTCCCTATCAAAATAATACAATACGAATACCTGTACTTATAGCAATATGTCAGCTAGTTTAGGCACGTCTTATCAGCCTAATTTTTAATGAGAATTTAATCAACTACCTCTGCCAGCCTACAGGGTTTTGTACCGAAAGGCGAGCAGATGAATCGCTCTAAGCTATCCGGGTACGTATAGCGAGTCTTTATCCTAGACAAGGAGTTCATTTACACTTCTTTGTCAGCTATCTACTAAGGATCTTAAGGCAAAGCAGGTATTTTACTGTAAAAAAGAAGTTGCTTTCTTTACGGGATAATTAACTGATTTATAGGAGTCAATCGATATGGAAAAAGCGTTTACAGATACAGTGCCCCAGCCAGTCAGCCAACTCCCCAACGTGAGTGTAAAAGCCCTGCGCTGGTCTAGCATTTTACTCGTTATCACTGTTTGGGTAAGTGCTGGACTATTCGGTTTATACATTTTGGCCTTCTATGCATCTGCACTTTATGAGGGCCAGGCAGAACGTTGGAACAAGATGCTTCCCCGATTATATGAATCAGGTACCGCTACAGCAACTACCGGAATAGGTGTACATTTTGCTGCGGGTGGCATTATTCTTATTCTCGGCAGTATTCAGTTAATTGATTCGGTCAGAACCCGTTTTCCGGCTTTACACCGCTGGCTTGGCCGCCTATATGTTCTCTCATGCCTCCTTGCTGCCGTTGGCGGGTTGGCCTTTATCATCGCCAAAGGAACCATTGGGGGGCCTGTTATGAGCATCGGCTTCGGACTTTACGGCGTCCTGATGTTTATCGCGGCCATAGCAACCTATAGGTATGCAGTTGCCAGAGATCTGGACAAACACCGGGCGTGGGCACTCCGGCTCTATGCTCTAGCCATAGGTTCCTGGCTATACCGAATGGATTATGGATTCTGGCTATTGTTGACAGACGGGCTTGGCCACACCCGAACCTTTAGTGGTCCTTTTGATCAGGTGATGGCCTTTTTCTTTTACATTCCTAACCTACTGGTCGTAGAAGCATTTGTCCGGGCAAGCAATTTTAAAGCCTCGCCTTTACTGCGGCTATCGTCCTCGTTTATTTTGGTATTGGCAACAGGCTTTTTATTATTAGGCACCTATTTTTTCACGGTATATTATTGGGGGCCAGCCATTATGAGCTGGCTATCAGGTTTGTAGTGTATGCTATTCACCAAAGTAATCATTATCCATTCGCTTAATTTCATACACTTGTTGCATAGTAACACCTAGATTATAGTCAATCATTAACTGAGCTAACTGCTCGCCATCAATCAGAACAATCTTTGTTTCATTGCGCGGGATGTACTCAGTTGCTTCTTTGGTGAAACTTGATGTTGTAATAAATACGCCTTTTTTAGCTCCTTGGCCCGCTAATGCACCAACGAATTTGTGTAATTCAGGGCGACCTACCACATTACCCGGAGCCCATTTCTTTGCTTGAATATAAATAATATCAAGACCTAATTTGTCTTCTTTGATTGTCCCGTCTATACCTTCGTCACCGCTTTTCCCAATCGCTTTCCCGGCATCTTTGATTGAACCGCCGTATCCCATTTTGACCAATAATTCCACTACAAGACGTTCAAAAAATGCTGGCGTTAGGGCAACTACTTTATTAAGTAAATCCTGAGCCAGGGTTTTTCGAATACGTTGGTATGAAATTTCAAGAGTTTCTTCAGGGTCAGTTTGTTGTATGCTATCATCGTTGACTGCTATTCCCTCTGAGATACTTTCATTACGCTTGGGTGTCTGGAATTCCACAAACTCAGGAAATTGCTTTAAGTACTTAACATTAATTTGAGAAAGCTTCTGCTGTAGAACATCTTTGCCTCGTTCTGTAATAACTACCATGGTCCTTTTGGGAGAATCCAGTAAACCAGCTTTTTTCAAATAAGTCCTCGCCCAACCTACCCTGTTACCAAATAAAAAAGTTTGCCCACTTGGGAGTAACTCACTTTTTTCTTCTTCTGTCAAGTTGAATTGTTCACTTAATGTCTCAACTAAATCATTGAATTTGTATTCTCGGCCGTCAGCAACTAGCTTCAAGAGCGGCAACATAGCACTTTGGTAATCAGGTATAGGCATGGTATATGTATAAAAAAAGTGTCGGAAGGAAACTTCCGACACCAAATCTATTACAAACTTGACTCAAAAGTAATAAGCTACTTAATCTCCCCAACCATATCCTCAGGCTTCACCCACTCGTTAAACTCTTCTTCTGTTAGGTAGCCGAGCTTTAAGGCAGTCTCTTTCAAAGTCGAGCCGTTTTTGTGGGCGGTTTGTGCGATTTCGGCGGCTTTGTAATAGCCGATTTTCGTGTTCAGCGCCGTTACCAGCATCAGCGACGAATCGACGTGTTTTTTGATGTTGGCTTCGATGGGTTCGATACCTTCGGCACACTTGTCGTTGAACGATACGCAAACATCGCCGATAAGCCGGGCCGAGTGAAGGAAGTTAAAGATCATGACCGGCTTGAACACGTTCAGTTCAAAATGGCCGCTCATACCACCAATGTTGATGGCTACGTCGTTGCCCATTACCTGCGCGGCTACCATGGTCATGGCTTCGCACTGGGTTGGGTTTACCTTACCCGGCATGATGGATGAACCCGGCTCGTTATCAGGAATGTGTAACTCGCCAATACCCGCACGCGGGCCGCTCGACAGCATCCGAATGTCGTTGCCGATTTTCATCAGGCTAGCCGCTACGGTTTTCAAGGCACCGTGGGCTTCTACAATGGCATCGTGAGCAGCCAGGGCTTCAAACTTATTTTCGGCCGTAATGAACGGCAGGCCTGTTACGTTCGCGATGTGTTTGGCTACGTTTTCCGAATAGTTTGGGGGTGTATTAATGCCCGTACCAACGGCTGTTCCACCCAAAGCCAATTCGCTCAGGTGAGCTAATGAGTTGTTGATGGCCCGCAGGCCGTGGTCGAGTTGCGACACATAGCCCGAAAACTCCTGGCCAACCGTCAACGGGGTAGCATCCATGAAGTGCGTCCGGCCAATTTTAACGATGTGCATGAACTGCTTCGACTTGGCAGCCAGCGTGTCGCGCAGTTTGGTGATGCCTGGAATTGTTACGTCGAGAAGGATTTTATAGGCCGCAATGTGCATAGCCGTCGGAAACGTATCGTTTGATGACTGCGACTTGTTTACATCATCATTTGGGTGCAGAAACTTCTTTTCGTCCGTAAGCTGACCACCGTGCAGTACGTGCCCACGGTAGGCCACCACTTCATTAATGTTCATGTTTGATTGCGTACCCGAACCGGTTTGCCAAACGACTAACGGAAATTGATCGTCCAGTTTGCCTTCCAGAATTTCGTCACAAGCCTGACCGATCAGATCACTTTTTTCCTGTGGTAATACGCCCGCATCGAGATTGGTTAACGCAGCCGCTTTTTTGAGGTACGCAAATGCCCGGATGATTTCGCGGGGCATTTTATTGATGTCCTGAGCAATTTTGAAGTTCTCGATGGAGCGTTGGGTCTGAGCACCCCAATAAACGTTGGCCGGTACCTGCACCTGGCCCATCGTGTCTTTTTCGATACGGTATTCCATGAATAAATGAGCGAATTAGTGAATGAGTGATTGCGTGAATGAAAAAGGAAGCCTATTCGCTCAATCACTCATTCACCCATTAGATTTTCTGCAAAGGTAGGTGGGTGCTTGTGTTTTACCATACGGTTTGACAGTTTTAGACAAATTGCGGTTCTCTATGCTGAAAAACCCACCCAACTAATAACACCAGCCGTTAAAGACCGGCACATACTGAATGGAAGTTAATCTTACCCAGCCGCACCGCCCACTTAGTAATAAATGATAACAATTTGTTGAGTAAGGGTTTATGTATCAGTAGCCTCATCTGCTTCTGTGTACATGATGGCTTCTGACGAATGAAAACCGTTTAATCGACTCAACGCATGAAACGTGAAATCACCGAAAAACCGTTAACGAGTTTAAGTATGGCGCTTGGGGCTGGTGTTCTGGCCGGAATAGCTGGTACAGCAGCCATCACGATCTCTCAACTGGTCGAAATGAGCATTACGAAACGCTCGCCCAGCACTACACCTGTCAAAGCAGTGTCTAAAGTGCTAAATGTTAAGCCAACCAGAAAAGACAAAAACGAGAAGGTCTCGCAGGAGATCCACTGGACATATGGTACAGCCTGGGGCATTCCAAGAGGTATTCTTGGCCTTACCGGTTTAATAGGATGGCCAGCAACGTTGCTTCATTTTGCCGCCATCTGGGCCACTGAATTAACAATGCTGCCTTCACTCGATGTAGCCCCACCAATTACAGAAGAAGAACCAAAAGATGTAGCCATTGATGCCCTCCATCATGCGGTGTACGCGGTAGCTGCCGGGTTGGTCTACGACGCCATTGCTAACGAAGTGTAAAATTAACCAATAGCCTCGTAAGGGGACATTTAAGAGATAGTATACCCATGCAATTCGAGAATTAGTTAAAAATCTTCGGCCAGATTTGAAATTTATAGAAGAACATGGGTTACTTTTCTTATTTATGCGAATTAACAACTAAACAATCTGACTAACTCAAATTCATTACTATCATGGTAAAATCTGCTTTCTTCGTTCTCTCAATGATGGCTTTAGCTACAGCTTGCTCGAGCACCAAAACTGAAACCACTGAAACATCGACAACGGTAACGGATTCGACTTCGATGATGAGTGACTCTACCAAAACAGACTCGACATCAACGATGATGAGCGATACCACCAAGAAAGATTCGATCAAATAATCGACTTGCTTTCTTTAACAGAAAAGGCCCTCAATCAGGAGGGCCTTTTCTGTTAATAAGAGATAGATTTATAAATCAGGAATAGCTTTTCGTTAGGTCAGCCGCTGCTTTCTCGTCCACCAGCCAAATCAATTCCCCATCCGTAGGCTTAATCACCTGCGATGGGTACTTATCAGGATTATAGTCACCTTCCAGCACTTCTTTCAGCGGTTCCGCTTTTTTCGGGCCAGCCACCAGAAAGGCTATACAGGACGCCCGATTTACAATAGGCGCTGTCAGGGTTAGCCGATACATGTTTTGTTGGGTCAGAAAATACGCTTTCGTCCAGGCAGTTTGCTCATGAACCACTTCGGTACCCGGAAATAGCGAAAGCGTATGCCCATCATCGCCCATGCCTAGCAGTACCAGATCAAACGAAGGGCCGGGCGACGCTTCGCCGGAGTCACCAAAGTATTCGTGTAAAATCCGGTTATAATCAGCAGCAGCCGCATCGGGTTCGAGGTTGGTACGCCAAACATGAATCTGCTCTTCGGGTGTATATACGTGTCCGAGCAACGTGTCATAGGCCATGCCCGCATTGCTCTGCTCATCATCAATGGGCACGTAGCGTTCATCACCCCAAAATACATGTAGTTGTAACCAGGGGATTTCGTTAACGTACGGCGATTTGGCCAGGAGTTCGTGCAGAGCTTTAGGCGTGCTACCTCCCGACAAGGCAATCGTAAACCGATCCTGTTTTTTCAGAACCTCTTTAATACGTTTCGCAATAAAATCAGCCGCAGCTTTGGCTAATTCAGCCGGGTTCTTTTTGATAATGAGTTGCACGTAGATAATTACGGTTTACGATGTAAGATTTAAATCTCAACTGGCGATACCGATCACACAAAATCTTCGCGCATGGGCGTAAACATATCAACCAGTACACCGGCCTCCTCACAAACGGCACCATGCCATACATTCGGCGGAATATAATACGCATCCCCCCCTCGAACGACTCGGGTTTCGTCCCCAATCATAATCGAGAATGCACCACTTGCTACGTAACTCATTTGCGTATGCCTATGGCTATGAGCCGCTCCGATTCCGCCTGTTTCAAAGGCTACTTTTACCATCATCAGATTGGCATCGTAGGTCATGATTTTGCGCTTCACACCTTCGGCTACCTGTTCCCAGGGTAGGCTATCATCAGCTACAAAAAGAGCAGCAAGTTGGGTTGTCATATTTTTTGGTTTAGAGTTTGTAGTTTGATGTTTGAAGTTGTTGACGCCTGAGTGTTGCGTCAGCAACTTCAAACATCAAACTACAAACGTCAAACTCTATTTAGCCATCCACTGAAATCCGTCTTTCTCAACGAGTTCCATAGCGGCTTCCGGACCCCATGAACCGGGGGTATAGTTCGGGAAGTCGGGGGTTTCATTCTCCCAGGCTTCTAAAATGGGCGTCACTACTTTCCAGGCCGCTTCCACCTGATCTGCCCGCATGAACAGTGTAGCATCGCCGGTCATAACATCAAGCAGTAAGGTTTCGTAGGCTTCAGGCTCTTGGCCTTCATACGCATCTTTATAGCTAAACACCATCTCGACGGGGTCAATGGCCAGCGTTTGGCCGGGTCGTTTAGCCTGAAATCGCAAGCGGATGTCCATAGCGGGTTGAATCCCAATCGTGAGCCGGTTCGAGTGCCAGCTATGCGTAGCTTCATCCGGGAATGCGTAATAGGGCGCAGGCTTAAACTGAATCGTGATGATCGTTGCCTTTTCGGGTAGCGATTTACCGGTACGAAGATAGAACGGTACATCTTCCCACCGCCAGTTGTCGACAAACAGCTTGATGGCGGCAAAGGTCTCTGTAGCGGAGTCTGGCTTTACACCTTCCTCTTCCCGATAACCTGGTACGTCTTTTCCGTCTTTCTTACCTGGCGTGGATTCACCTGGTCCATACTGCCCCCGAACAGCTACATTTTTTACCTCTTCAGGCTTAATTCGGCGAATGGCATTGAGCACATCTACTTTTTTATTGCGCACCTCATTGGCGTCAAACGAAATGGGCGCTTCTGTAGCAACCATGCACAACATCTGAAGCAGGTGATTCTGAATCATGTCGCGCAGGGCACCCGAGCCTTCATAATAGCCACCTCGCCCTTCAAGGCCAACGGTTTCGGCGGCAGTGATCTGCACATATTCCACATAACGCCGGTTCCAGATGGGCTCAAACAGGGAATTGGCAAACCGAAGCGCCAGAATATTTTGCACCGTTTCTTTCCCGAGATAATGGTCGATTCGGTAAATCTGTTCTTCGGCAAACAGCCCACCGAGGAGCGTATTCAGTTCCTGAGCCGTTTTAAGATCGCGTCCAAATGGCTTCTCAACCACAATCCGAACCCGCGATTTATCACCACAAAGCGCCAGTTTACCCAGGTTTGTGGCAATACCAGGCACTAATTGCGGAGCAACGGCCAGATAGAAAACGACGTTGGCCGATACGCCCCATTCCCCTTCTTTTTCCGAAACAAAATCAGACAGTTTCGAATAGGCTGCGTTGTCGCCAGCATCCATCTGTAGGTAAGATACAGAAGGCGCAAAAGCCTTCCACAGGTCCTCAGGGCCATTTTTTCGCCGGGAAAACGACTGCACACCTTCCAATAATCGCTCCCGAAAGGACTCATCGGTATAAGGGCTTCGGCCTAAGCCAACCACCGCAAAGCGGTCAGATAAATACTTATCGATATACAGATTGAAAAGCGCAGGAGTCAGTTTGCGAAGGTTCAGGTCACCACTACCACCAAAGATGAATAAAATAGTAGCGGCTGGACGCTGATTAGTTGCTGGAATCATAAGTCGATTATATTGACGGGCCGAAATTACCTACGCGACCCATACTGAACAAATTTATCAAGAGTAAGGATTTCTAAAACGCATCTCCATCCAGACTGTCACTCCTTACTTTCCGGGAAAACCATTCCTACGAACTTTTTTGTTCAGTTTCCCCAATTTTATTTCGTTCGGGCAATTATCTTTATCAGTTTAACTAAATCGCTTTTGCGCTCATAACCACCTTTCTAATCCGCCATTATGGAACAGTTAATTGAGTTTTTCAGTCGTCTTACAGATTCGGGTGACTGGCCGCCACGCTGGTTTTGTGGACGATGGACCGATTTTCATGGATGGCTTTATATTGCTTCGGATCTAATGATTTGGTTGGCGTATATGGTCATTCCGCTCATTCTAATCCGTTATCTATTCGTAAAAAAAGGGGTACCCCTGCCAGGAGTTTTCTGGCTTTTTGGGGCATTTATTTTACTGTGTGGCCTTACACACCTCATTGATGTTGTCATATTCTGGATACCGGTTTACCGGATTAGTGCGTTGGTGCGCTTCCTTACAGGTATTGTTTCCATTGCTACGGTTGTGGCTTTGTTTCGGTATTTCGATGAAGCCGTTGGCTTGCGTACCTCCCGGGAATACGAACATGAACTACTATTCCGACAGCAGGCGGTTACGGAGCTGACGCGCTCCAATGAAGAACTACAACAGTTTGCCTATGTAGCCTCGCACGATCTTCAGTCGCCCCTGAAAACCATTTCCAATTACCTGAAACTGCTTAACACCAAATATGGAGAACAACTTCCCCAAGACGCACATAAGCTTATTGAGACCTCCACAAATGCAGCCGAGCGAATGCGGAGCCTCATTAGCGACCTCCTTGATTTCTCGCGCGTGGGTAGTGAGGTTGCTTTTACTCGAGTTGATCTAAACAATTTGGTTGCCGAAGTGATTGAAGAACAACAGGCCGAAATCAGGGCAAGTGGAGCCACTGTTGATGTGGGCCCACTCCCCACCATGACCGCCCACTATACCGACTTTAAACAAGTTTTCCAGAACCTGATTTCCAATGGGTTAAAGTATCGAAAATCGGGCGTTGCACCGCATATCGTTATTCAGGCGGTTGACGAGAAGGAGCAGTTCTGTTTCTCTGTTCGAGATAATGGCATAGGAATTGAGCGACAGTATTTTGAGCGGGTGTTCCAGATTTTCCAACGACTGCACGGCCGTAATGAATTTTCGGGGACGGGCATCGGATTAGCAACCTGCAAGAAAGTTGTTGATATTTACGGCGGTCAAATCTGGATCGAGAGTACAGTTGGCGTTGGTACAACCTTTTATTTTACGATTCCAAAAATTATTAAAACTATTCATCATTATGCCCAGGCCGATACACTGCATTCTGCTAGTTGACGACGACCCAGATGATAATTTTCTCCATCAGGTTGTTATCGAAGATTCAGAATTGTGCGATCACGTTCGGGTAGCTGAAACGGGTACAGAGGCACTCCGCTACTTACAGGAAACCAGTCATACCGATTATATTCGTCCTGATTTGATTCTGACGGATGTTAATTTACCGGGCATGAATGGGTTCGAGTTTCTGGAGCAGTACCATCGTCTGGATGACCAGCTGAAGAGTCGGCTGGCGGTGCTGGTGCTAACTACATCACTTGCCCCCAGAGATACACAGCGTGCCGCCACACTCCCGCATGTGAAAGGATATTATACCAAACCGCTTACCATCAATATGCTTAGGGCCATTGTTGATCAGTATCCCTCTACGTTAACGAACGACACGTTACCGGGTTGATTCAAGAGTACAAAATAGATTCTGTGGATTCTACCCGTTCTGGGAGTAGCATCAATCTGACATACCTATACTACTGAAAACCAATAAATTAATAAAAGAAGAATCCAAAAAATATATAGAATCCATCACATCCAGAGCATCAATCGTATCCAGAGCGTCTAAATTTGCCGAACTAATTTCTATTTCTGACTAATTCACGTTTACCATGAAAATTGCCATTGGCTCCGACCACGCTGGTTTTCAGTACAAAGAAGCCATCAAAAAACTGCTTATCGACCTCGGCCATGACGTTATCGACAAAGGCACCTATGCCGCTACGCCTTCGGTGGATTATCCACTCTTTATTCGGCCTGTTGCCGAGGCTGTAGCCGCTGGCGAAGTAGAACGTGGCGTTGTACTGGGCGGATCAGGCAACGGGGAAGCCATTGCTGCCAATCGGGTAAAGGGTGTTCGGTGTGGTTTATGCTGGAATGAAGAGTCGGCCCGCTTGTGTCGGCAACATAACGACGCCAATGTTATCTCACTGGGAGAACGTATGATGAGTGAAGAAACAGCCCTGAAACTGGTCCAGATCTGGCTTGATACACCGTTTGAAGGAGGCCGGCATCTGGCACGAATCCAGGAATTGGATAGGTATTAATGAACAATGTAAAATGGATAATGTATACTACCCTACCAGTCCATACATTATCCATTTTACATTGTTCATGATCCATTATCCCCTATGCAGATTCTCTGGAAATACCTTAAGCCTTATCGCTGGCTGGCTGTGCTGGCATTAGTACTCGCTGGTATCGCCCAGATTCTCGCACTAGTCGATCCTATTATCTTCGGGAAACTTATTGACCAATATGCAACCCATCCCGGTGCCAAAACGGAAACCGAAAAAGTTAGAGGGGTACTTCACCTGTTGGCTATTGCTGTCGGAGTAGCCGTTTTATCGAATATAACCAAGGCCTTTCAGGAGTATGTGACACGACTGGTGGTTCAGAAATTTGGTACCGATATTTTCAATGACGGGTTGAAACAAACCCTGCGTCTATCCTATCAGGAGTTTGGCGATCAGAGCAGCGGGGCAACTCTATCTATCCTACAAAAGGTACGAACCGATACCGAGAAGTTTATCAACTCCTTCGTCAACGTTCTGTTTTCGTCCATTGTGGGCATGGGCTTCCTCATCTGGTACGCCATTACAAAACACTGGGCACTGGTTCCGGTATTCCTGATTGGAGTTTTATTGCTGGGTGGCTTAACCGGATTGCTCAGTAAACAGATCAAAACAACCCAACGCTCGATCAATCGCGAGACGGCCTTACTGTCGGGCGTTATCACCGAATCACTTCGAAACATTGAGCTGATTAAAAGTCTGGGTTTGACATTCCCCGAGATCCGGCGACTAAAAACCCAAACGGGCCGCATTTTCGAGCTGGAAATGTTTAAGGTACGCAGGGTACGGCTACTCTCCTTCTGGCAAAGTACCACGTTGAATGTGCTGAAGCAATCTGTACTTTTCACCTTGCTGTGGCTCATTTTCAGAAACGTTCTAAGTACAGGTGAGTTGATTTCGATGCAGTTTATTTCTGTGTCTATCTTCAACCCGTTGCAGGAATTGGGCAATATCATTCTGGCTTATCGGGAAGCCGAAGCAGGGCTAACCAGCTTCGAAAAATTGATGGAAAAGCCGATTGAACGAAATCCAGAGTCCCCAATTGAAGTTGGCCCTATTGAGCGGCTCCGGTTTGCTGATGTTGTTTTCCGGCATATCGGTGCCAATCAGAATGCCATTGATGGCGTTTCGTTTGAGGCTTCTCTTGGCGACACGATAGCTTTCGTTGGGCCATCGGGCTCAGGGAAATCAACGATGGTCAAGTTACTGGTTGGTCTGTATCGACCCGTAGGTGGTGAAATTTATTACAACGATATCTCGACAAACGATATTCGGTTTAACCCGATGCGCCGTCAAATTGGCTTTGTCACGCAGGATACACACCTGTTTGCCGGCACCATTCGCGAAAATCTATTATTCGTTAAACCCGACGCTACTGAAGCAGAGATGTTGGACGCCCTGGACAAAGCTGCCTGTGACCATCTGTTGGCCCGTTCTGAAAAAGGACTCGATACGCAAATTGGCGAGGGGGGGCTGAAAATGTCTGGAGGTGAAAAGCAACGGCTCTCCATCGCCCGTGCCTTGGTGCGTAATCCCCGACTACTGATTTTCGATGAGGCTACATCAGCCCTTGATTCTCTTACTGAAGAAGAAATTACGGATACCGTCCGGAGTGTTTCCGCCCTGAATTCACAGATTACCATTTTAATCGCGCACCGCCTGTCAACAATTTTACATGCGAATACCATTTTTGTGCTTGAAAAAGGTAAAATTGTCGAAACTGGTAGTCATGAAGAACTTGTCGCCCAAAAAGGGCTTTATTATGCCATGTGGCGTCAGCAAATCGGCGAACGGAGAGCTATTTAAATTTATTTTTTTAAACCACAGAGCGGTGCGCCGTTGCGACACAGAGAACACAGAGTTTGGTTTTAAGACGTTTTTAGTGATGTCGGTTACTTATAACCGACATTTTAGGTTTCTCAAAACCTAAAATAGCTCATTCGGTTTTAAGAAACCTCACAATGTCAGATGTAAGCATCTGACATCACGCTAACAACTAAACCAGAATGAATAAGCGGAGTCGGCAAGTCAGTTATTTTCTATCCAGTCAGTATTTTTCTGATGGACTGCGAATAACGTTGTCCATTTTGCTGCCTTCTCTTGTATTAGCCCAGTTCGACCAGCTTCAGGCCGGTATGGCCATGTCGCTGGGTGCACTAAATGTAAGCCTGAGTGATGCACCGGGCCCGGTGTCGCACCGACGTAACGGCATGGTATCCAGTGCGCTCATCAGCTTTTCAGTAACGTTCATAACGGGGTTTGCCCGAATGAGTCCGTATACATTGGGAATTGAGATTCTGCTGTTCAGCTTTTTCTTCTCCATGTTCGCCATTTACGGCAACCGGGCTACATCTGTTGGTACAGCGGCTTTGCTGATCATGATCCTGATGCTCGACCGCCCGATGGATGCCACTGGTGTTATACACGAGAGCTTTCTGGTGCTGGCCGGGAGTATTTGGTATAGTACCATCAGTTTGTTGGTTTCCCGGCTTCAGCCCTACCGATTGGCCCAGCAAGCCCTGGGCCAGTGCATCCATGAGATTGCCAAACTCATGGCCATCAAAGCCGATTTCTACGACGTATCGACCCAACTAGACGACAATTACCGTCGACTGATTGCCCAACAGGTGGATGTCAGTGAAAAACAGGATGCCGTACGGGAAGTCCTGTTCAAAAGTCGGCGCATCGTAACCGAGTCGACGCGTACCGGGCGGTTGCTGCTGCTCACATTTGTGGATGTAGTTGATCTGTATGAGCAGATCATTGCCATGTATTACGACTATTCCGATATCCGCGAACGGTTTGGCAAGTCTACTGTGTTGACTGAGATTTCCCGCACCATTCGTCGGTTATCCGTTGAGTTGGATCACATCGGCTTAGCCATTCAGTTGCCCGTTCCGTTTCACAAACCCATTGATATTAGCCCGGTTCTGGAGGAGCTAAAGCGCCACATCGACGCCCTTAACGAGCAGGAAGGCAGCACGCTGGTCCTTAAGAAAGTATTGGTCAGTTTACGAACAATCAGCCAGCGATTAAGTGGTCTGCAAAAGAATCTTGTGCTACCTACCATTAGTCCGGTTGATAATGAGGCCATGGAATTCGGGCGGTTTGTTTCTCATCAGGAGATTGATCTGAAATCGTTTCTGGATAACCTAACCCTTAATTCGTCGGTATTCCGGCATTCGGTACGGGTAGCCATTGCCATGTTGCTCGGCTTCGTTATTACCAAACTCCTCCCCTACGGGCATCATAGTTACTGGGTATTGCTAACGATCTCGGTCATTCTGAAACCAGCATTCAGTCTCACCAAACAACGAAATATTGAACGGATCATTGGCACTCTGGCGGGTGGTATCATCGGTGTACTTATTTTAACCTTTCTACCCAATAAAACCGTTCAGTTCAGCTTTATGGTGCTGTTGATGTTGGGTACGTATAGTGCCCAGCGTATCAACTACATCGTAATGGTCATTTGCGTGACCCCCTTCATTCTGATCCTCTTCAATTTCCTTGGTGTCAGCTATTTAGGTGCCGCTGAAGAGCGCTTCTTCGACACCTTGCTTGGGGGAGTTATTGCCTTCATGGCGAGTTATTTACTGTTTCCGCAATGGGAATCGGAGCAGTTACGGAAGCCCATGCAAACCGTACTGAAAGCCAATGTCAGGTATGTTCAACTTTTACTGGATAGCCTGTCAGGGCGACTGATCAGTCTGGTTGAGTACAAACTGGCACGGAAGGAAATTTATGTTTCATCAGCTAACCTTTCCGCAGCATTTGACCGAATGCTGTCGGAGCCCAAGCACAAGCAGCGCAACGAAAAACTCATCTACGAGTTCGTAGTGCTCAATCACGTTTTATCGGCCAACATTGCCACCATCACCTCGGCCCAACTAACGGGAGAGCCTAAAGCTTACCCGGCTCCGTTACTACGTCCAGTCAAACGTGCCCTGTTCACACTGTCCGAAAGTCTACACCGGCTCAACTCCACTACGGAGAAATCGACTCTGGACACAGCAGTGCCAGACGTAAGTCTTCCAACGGCTCCTTCGGACCCATCGTTACTGGAACAATTGAATTTTATACAACAGGTCAGCAGCGACATCAGTAAAATCATCGACCGTTTGGAAACACGGGAACAGATCATTAAAACACGCTTCCACACTGCGTAATGGAAACTGCTGGCAATCCTGCCTAAACTGCCCTATATTAGAGGTTTATACAACCAGACACTTCCTCGCATGAAATCTATTTACTTCCTCTACCTGCTACCCTTTCTGGTTAGCTTCACGCCTGCATGGGCTCAGGCACCGAGTATTGTTCAGTCGATTGACATGAAAAGTGTATCGAATCCACAACTTTCGCCCGATGGCAAATGGGTTGCCTACACGGTTACAAAAACGAACTGGGATGAGAACGCCTATGATACCGACATCTGGCTGGCTAATACCACAACGGGTGATCAGTTTCAGCTAACGAACTCGAAAAAATCGAACAGCAGCCCTGCCTGGTCGCCGGATGGTAAATGGCTGGCCTTTTTGTCCACGCGTGACGACAAGTCTCAGTTGTATGTGATCAGCCCAACGGGTGGTGAAGCAAGGCCATTATCTAAATTTGAAACCGGTGTAACCACGTTTAAATGGTCACCAACGGGGAAGCAGATTGTCTTTTCGGCCACAGTGCCCGATGGAAAACTCGACAAAGAGCGTAAAGAAAAATACAGCGACTATGAAGTTGTTCGGGATGATTACAAAATGGTTCATTTGTATCTACTCGACAGTCTTACAAATGAGAAGCCCGCTCAGGCTAAGGCTTTAACCAAAGGAATTGGATTTTCGGTAGGCAGCTTCGTGGTATCGCCCGATGGGAAGAAAATCGCATTTGATGCTTCAAAGAACCCCGATCTGATCAACGGTCATACCTCCGATCTATATGTTCTAACCCTTGGCGATACCGTTACGACTAAGATCGTCTCGCTCAAAGGCCCCGATCAAAACCCAGTTTGGTCGCCCGATGGCAAGCAAATTGCCTTTACAACGGCCAATGAGAATGAGTTCTATTTCTACACGAATCGGCTCATTGCCACGGTGCCCGCTACGGGCGGCACGCCTAAAATACTATCTAATACGTTTGACGAAAATGCGAACCTACTGGAATGGACGGCTGATGGCATTTTGTTCAGCGGATTTCAGAAGACAGCCGCCCACTTGTTCCGGCTTGACCCGGCCACGCTGAAAACGGAACGATTAACAAAACCAGATAATCTGATTGCCAACCAATTTTCGTTCAGTAAAGATGGGCAGCAGATGGCGTTTGTTGGGGCGCTTCCAAATCAATATTCCGAAATTCAAACCTCTTCGGTACGTCATTTTGCCCCAAAAACGATCACAACAATGGGCAAGCAATTGGCTCCATTCAGTATATCGAGCCGGGAGGTTATTAGTTGGAAATCGGTGGATGGAAATATGATTGAAGGCATTTTGATTAAACCCGCCAATTTCGACCCTACCCGCAAATATCCACTGCTGGTTGTTATTCACGGTGGGCCAACGGGTATCGACTTACCTTCTGTAACGGCCGACCGATACTACCCGATCGAACAATTTACGGCAAAAGGCGCGCTTGTATTACGACCAAACTACCGCGGATCGGCCGGTTATGGCAGCAAATTCCGCTCGCTGAATGTGAAGAATCTGGGGCTGGGCGATTACGATGACGTGATTTCGGGCGTCGATTATTTGATTACTAAAGGGATCGTCGATAAAGATAAAGTGGGTGCCATGGGCTGGAGTCAGGGGGGCTATATTTCGGCCTTTATCACCACCTACAGCGATCGATTCAAAGCCACATCCGTTGGAGCAGGTATTTCAAACTGGGCAACCTACTATCAGAATACGGATATCACACCCTTTACGCGTCAGTATTTGCAGGGAACTCCCTGGGATAACGCCGACATTTATCAGAAAACCTCCCCAATCACTTACGTGAGTCGAGCCAAAACACCTACACTCATTCAGCATGGTGAGTTGGATAGACGCGTTCCAATTGCTAACGCCTATGAACTCAGGCTGGCCCTGGAAGATAAAGGAATACCGGTAAAAATGGTCGTTTACAAAGGGTTTGGGCATGGCATTACAAAGCCCAAACCAATGCGGCAGGTTATGGAAGAAAACTACCGCTGGTTCAGCAAATACATCTGGGGAGAAAATCTGTAAGCCACGAAAATTCTGACTTCTATTCTGCAATTTACCAGCACGAAAAAGCCCCGGCAGATAGACTGTCGGGGCTTTGTTAGCGTGTATGTAGTTAAAACAGCAGAAGGGTCAGAAATGTTGTCCACTTGAAAAATTAGCATATTATTTTTCACTTTACTTCTCAATAACAAAGTCGTTACCATTTACCCGCTTTTAATAAACATTATTAACATATGTCGTTTTTAGTACTTGACCTTGAAATGACCGGTCCTGAACCGGATTATAACGAAATTATCCAGATTGGAGCCGTGCTGTTTGACGACAACTGGGTTGAAAAAGGTCGCTATCTCACCAATGTTTATCCGGAGAATAAAGATGCGTTTTCGTCCTCATCGGAGAAAATTCATAATCTCTCGCTGGCCGATCTGGAAGATGCCCCGATGATCTATGATGTATTACCCGAACTGGAAGAATGGATTTGTAAGGAACTCGGCCTGCGCGTTCCGAAAGGTCAGTTAGACCGAACACCCTTTCTACGCGATGTGATCATTTGCGGACAGAGCGTAATAAACGATATCAACTTTCTGAAGGAAGCGTATCGGTATGAGAAACTAAAGTGGCCTTATTCCAGGGTGTTGCTTGATTTGCATACGCTGGCCTATTTTACCTTCCGAGTGTTAAAAGCTAACGGTCGCAAAGTTCCAGACCGATTAAGCCTGACCGCCATTGCAAATTATTTCGGTTTTGCCAGGGAAGACGGCTTTCATAACGCGCTTGAGGATGCGATACTTACCGCACAATGCCTCAAAAAGGTATTTGAATTGAGCGAGCAACTGAAACTGCCGAGTTGAAACATTCAAACACAGAGTAACAGAGGTATAAAAAGAGAACACTGAGATATAACATATTAAGTAGTCACCCTTTGTGCTCTCTGTTTATACCTCCGTTACTCTGTGTTTAATAATTTAATGTAATAACGTCGTTTCCCTATATCAATGTCCCCAATCCACTGATTCTTTGGGGAATACGGCTACGAAATCAGGAAGGGACGCGGGCTAAAACACAAGACAAAAACAATCAGGGCAATCCAGCCCAGCACTTGTCGTTTCAGGTCAAGTGGCTCTTCTACTTCTGTTACTGGATGATAAATACCTAAAAATCGCCCGACGACAAACACAAATACGAGGAAGTTTGAATAGCCTACAACGTCTGGTTTCATCCAGGAAACGGCCAACTGAGCCGATACAACACACAGTGTGATCATCAACGAGGTCATCTTATTCTCGCTGATCCGCGAAAAGGCTAAGTACAGGAAAACCACATACAGCGCAAAATAGCCCAGTACTTCAAAAAACGCTTCATCGGTAGGCACTGCAAAGTCGGTAGGTTTATACAAGCCTAACCCTGCATAAAACGCAAATACAATGAACAAAGCAGGGGCTACCCATTGAAATCGTTTACGCCCGATGAGCGCGTACAAAATATGACCACCATCTAGCTGCCCAATGGGAATCAGGTTGAGTGATGTAAAAAACAGGGCCAGGTAACCCGCCAGCACATACGGATAGTGAACCATTTCGTACGCATGAGGCACGCGAGCCGGGTCCGCAACGTAGGTTTTAAAGAAGTGGAACAGTAAGTTATCGCCCAATCCAACAGCTCCGCCTTCTGGCAGATGTTGATACGCATACTTCCCATAATCAAGCCCCCATTTAGCATATTCGGGGTGAATGGTGAAGATAAATTCCGGTGGTGGCAGGTGCGAAAAGGCGTACCATAACACGACCAACGCCAGCAC
This sequence comes from Spirosoma migulaei, assembly GCF_054776855.1. NCBI lineage: Bacteria > Pseudomonadati > Bacteroidota > Cytophagia > Cytophagales > Cytophagaceae > Spirosoma > Spirosoma migulaei. Next base: position 446,564 of record NZ_BAAHBG010000013.1, on the reverse strand, counting down.
AAAACCCGCTAACGGGCCAGCAATACCAATATCGAAATACTTCTGACGGCTATTAATGTAATCCTTGATCCGAATAAATGCCCCCAGGGTGCCAATGCTTTGTCCAATTCCCAGCCAGAGTGGAATGTAGAAGGGTAAGGTTACACGTACCTTATTGGCCTTCGCGGTGAAATAATGCCCAAATTCATGGACTGTTAGAATGGCCAGAAAGGGGACTGAAAACTGAAATCCATCCACAAACTCCGACCAGCCCAATGGTTTTGTTACGCCTTCAAATGGAATAAAGAGACTCCCGAACATCCATTCGGCACCGGCCATTGTGGTGGTGATGAGGGTAATTAAAAAAAGACCTCCGTGCAGGAGGTAAGTCTTGGTGCGTTGGTTCATAGATGTAATGAACAATGGATAATGTAAAATGAATAATGTTCATCAGAACTGAGCTATTCATTTTACATTATCCATTATACATTCGTTAAGTAATCAAGAATTGTCATCGGGGGCTGCACATGTACGGCCTGAATACCTAACTGGGCAGCCGACCGGATGTTTGCTGCATTATCATCGAAAAAAGCGGTTTCTGAGGCAACCAATCCCGCTTCGGCCAAAACGTGCTCGTAAATTTCAGGCGACGGCTTCGCTAGTTTTACTTCGTAGGAATAAAATACGCGCTCAAAGAGTTCTTCCAGCGTCGGCTGATTCAGACTGGTAAGCATTTTGTTCACCAGTCGAATGTGAATAGGGCTGGTATTGCTAAGCAGGAATAGCCGATACGTTTGTTGTAGCTCTTTAATGCGTTCAACCCGCTCAACGGGTAAGTCAAGCAAAATAGTGTTCCAGGCTGTATCAATCACTTCATCAGCCCAGCTGTCATTTTTCAACACCCGCCGAACATGATCACGGAAGGCCGTGTCGTCAATCAGGCCGGTTTCATATTGACCAATGATGTCGAATTGCGTCCAGATCGACCTTACTTCCTCTTCGGGTAGGTTCGCCAGCATGGCAAAGTTTCGAATAGGGGCGGTCAAATCAATCGGGATAATCACATCACCGAGGTCGAAAATCAGGTTTTTGAGCGTTGTGGTGTTATGTGCGGATTCCATTCGCAACCGGTGGTAGAAGGTTAGACAAACCGGAGGCCAAAGATAACGCTAGATTTGCTCACAAACAGCTAGACAACGAAGGCAAAGTAATTTGTCAGTATCAATTTAATTAACTGGCTATCTCCGTCAAATCACGCAAACAGGCATTGAGTTCATCCAGATACCGACCGTACAATCGCTGAATATACCAGGTAAGCATAAAATAAGTGCCGATTGCCGAGGCAACAGCGAGTACCAGCGAGCCTAGTAGAAAGACGAGACCAGGATTCTCGGGCAAAGCCGCCAAAGCAGGGTCGGTCGTATTACCGGTAACGCCAGCATACCCGCCCAGTAAGCCCCCAACCACCATTCCTACGGGGATTAGACGCATACAATATCGGTAATAGAGTCGCACAAACCGGCTAACAATCCCCACGGTGTCCTGTAAGTGGTGACGTACCGATCCGGTTGCCCGACTAAGCTGGGCCTTCAGTTGTTGGTATTGCCAGCTAAAGGCTACCATCTGAACAAGGCTAAGTATCACCAAATCTAAACCCACCCACCGAACGATGTTCGACGACCAGGTAGCCATGACAAATGCTAACCCAAGCACAATTACGAATGCCGCGCCGACTTCCCAGAGCAGGTTGCGTAAAATTCGCTCCACAGCGGAAGATGATCGTCTTCGAAGAATGTCTTCCAGATATGCACCCGATTTGTCAGGAATCTCTTCAAACCGAGACTGATAGAGGGCTTTAAACTCATCAAGTTCCATCCTTTAGTTTTGTTGTACGGCTTGCTTAAGCTGTTGCCTGATTCGATTCATTTTGACAGCGACATAATTGGGACTGATACCCAGTAACTGGCCGATTGTTGTATAATCATACTCATCGAGATAGAGCATCACCACCGCTTTATCAATCTTGTCAAGTTGTGCAATAGCCTGATATAGGGCCAAAAATTGTTGTTCTGTAGCATCATCAGTCAGGTCAGGAAGGTGCAGTACATCATCCAGCCCATCCTGCGTCGGCTTTCGTTTTGTTTTCCGGAAATAGGAGATTGCGGTATTCAGTCCAATTTGATAAAGCCAGGTCGTAAACTTGGCATCCCGCCGAAAATTGCGATTGGCTTTCCAGGCATTTAGCAGAATTTCCTGAAATAGGTCCTCGCGATCTTCCGGTTTGTCCGCATAGAGGTGACAAACTTTATGAATGATTTTCTGATGTTGGCGAATTTGTTGAACAAATTCCTGCTCTGACAACATAAGGAGCGGTAACGAAGGACAATTAAGACGCAGAAAGCACTATCTTTTGTTTAGTCAAACTGTTCAATAACTTATGTCGAAGCCGATCCTCGCTACGCGTCAGGGTGTTGGGTAAGGCGGCTAGCCCTTTGGCAACCCACGCATGAATCTGCTCTACAGACTCGCCCTGGGCACGGGAAAGCGATGCCCAGAACAAATACACAAAAGCCGACGGAAAACTTTCAGGAGAGGGCTTAATCTTACCCCAATTGGCCAGAGCCTCCTTCACATCCCACTCAATATAGGCGTAGGCAAACGCCAACTCCTTCCAAATTTCAATTTTCGTCATTTCCGGCTGGTCTTCGAGCAACGTTTCCGCCAGCTTAAGTTGCTTAAACGCATCCATCATTTCCTGCCGATCCAGATGCCGGTAATAGGCCATTATACAGGCAAATAACCGAAGCGACGATTCCGGTTCGTTGAGCAACAGATCGATTTGTTCGGGGTTACTACTTGCATACGATTGTCCTGATTGGCTATGCACCAGTAGTTCGAGCGTAGCCTGTTCAATAGCTGCGGCATGCCCACCACCCATAAGCCGAAAAAAGCGAGCACGATCCGTGAAAAAAGGCCCTGTTCGAGATGGAACGGTTGTTGCCAGAAATAACATGCAGGAAAACACCCCGAAGGTCAGACTGAAACAAACGGCAATCCGCGTCAGTGCCAGTGAGTTGATAGTCAGTGTGTAAGCGTTCATGTACCCGAGCCAGAGTGCAACTACGCCCATAAAAAGGCTGACAATAGGTCCAGCCGCCACTATAGCCGCAAATTTAGACCGCAGATGTGGCCCTTTTTCTAGTGGTACAGTTCCTGCAATGCCTCCGTACAACCGGGCATCCCGGTTCAGGTAGCCTTCCACCCGGTCTGTATCCGGATTCCGGCGAATACCTAATGGACCGACTACTACGATGTGAAAGCGAAACTTAAGCGCTAAGCCCGTTACCAAATGGCCTAATTCATGGACCAGCAGCGCGGCCCACATAGCCACCAGAACACCTGCCAATTTGACCGCATCTTCCGAGCCCGTGCTGGAATGAAGCATATTTTTCAGCACAGCAATCGGGAAGGAATACTCGATTAACCGAATACTTCCGAAACTAAGAACAGCACCGGCTAGCATGGCCAGCAACATGGATAGAACCTGCTTCTTTTTCATGCTCGACTTAGGCACCGAAGGTTCGCCAATAGACCACCCCAATTCCTACCATAATCAGCAGATGAACAATCAGCCAGACACGTTGCCAACGCGGCCGATTGTCCCAGCGTACGGTCTGGTCGAAGGGATCAACTATGAGCGCGATGCCCAGGTTAACGGCAGAATCTTCGTATGAGCCGGTCAGACCGAAGTAGAGGCTCAACAGAACAAAGGTCCCGTATAAAATCCGGTTGACCTTGATGGATAGTGGGTTGGCACTGGCGGATTGATGGGTAGAACGCATTGCTTTATGCTGTTTTACCCTATTAGTCTCCAAACAGCGCTAATTATTACAAGGGGGTGCGTTTTTTTTACTGTTGGTTGATAAGGTGTTTACTTGAGCTAGGTAGCTAGCTATAAAAAAGCCGCTTGGTGAATCACCCAGCGGCTTTTTTATCGTTTGATGCGGGCCAAGCTCCAGCTTAACCCAGACAATTATTCCAACACCACACCCATATCGCAGAACTTCTCAATTCGCTGATTGATCCGCTCCTGTGGGTCAATAGCGCTGAGTTCCGCTAGCGCTTTCAGAATGACGTCTTTCAGGTGGTTCGCCATTTCCTGATGGTCGTTATGCGCACCACCCAGGGGTTCTTCTACGATTTCATCCACCAGTTTATTCAGTTTCATGTCGCGGGCCGTTAGCTTCATCGCTTCTGCCGCCTGCTCCTTGAAGTTCCAGCTCCGCCAGAGGATAGTCGAGCAGTTTTCGGGCGAGATGACTGAGTACCAGGTATTTTCCAGCATAAATACTTTATCGCCAATGGCAATACCCAGGGCACCACCCGATGCTCCTTCGCCAATGACGATACAGATAACCGGAACCGTCAGCATGAACATCTCTTTCAGGTTGCGGGCAATGGCTTCACCCTGACCCCGTTCTTCAGCTTCCAGACCCGGATAGGCACCCGGCGTATCGATCAGTGTAATTATGGGTTTGTTGAATTTTTCTGCCAGCTTCATCAGGCGCAGCGCTTTACGATAGCCTTCGGGATTTGGCATACCGAAGTTCCGATATTGCCGCTGCTTGGTATTACGGCCTTTTTGCTGCCCAATAATCATTACCGTCTGGTCACCCAGTTCGCAGAAGCCACCCACCATCGCCGGATCATCACGAACGGTACGGTCGCCGTGCAGTTCAATGAACTGATCACACATCAGCGAAATGTAATCCAGGGTGTACGGGCGATCAGGATGACGCGATAACTGAACACGCTGCCAACGCGTCAGATTCTGAAAAATTTCCTGCCGCAGCTTATCAATGCTCTGTTCCAGAATAGCAACCGCTCCGCTCACGTCGACGTTGCTGGTCTGGGCTAATTTTTTCGTCTCTTCCAATCGCGCTTCGAGATCGGCAATTGGCTTTTCAAAATCGAGGTATGTTCTCATAAAAAGAGGGAGAAAGGAGGAAGGGGAGGAAAAGGACGAAGGCAAAAACCATTCTCCCTTTCCTCCCGCTCTTCCTTTTACTCCTTATAGGTCAAAACTTTCGCCTTTTTTCGGAATAATCACCTGTGGATAGCCTTCTTCGGCCAGGGTAGTCTTGAAAGACTCCATGCTCTCGTATTCACCATGAACCAGAAAAATAGACTTGAGTGTCTCGGGCGACTGCATTTGCACAAAATTAACCAGGTCGTTCCGATCTCCATGTCCACTAAACACATCTATTTTCTCAACATTTGCCAGTACCTGATGATCTTTACCTTTAATACTGAGCGTTTGCTGGCCATTCAATAGCCGCCAGCCCAGTGTACCTTCAGCACAGTACCCAATAATCAGGATGGTAGCATAGGGGTTGCTAATGTTTTCGGCGACGTGGTATTCAACCCGCCCCCCTTGCACCATCCCTGAGGAGGAAATGATGATACAGGGCTCGGCATAATCGGAAACAGATTTACTGGCTTTCGATGATTCCAGAAACTGAAAATTCTCAAAGTCAAATAAGGTTTCGTTTTCCTTATAAAACTCTTTGGCTTCACTATTCAGCATTTTTACATGCTGCATGTAAATTTTAGTACTCTCGTACCCCATTGGGCTATCCGAAAAAACCCGGATGGGCGGAAAATTCCGTTCTGTGTAGAGCCTGTTCAGTGTATAAAGCAACGCCTGAGTTCGGCCAACGCTGAAAGATGGGATAATCAGTCGGCCTGGAATATCGATGCAGGTTCGCTGAATAATATCAGCCAGCGCATCTTCGGGCGACATGGTATGCTCATGAAGCCGGTTACCATAGGTACTCTCACAGATTAAATAATCGACCGGTGGTACGGGAGCAGGATCAACTAAAAGCGGGTAATTTTTGCGGCCAATATCGCCCGAGAAACAGATGCTTTTACGTTCACCATGTTCGAGCACATTAATCACGATGTGAGCCGCCCCCAGCAGGTGCCCCGCCGGAATAAACGTAACGTCGACTCCATCGGCTACTTTAAAGCGTCGGTTAAAGGCTATGGGGACAACATTCTCCATAGTCTCGCGAACTTGCAGCCCCAAAAACAGATCTTTCTGCATCTGCGACTGACGATCCCGTACCCGCTGTTTCTTACTGGCGTTCAGTTCGTTAATTCGCTTTTGATTAAGCGAGGCCGCATCATTAAGCAGAACATTGGTCAGCGCAAAGGTAGGTTCAGTGCAAAGAATCTGGCCTTCATAACCTTCGCGAAACAGGTTAGGCAAATTGCCTGAGTGGTCTACATGGGCATGTGTCAGTAGAACCAGATTTATACTCGAAGCCTCAAAGGGGAAAAATCCCGGATGAGTAACGGCGGGGGCCGTCTGACCAGTCGAACTGGATCGCTCCATGTCCGAGCCACAGTCAATCAGGATGCGGTAATCATCCTCCAGTTCCAGCAGGTACATACTACCTGTTACTTGCCGGGCTGCCCCCAGAAATGATAATTTCATGCGTACAACTTTAACTAATCAATTTCGTATGTTCGATGACTTGTGAAGGATGGCTTAAGGCAAGTAAGGTGGTGTGAATTCCGTAAGTTTGCAAAAGTACAAAATACCCATCGAATCGCCTAACTGTTCCCAAATGCACAGTATTCCCCGTTTTACGGCTTATTTGTTATTTAATTTCCTAGTCTGTTTACTTGTTCATTACACTACTCCGACTGCCTTCGCGCAAGCCACTCGCCCTGCCGATTCGCTGGCTACACAGAACCTGATGAAGCAGGTCGAAGCTTTCCAGGCTGGACCCGCCACCCGTTTCGGAACAGTGGCCCTCTCGGTTCGGCGTGTGCGTGATGGTCAGGAGCTGATCGGGTATAATGCCCGAATGAGTTTACCCTCTGCTTCAACCCTGAAGCTCATTACAACGGCTACGGCACTGGCCGTACTGGGTAGTAATTACACCTATACCACTACCCTCGAATACGATAGTGCAATCAAAGACAGCGTGTTAACCGGCAATCTATACATCCACGGGACTGGCGACCCTTCTCTGGGGAGTTGGCGGTTTGCCACGTATTCCGACTTAACAGCTTTACTAAAAAGCTGGTCGGATGCCGTAAAAGCAGCCGGCATTCGGCGGATTCAGGGTATGGTTGTGGGTGATGCCAGTCTTTATGATGATCTGACAACGCCCGACACCTGGCCTTTCGGCGATCTGGGCAACTATTACGGAGCCAGTTTGAGCGCGTTAAATATCAATGAAAATCTGTTTCGTGTATTTTTCAGACCAGGCAAAACGGTAGGTGCACCCACTAGTGTGCTACGCACCGACCCGCCCCTTCCCTACCTCGCCTTCCGTAACACGGTTACAACCGATGCCGCCAACACGGGCGATCAGGTGAATATTTACGGGGTACCCTTTATGAACCAACAGTGGCTAACCGGCAAGGTACCCCTGGGCGAACCCGCCAACGAATTTAGTGTAAAAGGAGCCTTGCCCGACCCGGCTTTTTTTGCGGCTTACGCACTCCAGAATCAGTTAATTCAGGATAATATTACGATCAGTAGCCAACCCGTTTCAATAGGTGGTGGTTTACCAACAAGCCTTCCAACAGCGGGCAAACGAATCGTTCTTAATCAGCATAAATCTCCAACCTTAACTGAGTTGGTTCAACAAACTAACTTTCAGAGTATCAACCTCTACGCCGAAGCACTATTGCGTACAACTGCTTTAACCCTCAACAAAAATGTAAAGACAACAAGCGGTAGCCTGGAAGCTTTGACATCATTCTGGAAAAACAAAGGTGTGAATGTAGATGGATTTCGGATTCGGGATGGCAGTGGCCTTTCAACTGTAGGTGCCTTAACCGCCGATAATATGACGGGTATTCTGAGTGCCATGGGTCGCGAAAAAACCTTTCCACAATTTTATGAAACGATACCGGTGGTAGGGCAAACCGGAACGGTACGCAGTCTGGCACGAGGTACGGCTGCAGCCGGTAATATCCGGGCCAAAAGTGGTTCCATTGAAGGCGTCAGGGCCTATGCGGGTTATTTTACGGCAGCAGATGGCGAGCCAATGAGTTTCTGCGTATTAGTCAACAAATTCACACCTGGTCAAAGCCGTCTTGTGACTAATGAGTTGGAAAAGATCTTTGTGGGCCTGGTCGGATTGAAAGGAAGGGATTAGTGAAGTAGGTAAATTAGTGAAGTGGGTGGAGTAAGTGCAGTAAGTTGTGATACTTACTGCACTTACTCCACCCACTTCACTAATTCCCCCCTTCGTGTTCGCAGATGGTGACGACGTTGAACCAATACTGGCCAATGGCTTTCGTTACTTCGCTCAGTCGTTGGAAGGTAGGTGGCTTGGTAATAAAGCTATTCGCGCCATTGAAATAGGACGTTTCCACATCGTCCTTTGCATCTGAGGTGGTCAGTACAACAATAGGAATATGCCGAAACTGTTCATCAGCTTTAATCTCACGCAAGGCTTCACGTCCATCTTTACGCGGCATATTTAAATCCAATAGAATCAACTCGGGCAGTGTATGATCTGCCTGTGCGTAACGCCCTTTGTAATTCAGAAAATCCATCAAGTCTTCTCCGTCTTCAGCAAACGAAATACGACTGGCCGGATAATGCTGATGAAATGCCTCTCGTGTAAGATAACGATCATCTTCGTCATCGTCAACGAGCAGGATATGAATAAGTTTCGGTTGAGGTTGGTCTGTCATAATGTTGTAGCGATTGGCTTTCCGGTAGAACGACTACGAAAGTAGCACCCTGGGTGGGCTGGCTTCGGGCCGTAATAAATCCGTGGTGATACATAACAACCCGTTTACAAATGGCCAGGCCAATGCCAGTCCCTTCAAAAGCTGTTTTGCCATGTAACCGTTGAAAAACCTTAAAGATGTGGTCTAAATATTTCTCCTCAAAACCGATACCATTGTCCTCAATCGTAATTTCGACATAAGGCCGGTCGGGAGTCAAGCCAGCATAGTCGTCTCCATTGATGGACCTTGCCTGAATACGTAGTGAAGGCCGAATACCAGGCCGCGTGAATTTAAGTGCATTCGAAATGAGATTAGTAAAGAGATGATCCATCTGGCTGGCAACAGCCTGAATAACAGGCATCTCCCCTACTTCGACCGCAACATCAAGGCCTTTAATACGTAGTTCCTGATCATCAAGAATACGCTGGATGATATCACCTAAAGGGACAGATTTAAAATTCTCCTGGTGGTTCGATATCCGCGAGAAGTTTAATAAATCTTTAATTAGCTTGGACATCCGTTCGGCAGAATGCGAAATTTTGCTCATAAAGAGCATACTATCCTCATCGAACAGATTACCGTATCGATCCGTAATCAAATTAGAAAACGACTGAATCTTTCTCAGGGGTTCCTGCAAATCATGGCTGGCTACAAAGGCAAATCGTTCCAGTTCTTCATTAGACGTCTCTAATTGCCGAATCTGTCCCTTGAGTTGGCCTTCATATTCCCGTAGCTGGTCTTCAGTGGTCTGACGATAGATGAGTTCCTGCTCCAATAATCGGTACGAAATAGCCAGAGCCATAAATGTCAGCAACGATAGCCCAAAAATAATAATGAGTGTATTTCGAAATGAACGGGCAGCCTGCCGATTACGGGAATCCATGATTATCCGTTCAGTTTCTACCATGAGCGCCACATGCCGCCGTAGGGCATCCATGCTCCGCTTACTTTCTGCACTAATTGCCTGGCTTCGTTTATCCGAGACCCCAATCCCAATCCGAGTTTTGGTAACCGCTAATTTATCCCTGACTAGTTTTTCGAGTGTAATCCGTCGCTGAATTTGGATTCGATTGTCGTTACCTAATAGTCGTAACTGATTAATCTGTTCAGGTAGCAGCGTCAGTGCTGTTCGATAGGGTGCCAGATAGGACGCGTCGTTCGTCAGGATATACCCCCTCGATCCAGTCTCTACATCTTTAACCAGAGACAGAATTTTTTCAAGCGTGCCCGTTACTTCATACGTGTGCCTAACCCGCTTAGTATCCTCACTGTACTGATTGTAGCTGTAGAATGATATAATAAACCCCGACGCAATCAGCACCATTGCTACAATGAACCCCAACGCAATGCGACGGTTCATGAGCTTTGGAGCAAATGGAGCGGCAATTTTCATAACGGAGAGCAATCTATCGGCAACAAATGTAACTAATCGTAGACTAAGTGCAGTAGGTTGAGGGAGTAAAAAGAGTGGAGGGATTCATCCCACTTACTACACTCACTCCACTATAACGTTTCAACCACTAAATTATGGTTTGTGTAAATACATACATCGGCGGCTATGTGTAGACTTTCCCGAACCATTTCTTCTGCCGAAAGCGATGACGCATGTTTTTTCAACGCAATTGCCGCAGACTGGGCATACATACCACCAGAGCCAATAGCAGCAATATCATGATCGGGTTCAATAACATCGCC
>NZ_BAAHBG010000013.1:232672-436017 GCF_054776855.1 Spirosoma migulaei | reverse complement strand
TAAAATGGTGGGATGAAAATGCGACTGAGCGGGTAAGGGTTCATAAACACCCGTAACGGTCATGTCGGGAGCAAGTCATCTTTCGAAGCTACAATAAGCATGGCTTCCAGTTTACGCAGATAACGATCTGTTCGCCAGTCTTTTGCCAACTCAATAGCGGCTCGTTTTAGGTTACCACCATAGGCATTTAACTTTTCTTCAAAGCGTTCAATCAGGGTAAAAGCATCGGCAGTAGAGCCAGCAAAGCCAGCCAGCACTTTGCCTCCCATTAGAACACGTACTTTTCGAACATTACTTTTGGCAACGGTATTGCCCATAGTGGCCTGGCCATCGGCACCCAGGGCGACCTGCCCGTTGTGTCGAATACCAACCACTGTTGTTGCATGAATTTTGGGTTGCATGAATTTGTGTTTATTGGGAGGTATAACGTTTAGTTTGAGGTTTGAAGTTCGATGTTTGACGTTGGCTGACGAATAAACCTGCGTGAGCTATTCAACATCAAACTCCGAACTACAAACATCAAACTAACTCTCTGCAAACGGAATAGGCCGGTTAACGCTTTCCTCAAGGGAGATAAAGGTTTCTGTACGTTGAATACCAGCAACTTTCTGAATCTTATCATGAAGTACTTCGCGCAGATGTTGTGTATCCCGGCAAACGATTTTGGCAAAAATGCTGTAAATACCAGTTGTGTAATGCACATTCACCACCTCGGGTATTTTTTCCAGTTGCCTGGAAACTTCCTCATAGAGGGAGCTTTTATCTAAATAAATACCCAGAAACGCACTGATATCCCAACCGAGTTTGGCGTGATCGATTACTAGTTGCGATCCGCGAACAATGCCCATCTGCTTCAACTTGTTCATTCGCACGTGTACTGTCCCGCCCGAGACGAATATTCGCTTGCCAATTTCCGTATAAGCCATGTTCGCATCCTGCATTAATAAACTCAGGATTTTTAGATCCGTATTATCAATTTCTAAATTTTTTTCGGACATTTTAGCTATATTTTTGATGGATCATAACAAAAGTAACATATTTCTGAACGCATGATAAATTTTAGGAAATTTTTATGTAAAATTTGCAACAGATGTACTGAATGAGCTATCTTTGTATTGTCAAGTTGATCGAGCGGGGTCACACGCCGGTCTTCTTGGCTTTTTTTCCTCACACTGTAGGATGTCGAAATTGGCAGACGTGCCCTCCTGTCTCGGGGGTGGTGATAAAGGATAAACGCAGCATAATGCCGCCTTCGTGGCGACTGGGGTTGACCACCAGAGTTGTACTGTAGCTAACTGCACCGTGGGCGGTTCGAGTCCCCCTCCTACAGCATTTGGTTTTTAGTTTGTTGATGAAGTGTAATTGAACACGCCGGCTCCCCGATGAGTCCGGCGTTTGTTTTTTATGCGTATTTTTGCAGATTAATAAGGTAGTATTCGGTTTGTGGTATTCGGTTTACGGTGGGCTGACGCATCAACAGTCTTTGCCTCAGCCCACCGTAAACCGAATACCACAAACCGAAAACATCATTTCCCTACGTGAAACATATCCGTAATTTTTGCATTATTGCCCATATCGACCACGGTAAAAGCACCCTGGCCGACCGATTATTAGAGTTCACAAAGACCGTTGGTTCCCGCGATATGCAGGCCCAACTGCTCGACGATATGGATCTGGAGCGTGAACGTGGCATCACCATCAAGAGTCACGCTATCCAGATGGACTATATGTACAAGGGTGAACTCTACACGCTAAACCTGATCGACACACCGGGTCACGTAGATTTTAGTTACGAGGTCTCTCGCTCGATTGCCGCCTGCGAAGGGGCATTGCTTTTAGTCGATGCGTCGCAGGGAACGGAAGCACAGACGATCTCAAATCTGTATCTGGCCCTTAATAACGACCTGGTTATCATCCCTGTCCTGAACAAGATCGACTTGCCGGGTGCCAGGCCCGAGGAGATTAAGGACGAAATGGTGGACCTGCTCGGGTGTGACCGTGACGATATCATTCCGGCATCGGGTAAGGAGGGTATTGGTGTTCCGGAAATTCTGGCCGCTATTGTGGAGCGAATTCCGCCCCCTAAAGGCGAGCCCTCAGGTCCCTTGCAGGCGCTGATCTTCGATTCGCACTTTAACTCGTACCGGGGTATCGAGGTTATTTTCCGGGTTAAGAACGGCCGTATTCGCAAGGGCGACAAGGTAAAGTTCATGAACACCGGCAAAGAATACACCGCCGATGAAATTGGTACCCTCCGCCTGACCCAGGAGCCCAAAGATGTGATTGAGTGTGGGGATGTAGGGTATCTGATTTCGGGTATTAAAGTAGCCAAAGAAGTAAAAGTTGGCGATACTGTTACAACTATTGATAATCCAGCCAGTATGGCTATTCAGGGTTTCTCGGAAGTAAAACCGATGGTATTTGCCGGTATTTATCCGGTAGAAACCAGCGAATTCGAAGACCTTCGCGATGCCATGGAGAAGTTGCAACTCAATGATGCAGCCCTCGTGTGGGAGCCTGAAACATCGGCGGCTTTAGGTTTTGGTTTCCGGTGCGGTTTCCTCGGTATGCTTCACATGGAGATTGTGCAGGAACGCCTGGAGCGCGAATTCGACATGACTGTAATCACTACGGTACCGTCGGTACGTTTCGAGGTGATGACCACCAAAGGGGAAGAACTTCAGGTATCGGCCCCCGCTGAAATGCCCGATCCAAACTTGATCGATTATATTGAGGAACCGTTTATCCGGGCTCAGATCATCACAAAGGCTGAATATGTGGGTGGTATTATGGGCCTCTGCATGGATAAGCGGAGTTTGCTTAAAAATCAGGTATACCTGACCGCCGACCGTGTTGAACTTCAGTTTGAGATGCCATTGGCCGAAGTCGTGTTCGACTTTTTCGATAAACTCAAGACGATTTCACGCGGTTATGCCTCTCTCGATTACGAGTTTATGGATAATCGTGAATCGGACATGGTGAAGCTCGACGTGATGCTCAACGGCGATAAGGTCGATGCGCTCTCCGCTATTGTTCACCGGTCTAAGTCGTACGAATGGGGTAAGAAACTCTGCGAAAAGCTTCGCGAATTAATACCCCGGCAGCAGTTTGAAATTGCGATTCAGGCAGCTATCGGTCAGAAAATTATTGCCCGCGAAACCTTGAGTGCTCTCCGAAAGGACGTATTGGCCAAGTGTTATGGTGGTGATATTTCCCGCAAACGTAAACTGCTCGACAAGCAGAAAAAAGGAAAGAAACGAATGCGGCAAGTCGGCAATGTCGAAATCCCACAAGAAGCCTTTATGGCAGTTTTGAAGATTAATTAATAGTAAGGCCAGCTCGGAAACGGGCTGGCCTTCTTTGTTATACCTGAACTAAATTCTATTTCGCGGAAGCTGTTGCCGAATTGCCAGTCGATGCTATTTTGATTTTCAGACCAAAATCCTTGCCTTTCGAGACATCTTTCAAGGTAACCGTCCCTCGTTTCCATCCCGACCAAACCGTGCCCCCATCGCCGGGTTTGGGAGTTCCGTAACGGGCGGTAAAGTACGAATCCAGGTCTTTCTGATAATCGCTCACCGACTGGCGAGTGTTTAAAAATAAGTCTACATCAATCGCCGACACTTTTTTATCCGTTTGATAATAGAGTATATCTGCTGTTTCGAGATTTTTCAACTCAATTGTGTAGCCAATGTGATCGGAATCACTCTCGAACGGTTCCCCTTTTTCAAGCCCTTTCACGTTCGCGAACTCATCACCTAAATTAATTCCACGCCAGTCGCTATCGGCGGTTAAACCTAAGTTGGCCATACGTTCGGTAATCGGAATATCGGTAGTTGATTCAGTTGTAGCGGCAATTGCAGTGGAGTCCGTAGCTTGTGTATCCGTCTGCTTGTGGTTACTACAGGCGCTAAAAAAGAGTGCTGAACTAAGCAAGCCGATCGTAAAATAGTTGTACTTCATACATGTCAGGTTGATTTTGCAAAAGTAATGCATTAGCCTAATTCTCTGCCAAGCTTCGTTTGCGAGTGCTCTTCATAGATAATTCGCTTATGCCGCCATTGATAGTACTTTACGAATTTAATCTTATACGATTCCGTTCAATTACTCGGATACAAAAACTCAACGGATCAAATGCAGTTCCTAATTGCATAACACGCATTGCGATGAATGGCCTATCATGCATTTTCCTTTATTTGGTGCCAGCAAAATTCCCTTTGACAGTGTACATGCTATCGAGGAAAACATCCCCAATATAATTCTGTGGGCTGTACCTGTCATGCTATTTTTTACGGCTATCGAAATGGCCGTTACCTATTATCAGGAGAAAGAGTTTTACGAGAAAAAAGAAACAATTGGCTCCATTCTGGTTGGTCTGGGGAATCTGGTTGTAACGGCTGCCCTCAAGCTCGGGTTACTTTACCTCTGTATCTGGATTTACAATCTGATTCCTTGGCGCATGGAATTGCAGTGGTGGACGCTCATTCCCTGCTATATTATCTACGACTTTTTCAGTTACTGGGCGCACCGGGTTTCGCATGAACAACGCTTCTGGTGGGCAACGCATATAGTTCATCACTCAGGTGAATTTTACAACCTAACCGTGTCCTATCGGTTAAGCTGGATTCAGCACTTAAAGATCGTGTTCTTTTTACCGGTAGCCTTCATGGGTTTCCACCCAATTATTTTCTTTGTTACCAATCAGATTGCCGTATTATTCCAGTTTTGGGTGCATACCGAATACATTCGTCGAATGCCTGCCTGGGTCGAATATATTTTTGCCACACCGTCTAATCACCGGGTACACCACGGTTCGCAGGAGCAGTACATCGATAAAAATTTCGGGGCTACCTTCATCTTTTGGGACCGTATATTTGGCACCTTTGAGCCTGAAGATGAACCTGTTATTTACGGCATCACAACCAATATCCCGAACAAAGCGAACCCAATTTTCATTAATTTCCATGAACTCAGCGATATGGTTGAGGATGTTAGGAAAGCGAAAGGAATTCGTAAAAAGCTGTTTTACATATTCGGGAGCCCTATAAAAATTGCAGAAGAGAAAAAACAGCAGAAGCTTCAGGAGATGCCTGAAGTTCAGGTACCTATCTGATTTCCTATTAATCGGTCGTTAGCCTATTCCCATACTATTCCTTATCCAACAAATTAGGCAGGCAATTATAAAACTACCATTAGCTACAATACAAGCTACTAATATTAATTGTAAATTTTCCAATGTTTTTAGTAGCTACTTGTTTATTAATGTGGCTATTAGCTATTTTAGCAATAAAACTTATCCACCACATTTCGTAATCTACCTTCCCACCCATGCTACGTTACAAAACGTACAGCTTCGTGGCCCTGCTGTTTATTTACGCTGGTGTCGCCTGGCTCAGGAATGGCTTTCAATTACCCGTATTTCTTTACTCCGACGAAACTCATTTTTTCAAAACGACCCTTCAGTTCGCCCGCGAACCAATTCCATCAGCCAGGCTTTTGCAAACCTATTCAGAGGTGATTACGCCACTTGCCTTTATCATCGGAGGCTGGATTTGCCGATTGTTCGATCCGACGATTCAAACCCTCAGGCTTTATAATGTTGCCCTGAGCTTTCTGCTGTTGACGACACTCCTTTGGTTAAATCCGGGCCCGGCACGACGCTTCTGGATCGTTGTAGCAGGTCTTGCTATTAGCCAGTATTATTATTACTGCAGCGTCTACTTTTATACAGACATGACAGCGGTGGCCTTTGTTATGGTCGGGTTGATAGCTTACCTAAAGCGGATACATTGGCTAAGTGGCGTTTGTCTGGCCTTGGCAATCAGCACACGTCAATATATGGTTGTTTTCCCGCTAGCTATTCTAGGATTCGAGCTTGTACAGGCATACAAACAATCGAGCCACGAAACCAGAGTAGGTTACCTGATTCGATACCTTCGCTTCTCGCGTTGGTATGTAGCGGCTTTGCTAACGTTGGTGGGCTGGATATTATTCTGGAACGGACTGGGGCCCTCGGCTGAAATAGCTCGCCAGGAGTACGATCGAACGCAATATAATCTGCTTTATAGTCCAGGATTCGTGATGTATGCAGCCGCTTGTATAGGGGCGTATTACGTTATACCTGAGTTTTTGATCAGACCACACCTATCATTTTATTCTGACTATGTTAAACGGCAACCCGCCCTAGTACTAACGTGGCTCTTACTAATTTGTGCGATTATAGTCTGGTTTCCTGCCCGTCAAACCTACAATGATTATTTTAAGGTCGCTGAACTGGGATTGCTTGATCGACTTGTGATGTCAGTTGGATTCAACAATGTTTCGAAACAGATTGTATTTGGTGGATTAATGTTACTTACGGTGCTACGCTTTGCCCGATTTAAGAGCGGTCTCGCAGGATGGATAGCGTTTATGAATATCCTGATGCTTGGTAAAGCTTATGTAGCATGGGACAAATACCTGTTGCCTACCATCACCGCCTTATGGTTTCTAACCTTATTTGATAAATACTGGCCATTGGTCCAAGCCAGCATTATTCAGCAGAACCTCAAAAATGAGGTATATACAACTGACTTATCATCAGTAGAAAATTGAAAGGCTTAACTCGTCCGTTTGTCGTGCAGGAGCATATCGACCGCATCATTGAGCGAACCAGCTCGCGTCACTTGACCCGAGTTGATGAAGAATATTTCGTCGGCGCTTTCAATGGTGTTCAGGCGGTGCGCAATGATGATGCGGGTGGTTGTTTCGGGTAAATTTTGGAGGATTTCTTCCAGTAACTGCTCCGTAACGGTGTCGATATTGGCGGTAGCTTCGTCCAGAATAAGCAAGTCTGGGTTGCGCAAAACGGCCCGCATGAAGGCAATGAGCTGTTTCTGACCCAGACTGATCGCATCGCCACCGGTCTGCACTTTGGTATCCAGGCCATCGTCGAACCGCTCCAATAGCCCTTCCAGGTTCGCCTGCTGAATTACGTTGGCCAATTGATCGTTGGAATAATTCTCGTACTGTTTATTCCCATACAGAATATTCTCGCGAACTGTGCCGGTAAACAGAAAAGGCTCCTGCAAAATAAAGCCAATTTTACGGGTACGTTCTTCGGGTTTATAGGAGCGTATATCTTTCCCATCGAGCAGCACCGTTCCACTGGTTGGATCGTATAAACGGGCAATCAACGAAGCTGTTGTGGTTTTTCCCCCTCCCGTTGGGCCAACCAGCGCGTAGGTTTTGCCGCGTTCCAGGTCAAAATTGATGTTGTGCAGCACCTGCTGTCCATTCGGATAACTGAATGATACCTGCTGAAATGAGAGAAGTGCCGAAGTCGGTACCGTTACTGAATTCTCAACGGTTTTCAGATTCGTTTGCAACGCCAGCAGGTGCGAGATACGATCCCAGCCTGCCAATGCTACCTGAAAATTTGTCCACAACGCGGCTAGTTGCCGAAGTGGGTTATAAAAATTGTTCACATACGACAGAAAGCTGATCAGCAACCCAATGGTAAAATGCCCCGTTGAGATCAGATAAATACCGAACGTGAGGACAATTAGTTGGCCGAAATTAGCTACCATACCAATAACAGGTGCCATGACGTTGTTGGCCAGGCCGGCTCCAATGGCAGTCTGGTAACTCTGCTGATTGGCTTCGTCAAAGCGCTTCCGGAAATAGTCTCGTCGATTGAAGGCAATAATAACCTTGAAATTGTTCAGGCTCTCCTGAATCTCGGCACTCAGGTTACCAACACTCTTCAGGTTACTCGCATTCTTTCGTTTAATCCAGGCCGCCGTCAGTGTTGTAAAAATCCACATCAGGATCGCTGGCGACAGGGATGCGGCTCCAAGCGGCAAGTCGATAAACAGCAAAAACAGCCCTGCGCCGAACATAATAAAAATGCTGCCCACGAACTGCATCAATGACTGCGAAAAAAACTGATTCAGTTTATCGGTGTCATTATTGATCCGGGAGATCAGATCCCCTGCTTTGTTCTGGTTAAAAAACGCGACCGGCAATTCCTGTAATTTATTAAAAACCGCATTCCGAAGTCTGAACAGGGTGCGCTGTCCTACCTCCCCCATCATGCGAGTTTGCAGATAGTTGGTCCCGAACGCAACGACATACAGGCAGATCAGAATACCCGCATTCCGCAGAACGCCATCGTACTGTTTGGTCTGAATGTAGTTGTCGATGGTATGACCAATCAGCATTGGCCCAACCAGTGTCAGGCCCGAATTGACCAGAATGGCAATAAACGCCAGAATCAAGGTTGGGCGTTCATCCTCAATTAGGGTCAGTAGTTTCCGGAGGGCTTTGTAGGTGGCATTCTTCTCCTCTTTTTGCCCGGTAGCCTGATTAAGATCGTAGTTCATACTGGCTGGTGCTGCGTTGCGACTGATAAATCTGAACGTATTCGGGACTGGTGGCAATCAATTCGGGATGGGTTCCTTTGGCAATAATTTCGCCCTCCATGAGCAGGAGAATCTGCTCGTAGTCTTCAACCGGAGCAATCTTCTGCGTTACCGATAACAGGGTTAAGCCGGGATAGTTCTGTTGAACACCCGCCAAAATTTTCTGCTCGGTATTGGAATCTACCCGCGCCGTGAAATCATCCAGTAGCAAGACTTTGGGGTCGAGTGCCAGCGCACGAGCGAGCATGATGCGCTGCTTTTGCCCGCCCGATAAGCTAGCGCCCCGCTCGGAAACGGTAGTCTGGAGTTTATTGGGCAGCGATTCGACAAATTCCCGTAACTCGGCGGTATCGATGGCTTTTTTCAGCGACTCATCGGTCACGGTTTCGCTGAACGCAATATTTTCGCGAAGGCTCAGGTTGAACATAATACTATCCTGAAATACAAACCCAACCTGTTGATGGAAAGCCTCTTCGTCGTACATATCGATGGGCCTGCCATCATACTCGACCGTTCCCGATGTAGGTTTTAACAAGCCGGTCAATAAAAAGAGGAGCTGACTTTTTCCGGCCGCGGTTGGGCCGACAATAGCGGTTCGGGTACCGGCTTTTACCGAGAAAGAAACGTTTTTCAGCGCGGGTTTATCGCCGTAGTACATCGACACGTTTTTGAGTTCAACGTCGCCCCTGAGGGTAGCTTCTACGCTCCCGGTTTGCACTGTTTCAGGTGCCTGCAACACAGCATTGATCCGCTCAAACGAAGCCGACGACTGCGCAATAACGTTGCTCATAAACCCAATGACAATAATCGGAAAAATTAGCAGAGCGAGGTAGCTGTTAAAGGCAGCAAAATCCCCCAGCGACATGCTGCCTGTAATGACAAAATGCCCACCCAGCACCAAAATCGTCAATCCCGCCATATTAGCCGTAAAACTGATTACCGGAATCAGGGCTGCGAACAAGCGTAAAATGGCTATACCTAAGTCTTTCGCGTCGGTATTAGCCGCCAGGAATTTGTCGTACTCCAGCTGTTGCGAATTAATTACCCGAATCAACGCCGAACCAAGAATACTTTCGTTGATGACTTTATTGAGCCAGTCGATTACTTCCCGGCTACGCATAAACAATACCCGTACTTTCTTGAGTAACAGATAAAACGTAATGCCAATAATCGGTACAATAGTGAGGACCGCAAGCGCTAGTTTCCAGTTGATACTGATGAGTAGAATACTCGCTCCAATAATGATACAGAGCGATGAAACAATAGAGACAATAGCCTGAGAGACAAATAGCTTGACAGAATCAATATCCGAGGTCAGGTTTGTCAATAATTTCGACGGGTTCGTCTGTTGAATATAGGTAAAGCTCTGCCGAGATATTTTAGCCGCTACTTGTGTACGCAAATCCCGCGCTACACGCTCCGAAGCGTACGTTTGAACAACACTTTGCAGGTAGGTGAACACAAAAATGAACAGCGTAGCTACCAGAAATTCGATGACGATGGTGCGCAACACAAATTTTCCAGCCGAATAATCGTCGATACCGTGCGAGATGAGCATCGGTAGAACCAGGTTGACGCCATTACTGATCAAGGCAAATAGAATCAGCAGCAAAATCATTCTGGAATACGGCTTTAGCAGGCTCAACAAAGACGATGAAGGCTTTTTAGGGGCTTCTTTTTGCGGCATAGCTTTGTCCATGAAAAATGCCAAAGACGACGCTTTGGACTGGGGTGAAGGTTAGCACAAAGGTAAGTAGTGCGGGTGGAAACCCGCGTAGCCGGAGATTAAATTGTAGAAGAATAGTACCTACAACTTAACCTTCGGCTACATGGGTTTCCACGGCTATGGACGACCGTCCGTACTACCTATTTCGCACTCTCAACAGGCTTCGTTACATCCACAATTTTCGTGGCCTGTCCCGTCTTCCGTTCTTCGATTTGCTCGAGCAATTTCAAGCCCATTAGTCCGTTCATTGAGCCCTCCGTGCCATTACCTGATCCGTTGATGACAATGTCGGGAATGACGCGAATATGACCTTTGCCAATTTCTTCGGTGATCTTGAAACGCGTAAAGTTTTCATCGCCCATCGCGCGTACCTGCAATTCGTAGGCTTCGGCCGTGGACCGGCCAATGGCAAGGATTTTCTCGGCTTCCGCATTACCCGTTTTAGCAATCCGCTCCGCTTCGGCATCTGCGGTTAGTTTTGTGGCTTCGGCATCCGCTGCGGCCTGACGACGCCGTGCTTCGGCATTAGCTTCTGCCCGCACTTTCGTTGCTTCCGATTCGGCCCCCACCTGCAATTTTAAACTTCGGGCCTCTCCTTCCGATTTTTTAACGGCAGCATCGGCTGTACGCTGGGCAATTTCGACACTTTGCTGCGCTTTTACGACTTCGCGCTGAATATCGGCCAGGGCCGTTTCACGCTCCATACCCTGCCTTTTTTCCTGCGCCATACGCTGGGTTTCGTAGGTTTTTTCTTCTTCCTGCGCAATCTTCCGATCGGTGAGGGTTTTCATCAGGCTATCAGGTGGCACAATGTCGCCAATGAGTGTATCGACAGCATTCACGTTGTACACTTCCAATACCGCCCGGATGTGTTCACGAGCGGCTTCCTGACGCTCTTTCCGGGTACTCAGGAACGCAATCACATCCGAATCCTGCGCTGAGTTCCGGAAATAGTTACCAATCGTTGGCTCCAGTACCTGCGAGACAAGGTTGGTCATGCTCCCGAATCGGGCAATCACTTTAGGCGCTTCCACCGATGGGATATGAATGATCTGAGCCACGTCGAGGTTGAACGGGAAACCGTCTTTCGAACGAACAGTAATCGTCGAGAGGTTACGATCAAGATTATGCGCTTCGGTACGGGCATTGGCCCAGTTCAGCACCAGGTTCGTTGTCGGCACACCTTCAACTTTCATTGTAAAGGTATTGACGGGGTATTTACCCGGCCCAAGCGGTTCCATCCAAACACCCCGAAAGCCTTTCCGAACGATATTCCCGTGCTTGAACGATTCACCGGTAAGGTCTTCGCCATCTTCACCAATGTATGAGATCACCACACCTACATGCCCAATGGGTACTTCGGTCATCGGAATCTCTTCGATCTGGACAGCCCAGGGGTTTATGTAATACGAACCCGCCAACACAACCTGCGGTTGTAGCCCCCGATTACCACCATTTTGCAGGAAGAAATCGACATTCTGGAAGTTGTTATGCCCCTCAACATTCTTACCGGCGATCTGACCCGGTTGCAAAGGCGCACCATCGAGCGTTGTGATAATACCGACCATGTTTTCCTTAATAACGGTCATGTCGGCAATCGTCACCGTGAACGCATAGGGATTGATCCGGTACGTACCCGGTGTGAGTACAGCCGTTTGCCGACCTTTTTGTCCTCCACTGGATAAGAAGCGTTCCGTATCCTGAAAATTATCGGAATCGACACGTCGGGCCAGGATATTACCCGTAGGCAGTTCAGCTCCGTCGTTGGATAGGACTAAGCCAATCCTGCCTTCGGGAACAACCATAAACGGCTGCATGGTAATACCATATTGCCAGGGCCACATCCACCAGTATAAGCCCGGCGCCAGCGTTTGCGCCTGATAACCCGCTTCGCCTTTGGTGGCAATGATACGCCCATCGGGCAAGCCCCGATCGGTACCCACAAGCACATATTTTTTGGTCACCAGACCAATCCGGTCTTCGGGAACAATAACCATCCCGAACAGAAACCGTAAGACTAATTTGTAGAGCACTACGGCCATTAAGAGCAGGGCTACCCAGCCCCACGTGGATACAAGGGATAAAAATTCCATGAATAAACTGATGTTAAACGGTTAAGAAAATGAAACGTACGCGGAAGAAAATCAGAGTCGAATGACTCGCTGTAGTAAGCGGAAATTGAAGACGATACGTCTACATCGGAGTAGTGATTAGTTTGTCAGATTGACGCGTCAAATGTATAGATCAACGCAGTTCCAACGCATCAGAATTCGGATGATTGGTTACCTGAGAACCAACTTGTGCAGGGGATTTGATGAGTGGAATTAATTACAGCTCCTGCGCTAGATTGAAGAAAAATCCGGTGTTGCCCTGTGCATTGATGGTTCCACTAAAGCGCATCACCAGGTTATAAAAAGACACCACATCGAGGCTGAGCCCTGTACCAGCCAATAAGCGATTCGCTAACCGGCTCTGGTATTGTTCAGCAACGGTACTGCTAACGTAACCCGTGTCGCCAAAAACGGTAAGATAGGCCGCAATGGGTACCGTGTTAAACTGCCGGACATGCAACCAGTTCAACTGTTTGCGAACATTAAAGAGTTGGTATCGAAGGCTGTTCCGCCAAATAAAGGTTCGTTGCCCATCCACAACAAACAGTTCATAACCGCGTACCATATCAGTGGAACTGCCCAGGCCACGCAAACTTATATAAGGCTGACGTGTGGGCCAGGTGGAACGAGCCCGTAAGCTTCCTGCGGCATAAAAGTGCCCTCCCAACGGCCAGTAGCGCGTGATAGAGGTTGCAAGATCCAGAAAATGAAAGTTATCAGTAGGCAGTATTCCAGAAACCCCGATGCCTGCCGAAAACAGCGTGCCTTGTAATGGATAGACTACATTATCACGGCGGTCGTACCGATAGTTGTAGCTCATTGCCAGAAAATGCTGGTTAGTGCTGCCATCTAACAAATAGTCGGGGTTAAGTTTGGCAA
This sequence comes from Spirosoma migulaei, assembly GCF_054776855.1. NCBI lineage: Bacteria > Pseudomonadati > Bacteroidota > Cytophagia > Cytophagales > Cytophagaceae > Spirosoma > Spirosoma migulaei. The sequence goes on along the minus strand of NZ_BAAHBG010000013.1, from coordinate 422,899 downwards.
TCGTGTCCGCAATAGTATTCTGCGTATAACGGGTATCGAGTGTATGATAGTGATACAGGCCACGTCGATGGGTAAGCGTCAGGGCGGCATATTTTCGCTCCCGTAGCACCTCTTCCGATTTTACATAGACCCACTTATCAAACTGGGTGCGGTAGGGAATTTCCTTGTTTGTCACATACCCTACGTCCATGCGTAAGCCAATTTTTTGGGCACGGTCAATATAGGGTTTAGAATAGGATAGGATTGTTCGCTGCAAAAAACCACGCTCAAAAATAACCTGAAGTTTGTCATTATTGCCGGTTACGTTACGGTAGCTAAGATGCCCCCCGTAAATGACCCGACTAAAATCATGCCCCCGATCGTACCACCACTCGTTAAAATTACGGTCGGCCAGGTCAAAAACAGGGTACGCCACAAAATACCACCGCTCTTTCATGGTCACCGTAAGATCGAGTTGGGCAAGTTGCGTTGAATCAGCCGAGGGTATCAGTTGGGTTCCCATATCGACCGTCACAAACAGCGTCGTATTGCTAATATTACGCTGATCCCAGGCAACACGGCCCGGTAAATCGGCCAACCGAACGGAATCCCCAACGTGAAGCGTCATTTCGCGTAGGATAATTCGGTCTCGGGTACGGTAGTTTCCTTTGAAGGTTATTGAACGTACAACGATTTTCTGAGTCGAATCCGTCGAGACAGTAGCAAAGACAACTTGAGATGACAACAGAAACACCGTTAGGGCCAAAATAAGGGTCGGCCACGTTTTTGGAATCATTCTCAAAAGTACGTCTTTTCAAAAAAATAAGACAAGATTATCTCCATATCCTGCAAATCAGTACGTATTATTGCTGACTACTCTGTAGAAACCTATGATGACTGTTTAAATATACTATAATCAATGCAAACGGGAAGTGTTCAGAAAACCTCTGCAAAAGCTAAGCCCAACTTAAGTTTCTGGCAAATCTGGAATATGAGTTTCGGCTTTTTAGGGATTCAATACGGCTTTGGCCTACAGCAAGCCAATATGAGTCCTATTTACCGCTATCTGGGTGCTGATGAAGCCTCCATTCCGGGTCTCTGGCTCGCTGGCCCATTAACCGGTTTGTTGCTCCAGCCAATTATTGGAGCGGTTTCGGACCGAAGCTGGTCACCTACCTGGGGACGGCGGAAGCCGTTTATTCTCGCCGGGGCGCTGTTCGGTAGCATAGCCATGATCATGATGCCCAATTCATCGTATGTCTGGATGGCCGCCGGGCTGATGTGGATGCTCGATGCGGGCTTGAATTCGGCCATGGAACCTTTCCGGGCCTTCGTAGGTGATATGCTGAACGATAAACAGCGGCCTACGGGCTTTGCCGTCCAATCGTTTATGGTGGGCTTCGGACAAACCTTAGCCAACTTAATGCCGTATATCCTGCCACTTCTGGGCATTTCTATGGTACTGTCGGAAGGGCAACTGGCCAATGGCATTCCCAATTCGGTGCGTTACCCGTTTTACATTGGTGCGGCTGCCATCCTGATTTCTGTGCTGTGGACGGTCCGCACCACGAAAGAGTATCCGCCGGTTGACGAAAATTATAAAGAGCAGCACGAGTTTACTGCTGAAGAAAAGAAGTCGATTTCGTTCTGGCATGTAGCCTTAGCCGTTGGGGCTGGTGTGTTGGCTTTCTTCTTTGCTGCGCGCATAGGTGGTATCTCAACGGGCCTGATGTGGGGAGTTGGTGTACTGGCAGGCAGTTACCTGGTGCTGAGACTTCCTATTTTCAAAGAGATTCTGGCATCGCTTTCGGCAATGCCAACCGTTATGCGGCAGCTTTGGTGGGTGAAGTTTTTTACCTGGTATGGCCTGCCGCTGATGTGGCAATACCTGTCGCTTGCAACGGCTAAGTACGCCTTTAACGCGCCCGATACCGTATCGAATAGAGCCGGATTCGAAGAAGGCACCAAATGGGGTGGACTTTGCTTTGCTATGTTCAGCATCTCCTGCGCCGTCATCTCAATCTTCATCCCCCGCATTGCAAAAGCCATTGGCAGCGCCCGAGCTACCCACGCCGTGTTCCTTACTATTGGGGCTATGGGCTTCTTTCTGACGCTTACATCGAACGACAAATTTATTTATCTGGCAGGCATGACTATTATTGGGTTAGCCTGGGGGTCCATTATGTCGATGCCTTACCTGATGCTGGCGAGCGCGGTTCCTAAAAATCGTATGGGTGTGTACATGGGTATTTTCAATGGATTTATCTGTGTTCCTCAGTTTATTGGTATGCTTACCGTGCCGCTCTATTACAAACCTCTGCTGGGCGACGACCCCCGCAACGCACTTGTGCTGGCGGGCATCTGCCTGCTGTTGGCAGCTTCGTCCTGCTTTCTGGTAAAAGAAATCAGAAAGACCGACGAAGAAACCATCCCGATTGAGCTTGGTTAAAAGGCATTACAAAGTACGATTTGCGATTTTTGCTTTCGTCGGAGAAAATCGTAATTCGTACTTCGAAAATCGTAATTCATTACATGATAAATACATCCCGTCCATACGCTCTCCTTTCAGTTGGCGAATTACTAGCCGATTTAATTGGCCACCACGTGTCGAGCAGTTTGCTTGATGCCCAGGACTTCAGGCGGTATCAGGGTGGGAGCCCCGCCAATATGGCTACCAATATGGCTCGCTTAGGCGGTCAGGTGGCGCTTGTTTCCTGCGTTGGTGATGACAATATTGGCAAATACCTGGTCCGGCAGATTGAAGAATCAGGTGTGGATACCCAATTCATTACCGCTGATCCTCTGGAGCCGACTACCATCGTTCTTGTTTCTAGAACGGCGGGCACGCCCGACTTTGTTGCCTACCGCCATGCCGACTGTCAGCTGAAACCAGAACAGCTACCAGATTCCCTACTAGCGCAAACGCAGCTGTTTCATACCACTTGCTTTGCTCTTAGTCAACAACCTGCCCAGGATACCATTATCGACGCGGCCCGACGGGCGAAGGTTGCTGGTTGCCAGGTTACGATTGATGCAAACTACGCCCCCAGTATCTGGCCTGATCGCGATCAGGCCTGGCGTGTGCTGACTGATTATTTTACGGCTGGTGCGTTAGTAAAAGTAAGTGAAGATGATGCTGAACGGCTCTATGGCTCCCCCCAAACGCCAGAGCGGATTTTAAGCGATTTTCATAAAATGGGGGCAACAACGATCTGCTTAACCCTTGGCGCTAACGGAAGTCTGGTATCGTATGATGGCGGGACGAAGCAAGCGCGAATACCGGGCAAAAAGATTGATGTGGTGGATGTTACCGGCGCCGGTGATGCCTATTGGGCGGGCTTTTTAACAGCCTACCTGGATGGGTATGCACCCGGAAACTGTGCCCATGCCGGAGCGGCCTTAGCCAAAATGAAACTGACCCGTCAGGGGCCATTGCCTGACAAGGTAGATAGAAAGTTGATTTATGCAGACTTTGAGTAAATTTCTTTAACCGCAAAGGGCGCAAGGGATAACGCAAAGAACGCTAAGTGAATATTCATTGCGTTCTTTGCGTTTAAAATACCTTCCTTACTTCAGATCCGCCAGCTTATCCAAATCGACGTCTTCGAGCGCGGCTTTGATTTTGTCCATGCTAACACCTCGTCCCTTTATGGAAACAATGAATCGTTTATTGACCAGTACCGCTATTTCGCCATCTTTGTTGGCGTTGTCGTACTTCTCATATGCCTTATTGTCGCCTATTTTCGTGGTTTTTTCGTAGCCATTTTCGGTTTCCTTATCAATTTCGAGCATAGACCAGGCAGCTAGACCCATCATCATCGCCGAACCGCCCCCATCGATGAGGGACAATTCTATCGTTTCGCTCCCATCTTCGTTTGCATATTTACCTTCGGCGGTTGAAACCGTAAATCCAGCAGCGCCATTTTTCTCACCAGTAGCTTCTTTTCGAGGTAGTCCATCGGCGTCAGCTGGCAGTAATTCTTTGAGCGTTCGGAAGTCCACTGTGGCAACGGGACCTTTTTTTCCCAGTTCTTCGGCCTGATTCGCCATCTCTTTCAAGGCACTCACAGCGCCCAGCGTAGATACGGACTCTTCTTCTTTTTTCTCTTTTTCTTCCTCTTCTTCTTTACTTCCTCCGCAGCCAACCAATAACATTACCGGGAGTAAGCCGGCCCAAAGCCAGTTTCGATTTGTTCGTATCATCGTGTTTTGTAGATAAGAATGGGGTAAAGGTTAATCGATAGCAAGCTACTGTTTCTTCTAATAGGATCGCTATTCTTTTGAGCAAACGTTCTATTCTTTAATCTGCTTACAGAGAACGTAGTAGTTCGCATCGACCGTTATTATTGTAGCTCCTTTTGCGGGCATTGTTTTCCATTGAGCGGTGGGTTGTAGTAGCTGAAAAGGCCCAGTTTCACCGAAGCAAATGCGTACAGGCATAGCAAATCCGGCTACACAGTTGGCCCAGCGGTACTGGATTCCACTCCCTACCGACCGATATTCAAGCACCGGAATGCGAACATCTCGCAGATACTGATCAAAAACAGGCTTGAGGTTAATCCCTGCTTGCTCACTCATATACTGCTCGATCTGATAGGTGGTAACGGTCTGATGATAGAACGTCTTGTTCATTCCGCGCAGCAGTTGCCGCCATTTATCATCATTTCCCACAAGCTGCCGAATCGTATGCAGCATATTGCCGCCTTTGTAGTACATATCACTCGATCCCTCATGGTTTACGTTGTAGGTGCCAATGATTGGGCTATCATTCCGGATGTTTGCCCGGCATCCGATTACGTAGGTGGCTCCGGCATCTTTACCGTAATAATATTCCGTGAACTGGCATTCTGAGTAGTTCGTAAAACTCTCGTGAATCCACATATCGGCCACGTCTTTGTAGGTAATATTATTGGCGAACCACTCATGGCCGGATTCATGTACGATGATAAAATCCCAGAGTAGCCCCCAGCCCGTACGGGAAAGATCGCGCCCCAGATAGCCATTCCGAAAGCGGTTGCCATAGGTTACCGAACTCTGATGCTCCATGCCCAGATAAGGCGTTTCGACTAATTTATAGCCGTCTTCATAAAACGGATATGGCCCAAACCAGTACTCAAACGCCTTCAGCATCTTGGGCACTTGCTTAAATTGCGCCTTAGCAGAATCGGCATGCTCGGGAAGGGCATAATAGTTGAGCGACAATGCCCCCTTCTCCCCCGTGTAGGTTTCGTCCCAATGCACATAGCGGGCAATGTTCAGATTGACCCCATAGTTATTGATTGGGTTTTTAACGTACCAGTCGAAGGTGCGGGTGTGGTCGGGATTGGTCGTGGTCTTAATCAACCGACCGTTCGATACATCGGTCAAATCCTCGGGAACCGTCACGCTAATAGCCATCGAATCTGGCTCATCGTACATATGGTCTTTACAGGGCCACCAGGCACTGGCACCCAATCCCTGACAAGCCGTGGCAATGAACCAATTCCCTTCTTTATCGTGCGACCATACCAGACCGCCATCCCAGGGCGGGCGTTTGGCTACGCGAGGTTTGCCCGCATAAAAAACCGTCACCGATTCGTTTTTGCCCGGTTGTTGAGCTTTCGTTAGTGTTACAAAAAAAGCGTTGCCATCCCGCCGAAACTTGAGCGACTGCCCGTCCTGCTCAACGCGTTCTACCTGAAGCGGACGCTGTAGGTCTACCTGCATGATCTGGCTTGCCTTTAACACCCGGTACCGAATTTCGGTCGAGCCTTTCAGGGTGCTATCGGTAGGCTGCACACGAACCTTCAGGTGATAAAATGTCAGATCCCACCATACTCGCTCAGGCGTGATCGAGCCCCGCAATGTATCGTCGTGGGTAAATTGGTAGCGCTGCGCAGAAGCCAGACCGGACAACAGCAGCAAGCAAATGGTTATAATTCGAGTCATGAGTTTAGCGTGGACCTGGTGGGCAGTGAGTGCGTAAATAATTCGTGTACAGCGTTCGCAAGTGCTGTTGTGTACCTTCTCCCTCCGAAATACCGTGCGATCGGTTCGGATAGGGCATCACCTGAAACTGCTTATTGTATTTTACTAATTCGTTGATCAGCAGTTCGGCATTGTCGTAATGCACGTTATCGTCGCCGGTACCGTGAATGTACAGTAAGTTACCCCGCAGGTTTTTCGCATACGTAATCGGCGATCCGGCCACAAAATCGTCCCGATTTTCCTGCGGTAGCCCCATATACCGTTCCTGGTAAATATTATCGTAGAATAACTGGTTACCCACTGCCGCTATCGAAATGCCGGTTTTGTAAATCTCGGGGTATTGGAATAACAGATGCAGGGTTGTTGACCCTCCCCCACTCCAGCCCCAAACGGCCACTCGATTAGTATCGATGTACGCATGTTGCGCAAATAGCTTCTTAGCCGCCATGGCCTGGTCCCGGATGTTAATCCGGCCAATCTGCCGGTAGATCGACTTGCGCCAGGCTGCGCCTTTCAGGTTGGGTGTGCCCCGGTTGTCGAGCGCTACGTAGAGATACCCCTCGTTGGCCATATTGCCCAGAAAAAGCCGATTCTGACCAACAGAGAACACATCGTTGACAGTACTGGAAGCCGGTTCGCCATACACGTAAAAAACGATCGGGTATTTTTTCGTACTATCGAAGTCGGTTGGTTTGGCCATCCAGCCATCGACCGTAACGCCATCCTCAGTCGTAACCTTGAAGAAACTAACGTTCGATTTGGTAACGGGTTTCATCCGTGTCGCCATGCTTTCCTGCGCATTGACGGGTTTATGATCGGGCAGGGTTATCCACTCCTGAACGGGTGGCGTCTGGTAATTCGTGAACGAGTGCTGGGCCAACTTTCCATTCGGGGAAATCACATAGCTATGGGTTCCATCCAGTCCGGCAGGCGTCAGTCGTTCGGCTTTGCCTTTACCATCTAATCGGGTGCGGTACAAATACCGTTGGTTCGTGTTCTGGGGCGATGCAATGAAGTAAATCTGGTTGGTGGCCTCGTCGATATGACTGATCGATTCGATATCATACGAACCCGGTGTCAGTAAGGTTTCTCCTTTGCCGTCAACACTTATCCGATAAATGTGCCGCCAGCCATCTTTTTCAGACACCCACACAAAGGCTTTTCCGCCATTGAGCCACTCCCCCCCGTTTGGGTCATTATTGTTCCGCTCTCTAACATCGACCCAGGCTTTATCCGTTTCGGTATAAATCGGGGTAATCGACTGGTTTGTTGGGTTGCAGACAAACAGTTTACTTTCGTTCTGTTTGCGGTTCAGTTGCTGGATAAACAGGTTGCTACTGTTGGGTATCCAATCCATCCGATTCAGGTAGTGTTGCTGCGGATCGCCAGGAATGGCTAACCAGGTCGTTGGCGGTACGGCATTCTGGCCGCCCGTTGCCGAAACGACACCAATCCGGGTTGGCGACGGAGCTTCGCCCACTTTCGGGTATTCGACCGGAATGACACGCGAGTAAACGGAATCGGTGGTGTTCAGCATCAGGTAATCACGAATCTTGGTCGCATCCACCTGCCAATAGGCAATCTGCTTGCTATCGGGACTCCACCGGAATCCATCCCGGCAACCGAACTCCTCTTCATACACCCAGTCGAACGTACCGTTGATACGCTTACGGGTTCCATCGGTTGTGAGTTGGGTTTGTTGACCCGTAACAACATCTTCTACGAACAGATTGTGTTCACTAACATAGGCCACAGCGTGCCCATCTGGCGATAGCTTGGCGAACATCAGTGATTGGGCAGGACGTCCCTTGCCCAACTGACGAGACTGGCCCGATGTGCGATTGAACAGATAATAATCTCCTCGTGTGTTGTAACGCCATACCCTGGCCGTGTTCGTAAAAACCAGGATGTTGGCGCTATCGGGAGTGAACGCAAAGTCCGAAATAGTCATGCGTTGCGTACTCCCTGGCTGACGCAATTTTTCCTGCGCGAGTAAAACGGTTTTTTGCCCGGTCCGAATGTCGGTTTTGACCAGATCACCCTGGGTACCGGAAATGGAGGCATTTCCATTGGCAGTCCAATGCATTTGTCGACCGGGTACCTGAGCCTGGGCAATATGAGTACTCAGAAGTACAACTAAAAGTAAGCGTGTTTTGGGCGAACTAAAAAAAGACGGGTTCACAGAATGAAGTGTATAGATGAGGTAAGTTACCTTCAAAAATACAGCATTTTCTGAGTTCCCGTCTTACAATAGGTTCGGTGTTGTAGGACAAGTTCTTTTTTGACAGGATTAACAGGATTTTTTCTGCGATTTAATTCTGTAATCCTGTCAAAAAAAGAGGGCTAAGCCGATAATTTCAATGTCTGACAAGTTAGGACTCAATCTCTTTCGGCTCGTCGCGTGCAGGTAGTACAACTGGACTCCGATAACTCCGTACCAGGAAATAAACACCCATCAACACCGCCGGGATACTTAAAATCTGGCCCACATTTAAGGGCAGGCTATCTTCAAATGGTACCTGATTTTCTTTCAGGTATTCATAAAAGAAACGCAGTCCAAATATCCAGATCAGGAAAATACCCAACATGCTGCCACGGGGTGTTAGTTCTCTCTTCCGATTCCAGAACCAGAGCAGAATAAAGAAGATCACCAGACAGGTAATGGATTCATAGAGCTGAGCCGGGTGACGCGGAATTTTAGCATATTCATTATTATTCATGAACACAAATGCCCAGGGCACATCCGTTGGGCGACCCACAATTTCGGAGTTCATCAGATTACCAAAACGAATGCAGGCTCCTGCCAGGGCCACTACGATAACGATGCGGTCTGTCACCCACAGAAACGTCTGGTTAGTTAGCCGACTCTCTTTTCGACGGGAATAGAGCCATAGGCCTGTCAAAATACCAATAGTGGCCCCGTGACTGGCCAACCCGGCAAAGGGTGGTGTAATAACAGTTAATGGATGATGCAGTAAAACTTCTGGTTCATAAAAGAGGAAATGGCCAATCCGAGCCCCGAGAATCGTGGCAACAACCATGTAAATCAACAACGTGTCGGTATCAGCAACAGGCTTATCTTCTTTTTTGAAAATGTAGCTCATAATCTGCATTCCAATCAGAAAACCCAGCGCGAACAGCAACCCATACCAGCGCACTGAGAACGAGCCAATGTGAAAAATTTCAGGATTAACTTCCCAAATAATGTATTGAAGCATAAAATGAGTAAATACGTTTACAGTTTAAGGTATTCGGTTTTCCGTAGCTGACAGCATTGGAGGAAAGGTGTCGGCTCACCCTAGCGAAGGATCACCGTAAACCGAATACCGTAAACCAAATACTATAACCAACTAACGACGGCGGACAAAGATACATATTGCGGGAAAGTTTTTGGGCGTTTTATTGTTTATGCGTGTATGATGAAAACAATTCTCATTGGGCTGGTTAAAATTTATCAGGCCATTGTGTCACCTTATTTCCCCAATGCCTGCCGGTATACCCCAACCTGTTCTCAATACACAATCGAGGCCATTGGCAAACATGGAGCTATTCGGGGTGGGTGGATGGGCCTGAAACGCATCAGTCGTTGCCATCCCTGGGGTGGTCATGGCTACGATCCGGTACCATAGCATTGCCATTGGTCGATTCGTTCTGGTAGGTAATTGGTTTATTGAATCCTGACATTTTGACTTAATCACTCAGCTAGCCCGATTTTTGCCTATCGACTCACGACCGCAAAGTCGGCCTTTTATTGCTTGTATTGACTGAAAACTACCATGCTTGGGATTACTGCCGATAATAAACTGAAACGCCTGATTGTTGTAGGCGACCGGGTACTGATTAAACCGAAAGATCCGACAGACCGCACGTCGAGTGGTTTGTATTTACCACCAACCGTACAGGAAAAAGAACAGGTACAGGCTGGTTATGTTATAAAGGTTGGACCGGGCTATCCTATTCCCAACCCAACTGAAGACGAACCCTGGAAAGAAACGGAAGAAAAAGTGAAATATATGCCGCTCCAGGCACAGGAAGGCGATTTAGCCCTCTATCTGCAACGAAACGCCATTGATGTTCAATACGAAGGAGAGAACTACGTCATTGTTCCGCAGGGGTCAATTCTGATGCTGGAACGGCTGGAGGACTTGTAATACGATTCCGATGAATAATGCGGCAGAAAGGTCGTAGAAAGTCTGCAAAATCTGCGTCTGAAAAGCCGCATTACACAAACACGATGCGAACTTATTGGTTGATACGTCTGATGGTCCTATTAATGGGAATCATGCCTATTATGGAAAGCGCTGCAAGCCAACCAAAGTCGCTTAAAGCGATGTTACACGAAAAGAAGGATAAACTTCGTGTCCTGTTGCTCTATAGCCGTGATAACACACAGCCTTTTCTAGCTAATCAGCAAAAAGCTTTGAATGAAGGTAAGTCAGGATTAGTTGAGCGCGATGTAGAGGTACTTGTGCTTATTGGATCGCAGATAACGGAACCGGATCGCCAATTTTTGATCCAGAAGTACAAGTTAGACCCAGTGGTTGATTTCCTGGGCTGGTTAATCGGCAAAGACGGTGGCATCAAACAGGTCTACAAAAAGCCAGTCACCGTAAATGAACTGTTTAGGACAATTGACAGTATGCCCATGCGGATGCTGGAAATGAGAAATCAATAACTCCCTACAGGACCGCCCTTTAGGTTCAGATTATTGAGTCTCCAAAAACCTCAATACCCCAGCAAATTCAGACCAGGATTTAAGTTTTAGTTTTTGGTTGGCTATATACCGTTCGATTTGATCGGCATTCTTTGGGAATAGACTTACCAATGATTTTTTAGTTGCTAAAACCGAGTTCATTTCGCCGTCGGCTAATTTTACGAAATAGTTTTCGGCAGCAGGTTGCCCTTTAGAAACCCAGACGTAATAATCCTCCCGTTTGGTGTACTTCTTTTTCCCGTAATCATCAGACATGGCATCGTTGTTGATTTTAACGGTTGAGTAGATGAACCGGACAAGTTTTGTCTTCCGCCCATCAAAAAGAATTTGGTAAAAATCGTTCGTTGATCTCGTACCAATAGCGGGAAAGCCTTTTTGAAAATGTACGGTATCCGGCTCCAGGATTACGAAATCAGCAACCGCATTTACAGGGGTTACAATCTGGTTGCCCTGTGCATATTCGACCTGTCCTGTTTGGCTATTATACCGTAGTTTGCTGACTACCCGTTTATTACCAACAACCAGCCAGCCATTTCGTACCGTATCGCTGGGTATATACGGCGATCCTTCTACCCCATGAAAACTGGCAAATGAAGGGGCTGAAATACGAACATTCTGAATAGTATTATACTCAACCTGAGCCTGGGTAAAGGTGGTAGTCATTGCTACTAAAATAGTCAGGCTGACGTAAAGTTGTCGGTACATGTTAATAGCAGGTTGTTAGTGTTTTTTTGCTGACAGGAATATATATATAACCTGCTCAGCATCAAAATATAGCTGGCTTACTTTGGATCGGGGAATTTAACCGCTTCCGTGATTCCTTTCCAGGTATCAGTACGAAACGGTATAGCGGGAAACCCTTCTTTGTTGTACAAATTCACTTCACCATTATCATCAGCCCAGCCATAATGGACAGCCACGGGTACGGTTACCGAATCAGCATGAACAACTACTGAATTACCCTGAATTTCAGCTTTGGCGAAGTAAAATTTCTGATCAGCTCCGGCCACTTCAAACCCTTTGAGGTAGCCATATTTATCCTTGGCCAGCAAGCCGGTTCCTATGTTTCGAAACGTCAGCATAGCCCGATTTCCCTCAACAGTCATTTTTTCGAGTTGCGGGCCGCGCGATGCATCGTCGTTTTTCTGGTAGGCAACCCGCATGGCTTCGGCAGCTAAGCGTTTACCCACATCCAGTTTATTTTTCGGATGAATATCCGTCCGTTCGCCAATATCCGACGTAACGGCCATGCCCGTATTCGGCAGTTGAAGCGTCAGGGCTTGTGCTTCCCGTAATTCAGCCCAGGAACTCCCATGCTGACTGTCGCCGTTGGCTGCGTTGAAACTGGCAAGTTGGACAAACAGGAACGGAAAATCGTATCCCCAGCGCTGCCGCCAGTCCTGAATCATCAATGGAAACGCTTTTCGATATTGATAAGCCCGACCTGCGTTTGACTCTCCCTGATACCAGATAGCGCCTTCGATGGCATACGGAATCAGTGGTTTCAGCATGGCGTTAAATAGTAAGGTTGCATAGGTATTCGGGTTACCTCCGGCTGCTAATGCACCCACCCTCGCAATCCGGTACCGCCAATCACCCGCCAGGGGCATATTCAGTTTCGCTGTTGACAAGGTCATGTCGCCCGCTTCGCCTATAAATCCGCCCCCACCGCCCGTGTCATTCACGCGTACGGCAATCACGTTTCGGCCCGGCTTCAATGCCCCATCCGGTAATTTATAGGATCGAGGAGTATTGTAGCTGTTAATGAATCCTATAAACTGGCCATTCACGAAGGTTGAATCAATATCATCAATTGACCCAAGGCTTAGTTTCGCATTGGTCAAATCAGCATCTGCTGGAATGATCACCTCACGACGAAACCACACAACGCCGTCAAAATTGGGTAAGCCACCCTGAAACTCCCAGGCCTGGGGTAGCTTCATTGTAAGCCATTGACTATCGTTCACCTCTACCTTTGACCATGTTTTTTCTTCGGCTACGGATGGAAGCATCCCACCCTGCTTTTCCTGAAGCAATTGTTTTAGCCGTTCGTTTTGTTTTTGATCGGTTGCCGAAAAATCGGCAGGCAGATTGGCTACGGCTGGGTTTAGTTCCGGGTCACTTAGCATCGCTTCGCGACTGGTCCAGGTTTCAGAATGTGTACCGCCCCACGATGTATTAATCAAGCCGATGGGCACGTTAAGTTCCTGCTGAAGCTGTTTGGCAAAGAAGTAGCCAACAGCGGTAAATTGGGGAGCGGTTTCGGGTGTACACACACTCCAGTTGCCCAGGATATCGTCTTTCGGGGTTAAACTTACCGCTTTCCGCACCTGCAATTGCCGGATGTTGGGATAGTTGGCCGTCGGAATTTCCGTTTTTGCATTGGCGGCCGCATTCAGCGACCATTCCATATTCGACTGGCCCGAGCAAATCCATACTTCGCCAGTGAGTACATCATCAAGTGTAAGCGTGTTTTTCTTTCCCTTCACAACGAACTGATACGGACCACCCGCTTCCATCGGATCAAGTGTAATCTGCCACTTCCCATCTTTGCCTGCTTTAGCTGTTTTTACCTGAGCGTTTACGGTTACGGTCACTTTTTCGCCTGGATCTGCCCAGCCCCAAACCGGAACCGGTTTCCGACGTTGTAGCACCATATGCGAACCAAACACATTCGGCAAACGAACATCGGCCAGGGCAATATGCGTAATCAGGAGGCCTAGAACAAAAAGATACCGTATCAACCGATTCATGTATATGCAGCGTTAAAATAGAGACTGTCTTAACCTTTCTGTTTGTAGTTGTAGTACCGACCGTCCCGGTCGGCCGTGTATCTAATAGTCTATCACCCGACCGGGACGGTCGGTACTACAACAACGCACAAAAAAAGGCGGCCATCTAAGCCGCCTACTCTTTACTAGATTCATGTAGCCTGTATGAATAGATTAGGAAGTGACCTTTAGTCATACATCCTAGATAATAGATAATACATCTATATACATCTGTTGTTCCTGATCTATTGGATTTTACTTCCCCGGTTTTTACCCTGTATGTCCAGTACATTCGTCTGATGCCGCCGAGTGGCATAGCTATAGCGAAGGGTAACGCCAAAACTCATACCAGTACCCGCACCCTGAAGCTGCGCCTGTTGAGAAGGGGTACGATAAGCCGTATACGTAACATCAGTGGTAACGGCATTGGCAAGTCCCCACAGCTTACGCGCCGAAATGCCCAGATCAAGAGCGTTACTTAACCGGACATTATATTCCACGCCTAATTCAGCCAGGGTGGTCATTTGCGAATTGCTGCGACTCTCGCTGGTTAATTTGAAGGACTCTGGTGCTTCCCACCAGCCCTGATAGCGGTAGCCAGTTACCGAAATACGGTTTTCTTCCTGACCACTGTTTGGTACAACCCACATGCCACCAGTTACCCAAAAGCCTGATCGTAACCAAGGTTTACTGGTCGACAACACCAGGTGTTTACCGCGTAGAACAAACGCATTGCGGTCATTGGTAGAACGAAATGATAAAGGAGGATTCGTGTTACTGATCGCCACCTGCGTATGAATTGGCATACGGGCATAGCCCCCTTCTACAGTCCAGCGTTCGCGGTAAGTCCAGCCGAGCAAAACGCCCCAGCCCAGCTTACCTACCAGATCACTTTCAACCAATCCATTGATGGAATTATCGAGTTGAGCGCGGTCCGTTCGAACAAAGCCATCGAGTGCCACATACCATCGATCCCGAATCTGTGCCCCCCCATATCGAGTCAGCAATCGGTTATATTGCTGGTCCTTTTCGGGTACCCGATAATAGTCCGTAACGCCCTGACCGTAGGTGGGCAGTACGGCTAAGCCGAGCAGTACATACAGTAAGTAGCGTTTCATCATCGGGTATCTGGTTACGTGTTTCGCAAATAACGCGATAAACGTTTGTTTGTTAACTACTTATACCATTTTTTTTCGTTAAAGGTCGATTAAATGATCAAGTAGTCTGTTCATAAGCAAATTCCCAAAAAAAATACTCATAAAAAAACTGGCTTCTAGCCTCAACAGGCTAATAACCAATCTTTTTTTATATAATAAGGCCCAACCTTTTGGGCTGGGCCTTATTATTCATTTCCTGGATAAACGTAGTTGTCTATCAGGCATTAAAATCAACCGTGTTTCATTACGGGAACCGAAATTGTCATATTGTCCCAGGCAATAGCAATACTGCTGTTGGCAGGGGTAATGGTCAATTTTTCGATAGGTGTTTTATTCATAGAAACCGGGACTTTAATTGAAGCCACATCGGTACCTTTGATTTTATCATAGTCATATGCCCCCCATTGACCCAGTGTACTGTTCAGGATTACACTCCACTCTTTTTCGCCTGGAATGGTGAACAGTGTATAGGTACCTGCTTTCACCATTTTGCCGCCAAACATAACATCACTTTTGAAGGTTACCTCGGTAGCTTCATTCGCACCGGTACGCCAAACTTTACCGTATTTTTCTAAACTAGTTGATCCTTCGGCACCAAAAATAACCCGACCTTTCTTCGAGGGTTGACCATACACAACTTTAATGTTTTTGTCCGGGCTTTCGACCGTTACTTTCGGGCTCGCTGGCGCCTTGTCCTGCGCCTTTACCAGCGGTACAATCGCCAGCAGGAGAACGAATACTGCAATTAGGTTTTTCATGTTTGATAGTTAATTTGTTTGATCACCGTATAGTAAACGGTGTAAAGTAAACGATAGTTTTGTGATAGCTGTACAAATAGTGGGCCAAAAGGTGGTATTTTTAGCCCTGTACATCTACAATTTGTGTACCTCCTATTAACCTGACCGCCCCACATGGCAACGACCTATTTTAGCAAACGCAATCTGCATTTTCTGCTGCATGAAGTTTTTAAGGCCGAAGAGCTAACTAAATATGACTACTTCAGTGCCCATGATCGCGAAACCTTTAATCTCGTAATCGACTCGGCCACCTACATTGCCGATACGCTTATGCATCCGTATCTGAAGGAAGTCGACAGAAACCAGCCTGAACTTAAAAACGGCCAGGTTACAGTCCACCCGAAAATAAAGGAATACCTGAAAGCAATGGGCGAAGCCGGCCTGATTGGAGCCGGGTTTCCGTTTGAACATGGCGGGCAGCAACTCCCCGAAATGATCAGTTCGTGTGTGGGTTTCATTGTGATGGCTGCCAACAATGGCATGATGTACACAGGTCTTACCTCCGGAGCAGCTCACCTGATTACTTCCTTCGGCACACCTGAGCTAAGTGAAGCCTATGTACCCAATCTACTGGCGGGTATCTGGCAGGGAACCATGGCACTGACCGAACCCCAGGCGGGTTCGTCCCTATCAGACGTTACCACATCTGCCACTCCACAACCAGACGGAAGTTATAAAATCAGTGGGCAAAAAGTATTTATCTCGGCGGGCGACCATGATGCCGCCGAGAACATTATTCACCTGATGCTGGCGCGGATTGATGGGGCACCCAAGGGCACAAAAGGCATTTCGCTCTTTGTCGTGCCCAAATATCGTCCAGACGGAGCGGGTGGTTATATAGACAATGATGTCACCTCAACGGGGGTATACCACAAAATGGGGCAAAAAGGTGTTCCGGCCATGCACCTAACGATGGGCTCTAACGAGAATACGATTGGGTATCTGGTCGGTCAGCCTCATCAGGGTTTGCCCTATATGTTCCAGATGATGAATGAGGCCCGAATTGGCGTAGGCATGACAGCTGCTGCCATTTCTACGGCGGCTTATTACGCAGCCCTGCAGTATGCTAAAGAGCGTCCGCAGAGTCGGCGATTAAACCAGAAAGGCCTCCTGGATTCACCCCAGACGCCCATCATTAACCATCCTGATGTTCGGCGAATGTTATTGTTTCAGAAAGCCGTTACGGAAGGGTCTTTATCATTGCTCCTCGAAGCCGCCCGGCTCTTCGACATTAGCGAGGTAGCCGAAGGAGAAGAAAAAGAAAATGCCTTCCTGATGCTCGATCTGCTAATGCCTGTGGCCAAATCGTACCCGTCTGAAATGGGCGTCCAATCCGTGAGCCAGAGCCTGCAAACGTTTGGTGGATACGGGTTTACGGAAGATTTTCCGGTTGAGCAACTGTACCGCGATATTCGTATCACGCCAATTTACGAAGGAACTACGGGTATTCAGGCGCAGGATTTATTGGGTCGAAAAATGACGATGAAAGGCGGCAAGGCGACACAGTTGCTATTCCAGGAAATCGGTAAAAGTATTGCCGAAGCCAGTACACACGATGACCTGAAAATCTACGCCGACCAACTCACGACTGAGTTGAAACGAACCCAGGAAGTCATGGCGAGTCTGATGCCGTACGCCCAACAGGGCGACATTGAGCGGTATCTTTCCGATGCCACGCTGTTTCTGGAAATGTTCGGTATTGTTATTGTCGCCTGGCAGTGGCTCAAGCAAGCTGTTGTGGCCAAACAAGCTTTACTGACCCAGAATCCAGCCGATGATGAACTGGCTTTTTACGAAGGTAAGATTCACACCATGAAGTTTTTCTTCCACTACGAAGTTCCAAAAACGCTGGGCTTGGCCGTACGGCTGAAAGACACCGAAGTACTTACGATTGTGAGCGAAAAGGAATTGGCGTTGTAAGAAAAAATGGAACGCTGATGACGCAGATTTTTTAAGATCTAGAATGATAAATCTATATTAATCTTAAAAATCTGCGTCATCAGCGTTCCACT
Source organism: Spirosoma migulaei (assembly GCF_054776855.1). NCBI lineage: Bacteria > Pseudomonadati > Bacteroidota > Cytophagia > Cytophagales > Cytophagaceae > Spirosoma > Spirosoma migulaei. Next base: position 405,502 of record NZ_BAAHBG010000013.1, on the reverse strand, counting down.
CTTCCAGTTTATCGCCCACAAATCCCTTTAAAATCACAGAACTGGCAGGTTTCGAGTTTGTCGGTCTTCTTAAACGGTTCCGTTTCATCCAGAAGCTGGCGGATCAGTTGCCGTAATAATTCTTCCGAATCGTTGATGTACTGCTCAGGATCATCATTGGTATCGAACCGAACGGGGTTCGTTTTGAAACCACCACTGATATCCCGAAAGGAATAAAATCCTGCTTCAACCGGCAGCCCTCTGGCCGGGAAAATATCCCGTTTGGCTTTATCGCGGGGCAGGCCGCCGTAGTCTCTGATATTCTTGAGGGCCAGATAGCGGTATAACCACAACTGCCTCATTTTTTCTTCCTTACCGTCTTTCAGGAGTTTTTCCGATAGGTCGCTGGGTGTTTTATCGGATAAATCAACCCGTCCTGTTTTATAATCCACGATCCGAATTTGATCGCCAAACTGTTCGATTCGGTCCACTTTACCGGCTATTCGCACCCTAATTTCCTGGCCATCAACCAGGGGTACCATCAGGTAGGTTTCGAGGGTTTGCTCAGTTCCAATAACGGTAAGCCCAGCCAGTTTACTTTGCTCCCGCTGGAAGTCGAGCATGAGTTTCTGCGCCAGTTCGTACAGGAGTAAATTCATTCCCGATTCAATAACCCGACCCTTCATCGACTTCGCAAACTCTTCTTCCAGCAGGTTCTTGATAATCGACTCATCAATAGGCAGGTTTTTCAGCCGATAGTCTTTATCCAGCCGCTCCAGCACCATGTGGAGCCAGCTCCCGAACTCGGCGGCCCCCATTTTCTCTTCTATATCTTCCTCCTCGCTAATGTTCACGATCCGGCTGAAATAAAAGCGCATGGAGCAACTCACGAACTGATTCAGGTAAGATGGATACAGGCCTCTTGTTGTTAGTGTATTGATGAGTTCGGCGCGGATAGCATCCGTTTTAGGCACCCGCAAATCCGTCAGATCAGCTACCGTACTAGCACCCGTTCGACCGAAGCGCACAGTGGGGTGGCTGATCCGGATAAGCCCTTTCGAGCGGGGCACCAGTTCATGTTCAATTTGCCGGATAAACCGGCTAGGCTCTCCTTTGCTGTTTCCATAGGCATCGGTAGATGTGGTGTGCAGAAGTACAATCTCGCTCGCCCGTTGCAACAGCCGGTAAAAGTGATAGGCCATTACAGCTTCCTGTTCCCGGTACGTAGGCATGTGCAGTTCAGCAGCAATATCGAATGGGATCAGCGAGTTTAACTTCCGGGATTGCGGCAATACACCTTCATTGACCGACAGTATAATCACCCGGTCGAAGTCCAGCGCCCGTGTTTCGAGCATCCCCATAATTTGCAACTGACTCTTCCCTTCACTCGTAAACGGAATACTCGTTTGCCGAATCAGTTCATACAGAAACTGTCGAAAACTCCGCACGGTAATAGCGGGGTGCTCGGAGCGGGGAGCCAGGGGCGCGGAGCGGGGGGGGGGATCGACAGCAGAATCACGGTTCCCTGCTCCCGGCTCCCGGCTCCCTGCCCCCTGCTCTCTGCCCACCGCTACCTGCCCACCCTCCAGTGTTGCTTCGAGTTGTTTAAGGAGCGTAAAGAAGAGGTAGAGATACTCGATCTCGATAGCATCCTGGCTGACCCTGTACACATCGCGCAGTAGCTCGATCAACTCGTAGAAAACGCGAATGGCTTTCATCGGATTCTCGTTGGGCCAACGGGTAAATAATACCCGAATGAGCGGATCATCCTGCCCTAACTCCCTCATTTCCTTTTCGGTGAGGTACACGCGCTGATCTTTCACGATCACCTTCGCTATCCACTGGAACAACGGTTCTGGCGGTAATACCTCTCCCGATTCCAGAAATTCACCAGGCCACATAAGTTCCCGAATGCGCTCATACTGCTTTACAAACGGATGATTCAGCACCTTTACTACATGGCGGTGATGGTATTTGGGAATCCGCAGATCACGCCCATCCTTTGTTCTGAATTCGTGCACTGTCCGTTGCATCTCGAACAGGGTATCGACTAGGGTAAATAACAACGACGATCGCAGCGACAAGCCCATTGTGACGTTCAGATCGGTCACGTTTTCGTCAAGAGCATATAACACCGGAATCAATAACGTCTCATCGGCCAGCACAATAGCGGTTTTGGGGCGCGGGGCAGGGGGCGCGGAGTGCGGAGATGACGCATCCCCTGCTCCCTGCTCCGCGCTCCATGCCCTCTGCCAATCGCTATAAATCTTTCCGGCCACTTTTGCCTGCATGCTTGCGTTTGGCACGCCAACAACCCGTATATTTTTCTCCGTACCCAGCAGATTGTTCGATTGTTGGGCCAGATCTTCCTGGTTTTGTTTTGAGAAAAACCAGCCATTATCCCGGTATCGGCGGAGAAATTCACCCGCTTCCTGTCCCCAATCGCGGATATAATATTGGTCAGCATCCCAGATAAGCTCCGCTTTCTGGGCATCGACCAGCACCCGGATAATATGTTCTTCAGCGCGGCTAAGGGCATTAAAGCCCACAAAATACACCCGTTCATAGGCCAGATTGTCTCGAATCAGGGGCTCTACATCCTGGGCGAGCAATCGGTACGCCATTCCCCGATACGCTAATCTCTGTTCGGTCAGGCGTTGATGCAGGGCGTTGTAAGCCGTGTGTAAGTTTTCGAACAGTTTGAAATAGCGAGCTGTTCCGGGGGTTTCTACAATTGGCTGCGCAGATGAAGGCCGATCAACCTGCCAACGCTCAAGCGTTTTAGCGGCTGTCAGGTAACTGAAGAGTTCAGTTGGACTAACGAGGTATTGATCAATACGATCGAAGTCGGCCAGTAGCACCGACGCCCAACCAATAAATTGCTCAAATTCAACCAGAGGGTCTATTTCCTTAAAAACATCATAGAGTTCAAACAGCAAACTAACCGAATCAATGAGCTGTACACCAGCAGCCTGCGTAATAAAATCATCGACCGCCAGTGCATGAGGAGCCAGAAACGGCCTGTCAGAACAAGCCGCTAATTCGTCCAGAAACACCGATACAGCCCGGCGTGTGGGCAAAATCACCCATACGTCGCTCAGGCTGGGGCCGTGCTGGTCAAAAATTTTATGTGCCGTTTGTTGAAGAAAAGTCATGAGCCGGTGAGTATAGAATCGGACTGTAAAGATAACCCTCCCACTCACCACAACAGCCCAGGCAGGTAGATAATTACCAAACTTATCCAGCAAAAAACCTATCAGCAAAGCGCACTTCCGAAAAATCTGGCAGGGTAAATAACGGGAATGCACCACGATGGCACCTTCAAAAGGGCAAGTCCAGATACAACTCAGTCACTAAATCTGGTACTTCTGTAAAATCCGTATAGCTTCAGCGGCCCAGATACGGTAGGCAGATTCTGTTAAATGAACCCCATCGGTAGTATATTCTGCTTGTAACTGCACAGAGTCGGACAGCAACGAATTCAAGTCAATAAAATCAATATTTTTTTCACCACAAAAGGCCTTAAGTTTCTCATTCAGACTAGTTACCTGGGTATTAATGGCCCTCCAATCGCTTCGCCAGGGATATTTTTTCGCTGCTTGTGGAGAAATACAAACCAAAGAGGTAATGACAGGGATCAACTGTTTTGATTGAAATACGGTAGCCATTTCCTGGTATTCAGCCAAAAGAGTATCTGCATCAGACGGAGGCAAGTCATTTATACCTCCCTCAATAAACGCAATCCTCGCTGTCGTATCTGCTAACTGTTTCAGGCGTGCATGAATTTGGCTTAGCGTTTCGCCACCTATGCCCCGGTTAATGAAATCGCTCCGGTTCAATAACTCCTTCCAATTCCCCATGCGAATCAGTGAGTCACCAATCAGAATAATAGCCGGGTTTTTCGGTTCGGGATTAAGTTGTCTAACCAGGTAAGCAAGTACCTTCTTTACGAATGGCTTCATGGATCAAAAACCAAAGATACCCAAATCTCCTAAGGCTTCTTTTCTTAAGGACACGGCTATCCATATATAGACGCTTAAATGAGATAGATCAACGCCTACTCCACTGACCTACGGGATAAATAAAGCCCCATACCCGTAAAAATAAGAGAAACCAGGAAGCACAGTAAGGTATATCGGCTCCTGAATGGGATAAACAATACGCTAACCATCAGGAGTGTGGATATCAGAAGGGATATAATACTAAGCGTGCGAAAAAGCTTACTCTTCATACTGGGATCGAGGTTAAATCTTCCCCTGCACCTATTTGATAAAACCGCTTACCACAGGCTGTGCAATGATAAGCTTTGCTTTGAACGATTTTTAGCAGTTTAGGGCGAGCTACCCGGTCAGGATGTGGATTGCCACAAACGGGGCATCTCTTTGTAAAACTAATTGTCCGGTAGAGGTAAACCAGGATCAAAAGTAAAACAATACCCCCTACTGCGAGGAGGATGAGAAGTAGAGAAGTCATGATTGAGCGAGTGAGTTACGGGGTACTAAAAACAAGCCTGACAAGGCCAGAAGCTTGATTTTAGTACCCAAAGTTACCCTTTCATCTTATGGCAAAGCCTCAATCCGAAAAAATTTAACAAACTATTAATTAAGTGGCTAACCCATGCCCAAAATGGTCAACTAAATCTAAAAAACACTATAACCATTAGTCGCCTATAGTAGGCATACGGGTATAACTATGAAGTCATTTCTAAACGATAGGCTATATACGTGACTAGACATAACAAGCCAAGTTAGCCTACGATTAAACGAGTTGACGCGCTCCCCCACATTGTCTGCTTTCGTGATTTCAATTCCTATCTGGTACGACGATTATCAATTTCAGGTATGTGGTGGGCTGGCAGCTCGACTACCAGAAAATCCGGGTGTTTGGTCTGGACCGGATCATGGCCCATTCGTTCCAGATCATTGATGTCCTGTGTGATCCGCCCGCTTTCGATGCCGATGTCTATTTTCGGCAGGCATTGGGCGTAGCTGCTTACGACGATCCTGCCGAAGACGTCATTCTGTCATTTACCCGCCAGCAGGGACTTCATTTTCGGGCGCAACCATTTTATCCGTTTCAGGAAGAAGACATCCTGATCGATACGGAAGCCGAGTTTCGGGTAAAACTGACGATTATCGTCAATAAAGAACTGGTATTTGAACTGGCCCGCTTAGGCGATTCGGTGAAGGTGATTAGTCCGCAAACGTTGGCAGATGAACTGACAAGTTTCTTCCGGCAGGCATTGAAACGGTATCAAGGCAGTAGTACCGAACGTTCCGGTTAGGTGAGTAACTCTTAACTAGACGCCCGACCGGGACGGTCAGTACTACACGCTAAACAGCTGAACAAACGCATCAATCTGTTTGAGGTAATCGTCGTTTGTTTCGTTACGCGTTTGCGCTAGTTCCCGGAGATCAAGCCATTGCTGATGGTAAAATGTCTGACCGAAAATAGGCTGGCGGAGCCGGGCAAACTCAGATTCGAGATGGATTGATTCAAGCGGGTTGTCTATTTGATCCAAACCTATCTTTAACTGCCCATCGGGCTGGCGCGTATACACAACAATCCGGTCGAACAGTTTCTCGTCTTCAGCTTTAGCGAGATTGAGTGGAATCTGGCGATACGCTTCATCGTGAACAGCAATCGGTGAGAACCGACCAACACCTGTACGCTGTTTATCGCTTTCAAATCGCTGGAATACGCCTAACAGGCTATCCTGGCGGTGGATGGCTAACGCATGGGCTTCGCACCGAAAACCGGCCTGTTTAATTTCCTGTGCTGTTCGTTCGATAACGGCGTAGGTACGCATAGTGCCTTCAATGATGAAATTGCAGCGCAAGCGCAGGCATTCGGCTTTTAGGTATTCGACTAAGGTATTGGAAAAAGGCTGTGTGTATTTTGGGGCATCCTAGCCGTATTCCTCGTTTATTTTTCTGGCACGAGGATGATATTGACGGTATTCATCGCCATTTATAACAACGAACTTCTGACCACTATATTGATGCCGTAATTGACGTATTAGACTAGTTTTACCTGCTGCTGGTTGCCCACCCAGAAGTATACCAGTAGGACGTTCGGATTGGTAGAGTTTCGGCTCACCAATGTATTTTACAAAAACAACCTGTTTAGCAACATTTAATTCTTCCTCCGTAAAAGAATGTATAGTCATTAAGGGATTCGTGCAGATAATAAAAATTATACAGTCGCGTTCATTTGCTCACGCTGTAACTTCAGATGAGGCACATACTCTTCGTCTACTTTTTTATACAGATCATCTAAACCATTACCATCATAAATTTGGTCTATCTCTTGCTTAAAATCGCCAATATGTTTCATAAATTGCTGATAACGAGAATCTGTCAAGACTTCCTGGCTGTCATAGCTAAAGCCTGCCAGTTTATACTCCTCAACTAGCTTATACAATTGCTCTGTCTGCTCGGCAATCATCTTGCCGATAATTTCAATCGCTACATCGTCTTTAATCCAGGGCAGTACCTTCATATCCATAGTAACGGTCGTTTTACTGATAACTACCAAATGTAACGAAAAAAGTAATTCAGTCTATCAATGCATTCGATCGCTCCGAACGTCCAGACTGGCCATAATGTCGGCTTCGATGGCCAGAAATTCTTTCCACCGCTCCCGAACCCGTTTGGCGGGTAAATAAGTCTCGGCCAGTTCGATAAAGGTGCGGTAATGACCCGCTTCCGAAATCATCAGCTCCCGATAGAACTTCTGTAAGCTTTCATCGGCGAGGTGTTCTGAGAGGAGTTTGAAGCGTTCGCAACTTCGGGCTTCTACGAGGGCATTGATGAGCAGATTATCCATCATTTGCCCCTGCTGATCGCCACTGGTTCGGCGGATGCGGGTGCGGAGTTGATTCACGTACTCATCTTTCCGTTGACGACCCAGCGGAATATTCCGCTTCTTCAACTCTTTAAGCACCCGCTGAAAATGACCCCACTCTTCGGTCACGATGGGCGTTAGCACCTCCACCAGTTTCACTTTGTCGGTATACATGACAATGAGCGAAATGCAGGACGAAGCGGCCTTCTGTTCGCACCAGGCATGATCGATCAGAATCTCCCCGATATTCATTTCGGCAATATTGACCCAGCGCGGGTCGGTCGGCAATTCAAGTCCTAACGTAGTAAGCGACATAAGTCGAAAGTCAATGGTCGATAGTTGGCAGTCAGTAAGCAAAGATACAAACGAGGGTGTAATGAGAAGTAGACAACCCAAACCGGGCGTTTTGTGTTATTAAGCTATAGAACCCGATTCATGAAACGGCTTATCCTAATTTCGCTACTCTTTTTTTCTGTAGGCCTGCTGGCAGGTTGCAACCAACAACCCGCCGAGAAAACCCCAACGGTTATCGACATTAACCCCGCAAAACTGCCTACGCTACGTACTGGCGAAGCAGTAGCCACAGTAGCGGGAGGCTGTTTCTGGGCCGTACAGGAAGAGATGAAATCGCTGAAAGGCGTTCGGGTAGCGATTTCGGGTTACGCCGGTGGCGATCTGGATTACCCGACCTATGAGCAGGTCGGTACGGACCAAACGGGGCATGCCGAGACGGTCCAGATTTATTACGATCCGAAGGTGATTTCCTACGATATCTTGCTCGATGCGTTCTTTGCCGGACATGATGCTACCCAGTTGAACCGGCAAGGTCCCGATGTTGGCAAGCATTACCGTTCGGCCATCTTCTACCGAACGCCCGACGAGAAAGCCCGCATCGATGCAGCCATTCGTCGCGAGAATGCCTCTGGCCACCATAAAGTCTCAGTGGTTACGCAGGTAGCACCATTCAAGGCATTCTATCCCGCAGAAGTCTACCACCAGGATTACTACCAGCATAATTTCTATAACAACCTGTATATTCAACTCGTATCCAAAGCAAAAGTGGAGAAGTTTCGGGAGCAGATGGAGGGGAGGTTGAAAGACTAGAGGTTTGATGTTCGTAGTTTGAGGTTTGACGTTGCTGCCGCATGGGTAAACCTCAAACTGAAAACTTCGAACATCAAACCTCCTCTGGTAACATTCGGCCCGCCCTACAACAAGTTGTCAAGTCCCGCAACCGTTCGGCCAAATCTGATATTGTGGGATTGATGCGAACCTCGTAACATTGTTCAGTATTTCACGCACGGGTATTCCCGCAACTGATAAATAACTATGCCAGAACCTGATAAATCAATTGGTCGTAAAATTCTGAGTTTCTTCGTCAAAGAGGAAGAACCCGGAGTCGCTACCGGAACTTCGCCCGCACCGGCGTCGACGGCACCGCGTCCTGCAAGTGCATCGCCCGCACCAACGCCGACGCCTACTATAACGGCGGCACCCGCAGGCGCTGTCGATTCAAAGTTTGCAGAGCATTTTGCGAATGTACTGGCGCAGAACAACCCGCCCGGCCCCGACTATTTTGAGTTTCGCGAAACGCTGCGAAGTCTCACGAACCTCGGTCTGCCCGAAGACAAACAGTACCAGGCAGCCTGGGCGAGTTTCAAGGCACTTGGCGGAAGTACGGACATGGCCGCTTTGACCAACACCGCGAATCAGTATATTGCAGCGCTGAACAAAGACCGTGATGCCTTTGGCAAAAGTGTTGAGGCTGCCTTAGCTGAGCGAGTGGGTGGTTTACAGAACGAACAGAAGCGACTGCAAACCGAAAACGAAGCCCTTACTAAACAGTTGGCAGAAATTCAGAAACAGATCGACGCCAACACAAACCGACTGTCGGCCATTGGTGGCGAAGTCAATGAGCAGAGCGCGAAAATCACGCAGAACAAGCAGAACTACGAGACAACCTTCGCGCATTTTACCGATCAAATCAAAGGCGACATCGCCAAAATGGGTCAATATTTGAAATAAGTCTGAAGTTTGTAGTTTAAGGTTTGACGTTGCTGACGCATGGGTAAACCTCAAACTGAAAACTTCGAACCTCAAACTAAAAACTAACAAATGGCAACACCTGATTTTTCTCAACTTGGCGGCAATACGGACGTAGAGAAGCGTTCGTTCTGGAGCCGCCCCGAAGGTATTCTGGGCATGATCACGCTGGCTGGTGTGGCTGGCTTCGGCCTGGTTTACTTCAACCGAATTATCGAGTTCCTGATACGGGCTACGTCGAACATCCTCGAACTGGCGCTGCTCCTGGGCGCACTGGGTGTACTAATCTTTCTGTTCACGAGCAAAGACGTTCGGACGGCCATATTCTTCCTGTTCAAGACACTGATGCGTAGCATTACGGGAACGGTGATCCAACTGAACCCGATCGCCATCATGAAAATCTACATTCAGGATTTGCGGGAGAAGCGCGAAAAAATGCAGGGGCAGATTAATATTCTGGCCGGTCAATTGGTGAAGCTGAACAAGAAAATCACGGAGAACAACGACACGATCAAACAGAAGTTTGCCGAAGCGAACAAAGCAAATTCTCTGAGCGATAAACCCGGCATGCGCGAGGCAGCTCAGCTCGCCACCATTGAAGGCGCGGGCTTGCAGGAAATGAACGAAAAACTCCTGCCGCTCCAGCGGAACATGAAAAACGTGCTGGCATTCATGGAAAAAGTGAACCAGAGCGCCGATTACATCATCAAGGAAACCGAAATCAAAGTTCGGCTCAAGGAAACTGAATACCAGATCGTTAAAGATAGCTCCAATGCCCTTAAAACGGCCGTAAGCATCTTCAAAGGCGATCCCGACAAGAAGTTCTACTTCGACCAGTCGATGGAATACATTCAGGACGACATGAGCATGAAACTCGGTGAAATGAAACGCGCCATGGATCTGTCGATGGACTTCATCAATGGGGTCGATATTCAGAACGGTATCCTATCCGACAAAGGCGAGGCTCTGCTCGAAGCCTACAACAAAGGCGAGTTCAAGATCGTCCAGTTGGATGCACCAGCACAACCGCTCAACCTCGGCCCTGCCCCGCAAAAAGACGCGGGTTATAAGAATTTGCTTGATTAAAAGAAGTTTGAGGTTTAACATTTGAAGTCTGTAGTTTTTCAAACTCGAACGTTAAACCTCAAACTATAAACCACAAACTTCAAACTCAAACCTATATGCAACGCTTAACCGTAGCCGGTCGGCTGCTGATCACGGCCGTTATTTTGGCTGGCATTTTCTTCGCATTCCGCTACTTCGGCGGTAACGAAGCCCTGCGCAAACTCGCGCCTAAAGACAAAGAAGCTACAGAGTCGCAAACGCTGCCCAGTGGCGACGATAAAACAACGGAGCCAGCAGCCGAGGAATCGACGGCGTCCTCATCTGGCGCATCAGATGAAGCAACGAGTACGCAGGCTAGCCCAGCCTTCACCTACACGGCACCAGAACCCCAAAATGGCGTACTGAAAGGTGTAGTTGAGATGGGCGCCAGTGGCTTTAACTCGTTCATTGTTCGTATTGACGATCAGAAACGCTGGAAACTCGAAAAAGCCGAGTTTGGCAACAGCCTGGTCATCGAAAATATGGCTACCGATAATGACATTCGCACCGGCTTGAAAACCTATATTGGTAAAATGCTCGACTTTGGTGTTGGCGGACGCAATATTCAGTTTGTGGTCAGTTCGGGGGCTGTGAAAGCAGAAGGTACGCAGAAGATCATTCGTGTCCTGAAATCACTTAACTATGTAGTGAATACCGTTACACCCGAGCAGGAAGGTTCGTTGGGACTGCGCGCGGTTCTTCCTACGGAGTATTACGATAACTCATTCGTAACAGACATTGGATCAGGCAACACAAAGATTTCCTGGAAAGAAGGTGGTTCGACTAAAGCACTGGAAACGTATGGGGCTAAATATTTCCAGGAAGGGACAAGTGACGACGTTGTTGCTTCTGACGTAAAAGCCAAAGCGAAACAAATCCCAACCGACCATCGGAAAACCTGTTTCATTATCGGTGGTGTTCCTTTTGAACTGGCTAAAAGCGTTCGGAAAGGCAAGGAGCGCTATACGGTTCTCGATGCACCATCGGCCTACAAACTCGAAAACGCCAAATCCAAAGCAGGCCTGAATATTTACAAGTCGATTGCCGAAGCTACTGGCTGCAATCAATTCGTATTCGACTGGGACGCTAACTTCACCATCGGCTATTTGTTGACGCTTAAATAAACGGAGGAAGGGGAGGAAGGAGGAGAGGGAAGAAAGGAGGAGAGAAAGTGATGTAAATCAGCCCTCTCGCCCTTCCTCCCTCTCCTCCTTTCTCCCCTTCCTCCCTCTCCCCCATGACCCTCCGCGACGTTTTTGCTTCTCTCTCAGGTCACCCTGGTTTGCTGTTTATTCTTCTGGCAGCGATACCCACGCTAGCTTTTTTGGTAAACCTATGGTCGGGCGAAACGGCGGAGGAAATCATTAAATGGAAGTATGTGTATGCCACGCTGGTTTATCTGGCCTGTATTCCCGGAATTTTCGCGGTTACGCTCAATATTTATTTATTTCTCTTTGAACGGCAGAGCATCTGGGACATGAATCTGGCGCTGCAGGTGTTGCCTATTTTAACGATGGTTGTCACACTGTTCCTGATTCGCCGAAAAATACCGTTCAACTACATTCCTGGCTTCGGCAAACTATCTAGTTTTCTGACAATCATTGCCGCCGTTATGGGCATTATGTGGTTCATTGATCGAACCCGAATTTATGCCATTACCTACGTACCCTTCACCTACATCGTAGTAGGATTCATTGCCCTCCTGCTGATTATCCGTTTCGCCTGGAGCCGGATTTTTTGAGCCTCTCCAATCGGCAGGGTTGCCTACTGCTGGCTGACTTCATATCTTCGGAAATCTAATTTCCGTTGACTTATGCGTTTTCAGCAATTTACCTGGGCAGCCCTATTACACTCCCTCCTATTTTCTGGATGCCAATCCAGCATAAACGAGTCTTTTGCTTCAGATGATGAGTACATGCCCCTTGAGACGGGCCGGTATATTATTTACGACGTAGAGGAGAAACGTTACTCGCTGAGCAGCGCCCCTATTCTGCTCATGTATCAGCTAAAGGAAACCATTGGTGCATCCTATACCGACGTTACCGGCCAACCCGCGTACCGGTTACTACGGTATCGGCGCTTGTCAGACAACCAACTGTGGCAGGCCGATTCTGTCTGGTCGGCCCGTAAAGTCAATAATGAAATTATTCGCACTGAAAACGGCAGGGATTTTGTTCAGCTACTAGTTCCGGTTAGTAACCAGTTGAGCTGGGATGGCAACCGGTTCAATACGCTTGGCTCAGATACGTACACAGCACGCAACGTAGGAGAGATTTATCGCGTACAGGGTAAACAGTTCGACCAGACTGTGACCGTAGTAGGGCAGACTGATTCAACACTGATTTCACAGACTAAAAACATAGCGGTTTATGCCCGGCAGGTTGGGTTGATTTATAAGGAGCGGATCAATTTCCAATTTTGTATAGCTACTCCAGCCTGCCTGGGACATAACCAGATCGATTATGGCACTCAACAAGTATACCGCATCCGGGCTCTTGGCAAAGAGTAAGACTTTCTGCTTTGTACTCCTGTTGGTGCTTAGCCAATTCAGCAGTTTTGGTCAGGTTACCCGCAAATATCTGGTGCTGTTGCGCGATAAGGCCAACACGCCTTACAGCATAAGTAAACCCGAACAATTTTTATCCCAGCGTTCTATTCTACGTCGGCAAAAACAAAACATTCCTGTATTGGAACGCGATCTTCCCGTTAATCCAACTTACCTAACGCAGCTTCAACAGGCAGGGGGGAAAATCTGGTTTTCATCACGCTGGATGAATGCGGTGTTGGTTGAAGCCAGCGACGCCACGATTGCCGCTATCCAAAACCTCTCTATCGTAAAAGGCCTCGAATTCGGCAGGTCGCTGGCCAACGCCCGCATCAGTGCAACAGAAACCCAAACCACAACGTCTTACACGGCTGATCGTTTCGGCAAGTTTGGTACGGTTGACAATCCACCCCTTAATTATGGCAGCTCACAAGATCAAGTTACGCAACTGGGTGCCGATAAAATGCACCAGCAGGGTTATCATGGCGAAGGGATGCTCATTGGTGTGTTGGATTCAGGTTTTCTGAATGCGAATAAAGTAGCTTACTTAAAACCAGTATTCGCCGAAAATAGGGTGCTGGCTACCTACGATTTTGTCAAGAAAGAAACCAGTGTGTATGAAGATGACTGGCACGGTTTATCCTGTTTGTCGACTATTGCGGCTACAGCCGATAATCAACTGTATGGAACCGCCTATAAAGCTTCCTTTATTCTGCTTCGCACTGAGGATGTAAACAGTGAAAAACAAATCGAAGAAGCTAACTGGCTATTCGGAGCCGAATACGCCGACAGTGCAGGCGTAGATGTTATCAGCTCATCGTTAGGCTATACGGAGTTCGATGATGCATCAACGAGCTACACCTACCAGAATATGGACGGCAAAACAACGCTCTGTAGCCGTGCCGCCCAAATTGCCACCGAAACCGGTATGGTCGTCGTTGTGGCCGCTGGTAATGAGGGTAGTAGTGCCTGGCATTACCTATCGGCTCCATCCGATGCGGCATCGGTTCTGGCCGTTGCTGCCGTTACACAAACAGGAACACGCGCGTCGTTCAGTTCATTTGGCCCCTCGGCCGATGGTCGTGTCAAACCTGATTTGGCCGCACGGGGTCAGGGCACCGTAATCGGCATTCCAAACGGACTGATCGCAACAGGCGATGGGACCTCATTTGCGACTCCCCTGCTCGCAGGTTTAGCCACCGGTTTCTGGCAGGCGCACCCTCGCCTGACAGCGGCTCAGGTAACAACAGCATTACGTCGGTCGGGAAGTCAATCTGGTACTCCTGACGATCAACTTGGCTACGGCATTCCAAATTTTGAGCGGGCATCATCTGTTGCCGATTCGTATGGGCCCTTTTTAATTTACCCGAATCCATTTACTGATAGTCAATCGGTTATTGTTCAGTGGAGCGAACTTGAAGCGAATACCCCCTTTGATGCAACATTAAGTAATGCCGCAGGGCGTACTATCTGGCAGAATCAGTATACCGGTTTGCCTTCATTCGTTTTACCCAATCTGAATTTATCCGCGGGTGTCTACTTCATGACACTGGTTGCTGGTGACAAGAAAAAGACGCTGAAGCTGGTGAAACAGTGAGGAGAGATTTATGGTTTTCGGTATACGGTTTTCGGTGGGCTGCCCACCGAAAACCGTATACCGAAAACCGAAACCCCATGGCAACAATTCAGGTTATTCTGGGTGATATTACCAAACAGGCAGTCGATGCGATTGTCAACGCGGCCAATACAAGTTTACGGGGTGGCGGGGGTGTCGATGGGGCTATTCACCGGGCAGCCGGTCCTGAACTGGTAGCTGAGTGTCGTAGGCTAAACGGCTGTAAAACGGGCGATGCCAAGATCACGAAAGGGTATCGGTTACCCGCTAAACATGTCATTCATGCCGTTGGCCCTGTATGGCGAGGGGGCCGGCAGAATGAGGCCGAGTTGCTAGCAAGTTGCTACCGTCGGTCATTGGAAATTGCTGCCGAGAATAAGTTGATCAGCCTTGCGTTTCCGAATATCAGTACAGGCATTTACGGCTACCCCAAAGACAAAGCGGCTGAGGTTGCTATTAGTACTGTTCTCCAAATCCGGGAAGAACTAACCTCGGTTGAAACAATCATGTTTGTATGTTTTGAGGCCGATAATTTTGCACTCTATGACCAGAAGCTACACGCACACAAGGCCAATTAGCACTTACTGGTGAACGGTTTATCGGTAGACCACGTGAATGTCCATGGATCAGACACAGATAAGCTTACTTCAGGAGCTAGAGAAATTTGGCAAGGAAAATGACAGTCAGGCAACTCGTCAGGATGAGCGAATGCTCAATATCACAGCGGATACAGGCGCTTTTCTTGCCCTTCTGATCAAAGCAACTCAGGCACAAAAGGTTCTCGAAATTGGCACTTCCAACGGCTACTCAACCATCTGGATGGCCGATGCAGTATACCCTACAGGTGGGCACGTAACTACAATTGAGATGAATGAACGTAAAGCCATTCGGGCGAGGGAGAATTTTCGGCTGGCTAACGTAGAGCAATCAATCACCCTTATAGTTGATCAGGCAGATGAGTACTTACCCTCCTGTAATCCACACTCTTTTGATTTTATTTTTCTCGACTCAGAACGCAGCCACTATACTGAGTGGTGGCCATTGGTCAACACAATTTTAAAACCAGGCGGCCTGATAGCAGTTGATAATGCCGTTTCACATCAGGCAGAGCTGGTCGCATTTACCGAACTAGTGCAACAAACGCCAGGTATGGATACTGTTTTAGTGCCAATCGGAAAAGGGGAATTACTAATTTGGAAACAGCGGTAGACTGGAACCCATTCCACTGAAAATTCACGTCGTAGTCAATGATTCGGTCAACTCTATAGTTAATCTGATACCTGATCATCACAAAAAAGCAGCCTCGCAAGATGGAGACTGCTTTCCTTAACAATTAACTATTACTTAAATCCAGTGACATTCACATCTTGTCAGTTCCTATTGGAGCAGTGCCTATATATTGGTGTCTCGTTGAGTCAATCAGTTGTTGAGAGCCGTTAGTCAAAATCTGATAGGTGCACATAGGAGTTTTCTCCCTTGGCAGGTATAAACTAGCGTTCGGCAACGCGTAAATCCTACCCGGAATGAGTATCGAACTGCTTTGGGTGAGCAAATGGCCAGTTGTGGAAAGGATTGGATTGACCAGATGACGCCAGTCACCTGAAAATTTTCAGGAGTTCATCTTTCCGACTTCGGGATACGTGAACGGTTGAATTATCGCTCATCACCACATACCCCCCTTCTCCCCGAACGTAGCGGATAATTTCGTTCAGATTAATTAAGTGGGATTGATGAACGCGTAAAAACGAACTCTCCTCCAACAGCTCCTCAATCTCTTTTAAGGTTCGGGATACGAGTAACGACTGGCGTGACTTCAGGAAAACATGGGTGTAGTTATTGTCGGCTTCACAGCGGATAATCGTATCGATCAGTACCAGTTCAAATCCCTGTAGGCTTGGCAGTGCAATTTTCTGTAAGGCAGATTTATGACCCAGCTTTTGCAGCAGTAACTCAATTTGTTGCGCCATCTGTGGCTCTGGTTGCGGGTTAACTTTGGCAACGGCTTTCAATAAATCGTCTTTATCAATGGGCTTCAGTAAATAATCCAGCGCACTAAACCGAATAGCTTTTATGGCATAGGTATCGTATCCGGTGGTGAAGATAATATCGAAGGGAATGTTGGGGAGTTGTTCCAGCATTTCAAAGCCATTCATTATCGGCATCTCCACATCCAGAAAAAGCAGGTCAGGTGTGTGATCTGCAATCGCTTTCAGCCCTTCGGCGGCAGACCGGCACTCGGCAACTACCGTTACCTGCGGGCAATATTTGGCTAATTGCATGGATAACGTCTCCCGGCAATGGGCTTCGTCGTCAATAATAAGTGCTTTTATCATGGATAGAACACAGATTCTTATGATTTTTCAGAAAATAACATGTTCGTAAATTTTACCTCTTTTTCAATCATATCTTACTCATATTGATCATAAGAATCTGCGTTCTATATCCTCGTTAGCCAATTGGAATCCGCACGACTACACTTGTTCCTGCAGGCTCACCCTCAGGATCAACCAAGTCCTGAATGAGTACGGTTGGCTGCCTGCCATCTAACAGCTGACTCAATTTCAGTCGATTCGACGTGATCTGCATACCCAGCGATTTAGTCCGTGTGGCCGATTTACTTTTCAACTCAGCAGCCTTCTTCCTGCCAATGCCATTATCATCAATTGTACAGATCAGCGTATCATTTTCCACCGCCCAGTCAATCGTGATGCGGCCACCACCCTCTTTGTGCATCAAGCCATGCCAAATGGCATTTTCGACGTAGGGCTGAATAATCATGGGTGGTAATTCGGTATAAGCAGGCTCTACTTCCTCACCAACCCGAATCGAAAAGGTGAACTGACCATCGAAGCGAAGTGACTCCAGCGTCAGGTACAGTTGAAGCGCGTCCAACTCACTTTCCAGCGTCACCACGGGCATACTGGAATGGTGCAGAATTAACCGGATCAGTTTGGAAAACTTAGCCAGATAATCGGACGCTTTCTCCGACTCATTCTTCATAATGAACCGGTTGATTGAATTGAGACTATTAAAAATAAAATGTGGGTTCATCTGTGCCCGGAGTGCCTGCATTTCCATAGCTGCTAGCTGCTTGTTGAAGGCTGTTTTTTGCGCTTCCTGCTGCTTTACCTGCCGGATTCGGTACTGAAGGCCCAGGTATATAAGACCGAAACTGAGCAGTATTAGTAGCGCCCGAAACCACCAGGTTTGCCAAAAAGGTGCCTGAATACGGATACTGAGTTTTGTTCCTTTTTCATTCCAGACCCCATCGTTATTCGATGCTTTTACCTGAAATACATAGTCACCCGGTTCAAGATTGGTATAGCTCACAAACCGGCGGGTACCGCTATACACCCAGTCTTTATCGACTCTGGTAAGCTGGTAGGCGTATTGATTTTTCTCCGGCATGTTAAAGTTGAGTGCCACAAAGTCAAACGAAATATCGTTTTCCTGATACGGAAGCTCCAGGGTTCCTGTAGGTAGTTGCTCAGTCTTGTTCTGAACCTGTACGCGGGTAATCCGTACGGGTGGAATCAGGGGGTTATCATAAATCTGGGATGGCGAGACTATATTGAATCCATTGGGGCCACCAAAAAGCAACTGGCCATCTACTCCTTTTGCATAGACTTCAAAAAACTCATTGGCCTGCAAGCCATCGCTCTCATCATAATTCCGGCATGTTCTGGTTGTAGGGTTAAACTTGCAAATGCCCTGGTTGGTAGAAAGCCAGAGATTACCATCCTTATCCGCTACAATGCCGGCAATATGATTATTAGGCAACCCATCATTGGTGGTAAAGGCTACGAATGAATTGGTGCGGGCATCATACCTATTTAACCCGCCCTGGTTGGTACCAATCCATAACTGCCCCCGGTGATCCTCGTACAGGCTACGAACATCTTTGTCGGTCAGGTGGCCCAATGGGTGCTGGTAATTGGGTTGATACTGGGTAAATCGGCCCGTTGATACATCAAGCCGACTAAGCCCTCTTCGGGTAGAGGCTGCCCAAACGGTTCCATCCTGCGTAGGCAGTGCAACAATCAGGACATCATCACCCAGGCTGGCTGGATTTTTTGGGTTGGGGTAATAGTAGGTAAACTGTTGGGTACGAGGAGTAAAACAGGCTAGGCCCCGCCCCGCCATCCACAAGTTACCCGCTGCATCTTCCCGAATACTTCGAACCCGAATCTGACTACGATACCGAACAAAGCGACCCGTCTTTCGATCGAACCGATGCAAATAAAGCCCAGCGCTAACCCACACTTGCCCGGCACGATCTTCGTAAATGGCTGAAACACCGTCGCTGAATCCCTGACCAGGCATAGTTGGTTTCAGCGAATAGCGTTGATAGCGGCCTGTCGGGCGATCAAATGAATAGAGTTCTCCAAGGTCATTACTAAACCAAATCACCCCTGTATGATCCTGGCAGATAGCTCGAACACTATTGGCTGGTAAGCGGGTAATGTTGTTGTTGATAATTGGCTGAAACGTATGAAACTTTTTAGGCTGTGCTACGTGCTTATCCAGGCCATTATCGGTACCAACCCATAAAATTCCTTCCCTATCAAAACAAAGTGAAAAAATTGTGTTGCTGCTTAGGCTTCCCGTTTGAGCCGGATTAGCCAGTACACGAGCCAGTTGCCCCGTAGTAGCAGTTACATGAATCAGGCCATCATGACCAGGCAGGGTTCCCCAGAGATCACCAGCCGCATCCGTTTTAAGAACGCCAAATGGGTAAAACCGATTGATTTCCCGACCTTTAGGCTGGTAGGTATAGATCGTCTGGAGCTTTCCTGCCTCCGTTAACCGGTAGAGCTTACCAGATAGGGCTCCAATCCATACAGCGCCCGATGGATCGGGAAAAACCAGGCAAACAGCAGTCGTATCGGACTGATCCCGCGTTAAGTTGAAACGACTATAGACCCCTGTCCGACGATTGAATTGATACAATCCATCACTAGAACCGACCCACAATCGACCCTGTTTATCTTCCTGTACGGTAAATACATCTGGCCGCTTTGAATTGGGCGACGGAAACAAGGTGAATTTCCTTGTTTCCGGGTCGAATCGGTTCAGTCCTTCCCGCGATGCAATCCAAAGAATACCCTGTTTATCCTCAACAATTGAATGCATGGCATTACGCAGCGAAATCCGGGCCGGGTCAATTCGGTAAGCCGTGGTTTTGCCGGTTTGCCGGTTAAATAAATGAAGACCTCCGCCCAGGGTTGCTACCCACATCCTTCCTTTTCGATCCTCGCAAATACCTGAAATCCAGTTGTGTTTAAACGTGTTTTCAGGATCGCCGGGGTCCGGCTTGTAGACGGTGAATGCGTAGCCATCATACTTATTTAGGCCGTCTTTTGTACCAAGCCATAGAAACCCATCCGTATCCTGCCAGATACAAACGATCGAATTATGAGAAAGGCCGTTTTTCGACGATAATCGGTCAAATTGAGGTTCTCTAACCGGAACCTGCCCCCAACTATTGGCTACTAGGCCGCTCAGGAGCATCAGACCCAGGAGCCTAAAAATCAGACGAGCAGGGCGGTCCATCTGATAAAGATGCCTATACACGCTAAGCATAAATTCTGAACAGCTTCGATGCAACAGCATGGAGGTTAGTCATAGAAAGAGACGCTAATTATTGTACTAAAATAGACATATTCCAGTCATCTACTTTACCTCCTAACAAACAAAGCGAGTTACCCTTCGGACAGGCAACTCGCTTTTGCTACTACAACTCCGGCACTTATTGACCAATGGTCATTTCCGTTTTCCGTTGTTGTTTCTTCACGTAGTAACCCGTCTCGGTTTTGTCCGGTGTTGGTTCGCTCACACGCTGAATTTTATAGTTCCGATCGGCCAGATTGGTTGACGGTGTATGGCCTACTGTAATACCACCAACGGGTTGTAGGGTAGGCATCTGACTTTTGTAGTTTGCTACCTGTGCATCACCGGGGGTTGGCTTTTTAACCGCTACGCCTTCCTTAGTTTCCCAACGACGGGCAGCAGCAGCCATGTTCGGATGCTTGTAATTACCAGTCGAGTACATTGGATTATTCAGGGGCTTTCGCTCTCCGTCATCCTGAGAGAATGCCTGCTCCGACATCGCCACTAAGCCGATGCCGACAAGCAAAAAAGTGACTAATTTCATGGCCGTTTCTATGGTTTTGTTGTACAACAAAGTTAAGACTCTGTTCTAGCAATAAACAACGAAAACAGCTACTATACTCATAGTTAAGCCATATTTTTTCGTATTAATCGCAAAATAGACTCCGAATCAGTGTAATTATCTACCATTTCTAATGAAAACCACTGAATATTCTTAATTTCATCTGAAACGCCAAATGGCTCATCCGGGTCTGCTTCCAGTAAAAAACGGATGTCATAATGCAGGTGTTCAGGCACATCATGCCGGGCGGGAATTTGGTGTACATCCACATCGAAAATAGCCGGGGCACCGTCGGCGGGCATGAGCAGCTTCAGGGATGTTAGGCCGGTTTCTTCCTGAGCTTCCCGTAGGGCAACAGCGGCTACATCGGGATCACCATCGGCATGACCGCCGGGCTGGAGCCAACGATCAAGTTTACGGTGATGAATCAGGAGCGTTTGTGTCCGGTCGGGGCTAACAATCCAGGCCGATCCCGTAATGTGACCGATAAGTAACGACCGCTCGAAGCAATCGGGGTATTGCTCAACAAAGGCGATAGTGGCCTGAGTCATAGCCTGTTCATTCGGATCGGCGGGGGAATGCTGCTGAAGCAGTTGAAGTAACAATTGGCGATGCATATAGTAGAATTGGGATTTACAATGTTCGAATTACGATTTGTTATGTACACCAAAGGAAATCCTAATTCGTAAATCGAACATCGTAAATCTCATACGTTGGGTTTCTGCGTAAAAAGCCGCAATTTGGTGCTGTTTTTTCAATAGTCTATAGAGAATTATGCACAAACTTTCGCTCACAGTAGCTACTATTTGTTTAGCTGCTCAGTTAACCACCGCCCAGATTAAATTACCTTCGCCTAGCCCCGGAGCTTCGGTTATGCAAACCATTGGCACCACCGATCTAACCGTAACGTACTCACGCCCAAGCCTTAAAGGACGCACTCCCTTTACCGATTCGTTCGTTCCCCTCGGAAAAGTATGGCGGACAGGTGCCAATGGCGCCACCAACTTTACCACCACGACCGATCTGATGGTGAACGGCAAAACCCTGCCTGCCGGAACCTATGCTATTTTATCGATTCCAGAAGATGGTAGTGCCACACTGATTTTCAGTAAGAACAAAACCGTTACGGAGCAGACCTACAAACAGGAAGAAGACGCCCTGCGCGTGAATCTTACCCCTGCCGAAAACAGTGAGAAAGTGGAAACTTTCACGATTGATTTCAGTGACCTGAGCGATAGCACAGCCAAGATGAATTTCAAATGGGCCAATGTTGTTGCAAGTGCTAGTTTAAAAGTGGACGTAACCGCCAATGCAGCCGCTAACGTAGACAAAGCCGTAGCCGACAAACCCGACGATGCCGCCGTTTTACAGGCAGCCGCCAGCTACAACCTCTCGAAAGGCCGCAACCTGGAGCAGTCGTTAAGCTGGATCGACAAGTCGATTGCCAAAGGAGAAAACTACCGGAATCTGTACGTAAAATCGCAGATTCTGGCCAAGATGGGCAAGTACAACGATGCGCTGCCACTGGCGCAGAAAGCCCTTTCTATGGGTCAAACATCGAACGATGCTGCCTTCCCGTTCTTTAAGGATGGCATTGAGAAAAGCATTACGGAATACACCGCGAAAGTTCCGGCAGCTATGCCTGCCATGAAAGCTGGAAAGGGTAAGAAGAAGGCGTAAGGAGTAATGAGTTAGCAAAACCAGCAAAGGCGGCATAATGTGCCGCCTTTGCTGGTTTTGCATTTTTCCTAGAGCAGTTTTATAACTAGGAATTATGTTATGTGAATTAATTTAGAAGTACAATCTAAAGTCCAATATTTAAATCTTGCTATTTTTTTACAGTAGACTTAAATAGTAACCCGTTTCTCCAAGCTCCTTGATAGAAACACTTCTATAAGGGATAAACTCATAGCTTTCTGAAGTAATCATAGGTTCATTAGCAGCATCGTAATATTTACGTATGCCATTAACCACTAATTTTGATACTATACCAGCATGTGAATGTATCGTGATTGGCCCTAAGGGGAAAGCCATAGACTTGACATCGCTATCATGTATACCAAGTATTATTAATTTCCCTCCTGACACATATAATGAATCGCAGGTATATTCTGAATGACCTCCCCCATTCACTGTAGATTTGTAAAAAACTTGTTTAACAGTAAAATTCCCCAAACTCTTGTAATCAATACGACTTGGGGCTGTATCCGCATCTGCTCCTGCCTGGTCAAACCTATTTACCAATATCGTATCCTTTGATAACCAAGCATCAAATCCATAAGGAAAGGATTTCCCAGCATTTTCAGCAAAACGCTCACCTCTTTCTAATAGTCGGTATCCAGTAATATCACCTGTAAAAGCCGCTCCATACCTAGCATATTTGTAGATGTAATATTTTTTATCAGGTGTTAATTGCCTTGTTAGTTCGTAGTATTCAGATTTATCCAAATACTCTCTGTGAGTAAAGTAATACATCACACCTATTATTGAAAGCGAAAAAAAAGCAATAGGGAAGTAACCAATTCTATCTATTATCTTTTTCAAATTCATGTTGGTAGTTACACGTCAATTATTTCTGTTGTATAAGTGGCAATATTTAAACCTAGGACTAATAACATCAGTTAGTCAATTCATTTTACAGCTTGACTTCTCCGCTGTAAAACATAATGGCGAGAAGCATCAGGGGAGGGTATATACACGTTTACTAACTCCCAACCATTTTTATAAATATAGTTCAGCGCGTCAACGACAGAGGCAAAACGTACCCGTTCATGATCCTTAACGGGTTTCAAGAACTCACTTGATTTATTAGCAGTATAATTCCGGCCGAAGTCAATCCAGACACTAGCTTCCCAGGTAGATCGATTAAAGCCAATTAACTCAATGTACTGAATATCCAGACTGTCAACATTAATGCTCCCTACCATAATTTGAGCTTTCGCGGTCCCTACGCCAACCAACCAGCAGGTTAAAATGGCTAAAAGTATTTTCTTCATTCTCTCGTCGCAAACTAGATCTGACCAGTTCTATAATCAAACGTTATGTTAATCAAATCTGCATATCCAACTGTTCAACCGCTCAATCTCCCCTACCGATATACCGTTTTCTGCAATATCCAGGCAATTGCAACGACCAGTAAACAGCCAATGGCGTTCAGCCACAGAAAGGCGGTCAGGTCCAGATACCAGCTAACGATGACCAATAGCTCGGCCAGAATGGTGGCCATAAACGTAGCGCGCCCACCGATGGATTTGACGTAAAAGGCCACCACAAATACGCCCAGGATAACCCCGTAAAAGAGAGAACCCAGAATATTAACGGCCTCGATCATACTGCCTAGCTGGTTGGCAAACATCGCCACTACAATGCAGAAAATCCCCCAACCAATAGTGGACCAGCGGGATGCCTGCAAATAATGCAGGTCGGTGCCTTCCTTCTTGACCAGCCGCTTATATATATCAACAACGGTGGTGGACGCCAGCGAGTTATAGGCCGATGCAATGGACCCCATAGACGCACTGAAAATGACGGCAATGAGCAAGCCAATCAGCCCATGCGGTAGGTAATCCAGCACAAAACGCAGAAACACATAGTTGACATCGTTGGTATCGGCGGCCGGATTGTTTTTCTTGATCAGATCCGCCACGTCGGCTTTCACTACGTTCAGGGCTTCGTCGGTTTCGCGAAGAATGCTCCCGGCTGCATCCTGTCCGGCTTCATCATCGGCTTTCAATGCCACCTGCATATCCAATACGGCCTTTTGACGCTGCGTTGCCAGGTTCTGATGCTTGATTTCGGCCAGTTGGTACGCCCCCGCGTAGCGGCTCTTTTTGAGCAGTTCCGTTTCCCGCTTATTGAAAAAGGTGGGCGATGGATTGAACTGATAAAACACAAAGACCAGCACCCCCACCAGCAAAATCAGGAACTGCATGGGCACTTTTAGGAGTCCGTTCATCAGCAACCCCAACCGGCTTTGCCCAATCGTTTCGCCCGTTAGGTACCGCCCTACCTGCGATTGATCGGTCCCGAAGTAGGATAGTTGCAGAAAGAACCCGCCAATCAAGCCCGACCAGAGATTGTACCGGCTACTTGGGTCGAATTTGAGGTCGATGAGATTCATCCGACCCGCTTTACCTGCTACATGCAAAGCATCCACAAATCCAACGCCTTCTGGCAATAATTTAACGGTGAGATAACCCGCCAGCCCCATCGCAAAGGTAACAATCGCCATTTGTTGCAGGTGGGTGTAGGAGATCGCTTTGGTACCACCCGTAACGGTGTACAGGAGCACCATGCCACCCATCAGCAGATTGGTCCAGTAGATATTCCAGCCCAGAATAGTAGAGAGAATAATGGCGGGTGCATAGATCGACAGGCCCGTTGATAGGCCCCGTTGTAGGAGAAACAAGCCCGCCGTGAGCGTTCTTACCCGGATATCGAACCGCTCTTCCAGGAATTCATAAGCGGTAAAGATTTTCAGTTTATGAAAAATCGGGACGAAGGTTACCGCCAGCACCACCATTGCCAGTGGTAAACCGAAGTAAAACTGGACGAACCGCATACCATCGGCAAAGCCCTGCCCCGGCGCCGATAAAAATGTAATTGCACTGGCCTGTGTTGCCATTACAGACAGGCCCACATGATACCAGGGTAACGAATGACCAGCCAGCAGGTAATCGTCCATACTACGACTTCCCCGGCTCCGAACAATACCATAGACGATAATGCCCAGCAACGTCAGAGTTAATACGCTCCAATCAAGGATACTCATGATAACCAGCGCATTAAAACATAAAACAGGAGAATTTCGGCAACTAAACTACCTATAACGATAGCATATAATTGCGGCCACGTACGTACAAACGGTGGTAAATCGGTAGGGGTCTCAGGCATGTAGGAATGGGTTGTCTCACAATAACGGCGAAATTAGCTGAAATCGGTGTATGGTCGCCAAGAAACAACATAAACGGCTTGCAAACAGATTACGTATAGGCCTATCGCCGAAATAGCCTCCGATCAGAAACCGTGCCATGTGTCGTTCGGCGGGTCGACAGCTTGGCTTATTTCCCAATCCGGATGTGGTAGCTCGCATACGGAACAAATGTAATTGGCGTAGAAATGTTCCGGCCGATGATAATTGGAATATAGGCCGCCAGATCGAACGCATGACGGCGACGGTCGAACCGGACTCCGGCCGATAAGACACCCGAAAAGTCAACGGCCCCACTACCAAACAGCACAAAGTTTTCACTAATGAACGAGAGTTTAGGGCTCACTTTCCTAACCAGTCCAAAAGAGCCCACAATATTTCGGGACAATTCGCCATTGGAGACACTCCAGCCCAGTCCGTAGCTCGTATTATTCTGACGATCGCCGGTGGTAACGATACCCTGTACATAACCAATTCCCTCCACCGTGCCATTTCCATTATTCCCTAACAACCCATTTGACCGGACACCCATATACTGCGCACTGATACCCAGCCGAACCCGGTTACTAACCGGCAATGACACTTTGGTGGAGAGCGAAAAAATAGCCGTTGGCAAAAACGTAAAGAAGGTGGTCCCAACGCTCCAGTTGTCGGTAATACCGTATTCAAACTGACTAAAATACAGGAAGTAATTCCGATAATAGAGTTTATTTTTCTCGGCCGAGAACGCCGTTGGCGCTAATCGCATCGTTTGCGAAAACAGGTTCGGAAAACCAGTGCCCTCCGCTTGAACACTTTCTTGTTCTATTCTAACAATCTGGTCCGATTTCAGTCGAACTTCGCCCAGATTCTTTGTTCGGATAACGGCTTCGGTACTGTCCTGTCGTAGAAGCTCACCCCGTAGTTGCGTCCCGTCTTTCAGCAGAATGGTATACGGGTGCTTGACCGGCGTGGTCGTGTTTTTCTTCTGGTAATAATCGTCCTGGGCTACGGCCAGTAAGGGCAGCAGCGTAAGCAGCATTAGGGATAGATGTTTCATTTGTTACGGTTTACCAATAATCAGATTATAGCCCAGGTACCCTAAGATGCGCACCTGACGACCATCATACCATTTATCTCTATCTCTGTACACCAGACTGTACACGCCCAGATCAAACGCATGACGGCGACGGTCGAACCGAAGCGCAAACGATACCGAAGCCCGTTCGAGATTATCCAGATAGTAGGCCTGATTCTGCCCCAAATTAATGCGATTATCGCTGATGATCGTTAGTCCAGGCAGCACTTTTTGCATAATCCCCAGCGTTAGAAATGACTGATTAGGAATAGGCGTATCCATTGGGGTTACCGATGAGTAAGGTGTCAGGTATTGATAATAACGTCGTTTCCCCCGATCAGTCAATCCAAAACCCAGGGTTACATTTCGCTGGCTGGTACCGATAGCAGCCAGTGCCTGATAGGTTAAGGCACCCCGACTATTGATGTACGGATACAATATATCCTGATAATCTACGGTCAGGGCGAATCGAAATTGATTCCCTACGGGTACACTCAACTTTGTGAACAGGTGTGAGTTAGCAGGTAAAAATCCGTTGAACGCGTAAAAATCACTGAGAACCAAATAAGGTATTGGCAATACAAAACTGGCCCCAACGCTCCAGTTTCGGGTAATCCCATAGTCAAATTCATTCCGTATCGCTAACGTATTTCGATAATAAAACCGGCCTTTTCCAGCCGTAAACGCTGTTTGGCCGGTTAATAACCAGGGGGAAAAACGATTTGAAAATATCCCATCATCGGCGGCAATTTCGTCGGCCGAGGTCACCCCAGCCCGAATTGTATCCACACGGGCGAGTAACTCGGGTTCAAAATACGTCAGTTGTCCATTCCGTTTTCGGACCGTGATCATCGTGTTGTCACGGCGGACATAATCGCCCTCCACCTGGGTACCATCTTTGAAGACAAACACCGTATACAACGTGGGATTTGCGCCATAACTCTCCGTTCGGACAACATCGTCCGGACGATTGGGTGAAATCCGAATGATCTGGTCAGCCTCAACAAAGGTCATATCGCCGTTTCCTTTCCGAATCGTAATCACCGTACTATCCTGCCGGACAACCTGTCCCCTCACCACGGAGCCATCGCGCATAACTACGTATGAGTGCTTGCGTTGGGTGTCGTTGGGAGAAATTTTGAAAACCTGTGCCCACAAAACAACGGGACTTAGCAGTAACAAAAGAAGAACTGTTTTCATGGTTGACGGTGTTAGAATCGAAGAAGTACTGTTGAAAGTTTTATCATGCAAATGCTTACTCCCCGGCAATTATTTTTTCAGCATATAGCCCAGACCTCCGATTTCCCTTTAGGGTTGGAAATCGAACGAGCTGAAGGTATTTATTTATACAGGCAAGGGGACAGTAAGCCCTATATGGATCTGATTTCCGGGATTGGCGTGAGTAACGTTGGACATCGGCATCCGCGTGTTCTCGAAGCCATTCACAACCAGTTGGATAAATACTTACACCTCATGGTGTATGGCGAATATATCCAGACCCCTCAAACCCAACTCGCTCAAGCGCTGGCAACTACCCTGCCAACTGAATTAGATACCGTCTATTTCACAAACTCCGGCACCGAAGCGGTTGAGGGGGCCATGAAACTAGCCAAACGCTACACGGGTCGCACTGAGCTGATTAGTTGCGTCAACGCCTACCACGGCTCTACCCAGGGCGCTCTTTCCCTCTCCGGCGACGAAAACTTCAAGCGAAACTACCGCCCCCTCCTACCCGATATTCGACATATCCGATACAGAAACTCGCTTGATATTGAGCAAATTACGTCCCGTACCGCAGCTGTTATTATGGAAGTTGTTGGGGGCGAGGCAGGTGTTCGCGTACCCGATACCGCTTATTTACAGGCCGTTCGACAACGCTGCACCGATGTAGGTGCGTTGCTGATTTTCGACGAAATTCAGACGGGCTTTGGTCGAACGGGTACGTTCTGGGCATTTGAAGGATTTAGTCAGGCTGGCGTTCCGGTTCATCCCGACATTCTGCTGTGCGCTAAGGGAATGGGGGGCGGCATGCCGATTGGTGCCTTTATTAGCTCGGCGGAGATAATGAGCGTTTTCAAAAACAACCCGATTCTGGGGCACATTACCACTTTTGGGGGGCACCCGGTTTCATGCGCGGCTTCACTGGCTACGCTTCAGGTAATTCAGGACCAGAAACTTCATGAACAGGCCGAGGCTAAGGGGCAGCTGTTCAAGGAATTGCTAAAACACCCTGCCATTCGGGAAGTGCGTGGTAAAGGGCTAATGCTAGCCGTTGAATTTGAATCGTTCGCGGTATTGAAACCCGTCATTGACCGGGCTATTGAAAAAGGGGTTATTACTGACTGGTTTTTATTCTGCGACAATTCGATGCGGATTGCGCCACCTTTGATTATTACCGAAGACCAAATTCGGGAAGCCTGTGCCGTGATTCTGGATGCCATAGGCTAGGCGGATATAGTATTCAGGTAACGGTTCGGGGCCTAGCGCAGAAAGGGTGTAAAAACCCGCTGCCATTCACCCTTGCACTCAAGTAATTAAAAAGAAGAAAGTTGCCTCTTGCCTTGAAGCCCTTCTTGTGCCAACCCCTTGTTAAACGAGGTAGCGCACTGCCCTGATAGTTGCAAGGCTATTGCAGACAGACAGTTAAAGCCGAAGTTTTATTGTCTCGCAGACTGCTGGTGGAAAAATCTGATATATACCAGGGATATCCTTTTTTATATTCGGCAAGGACAAAAAATCCCTTACGTCAAACTCTATTTGGTCAATGGCCGCAACTCGGGCGGCACCTTCAGTGATCAACGTTTCGTTCTCATAAACCTTTGTCCAGAGATAGTATTTTGGATATGCCACTCCGCTTTGTGTGGGCCCTTCACGTAAGAACTCCCACTTTACAGAAACTTTACCATACTTACCAGAAAAGTATTTTTCCAAATCACGCTTAAGATACGCATCGAATTTATGCTTATTCGGCACATTTGCATCAATATGAGATCGCTGAATCTGTTGCATTGCCTGACCGACCGACAACTTGTTTTGCCCATTACAATAGGTAAAAAAAACGATCATCAAAATGGATGTCGCTGTAAGATTCTTTCGTGTGCTCACTGTCATTTGTTTATCACGCTTACGAACAGGGCTTGGCGTTGTTGGGGAATTAGAATTCCGTCAGCTTCGAACCGAAGCCCAATTGAAATACTGAAGTTGAAGCTAACAACAAAAAGCTAAATTGAAAAACGTCGAGCTGGAACAAAAGCAAAACGGAAGTACAATCAACATTTGTACTTCCGTCTGCCCCAATAACGCCAAACCTCATGTTAGCGGTTCGTTGTTTCCATGTATTTCGTACTATTTATCTTATAAAACGGTGAATTGCCTCATTGGCGTTATCTTGAAATTTAGTATTTTTCAAAGCAGTGAAAAAAGTGCTCTGGTCAACCACGTCTCCTGATAATTTACCCTCTTTACTTGCATAAAAAACGCCACTTTTATATCGTTCATCCGAAATGCCATCTACAAAGCGTTTTGCACCTACTTCCAGCTCATGAACCATTCCGCCCATCAATGGGAATACAACAGGCATCATAAAATTCCTCAACATAAATTTCATTGCTGGAGGCAAATTATCAGGTGCTAAAGTTCCCTTTGTGTTCCCTGGACTCATAACAACAAATTTGATGTTAGGATATTTCTTTGCCATTGATAACATCCACATTGTTGCTGCATATTTGACATATCCGTATGCTTGCGTTACATCAAATTTATTACCAAAATATGATCCATCAAGAACAGCAGCAAACTCATCAACAGAAGAAGTCTTCATTGAAACTGGTTTCATTCCAAGCATTTTTACTCCTGGTACAGCTTCCGCACTGGGATATAATACTGCTTTTTTTAACTTATCATGTTTTATTAATTCCTCCACTAAAATTACATGCCCTAAAATATTGGTAGCAGCTAATTCATTCATACCTGAAGGCGTAAGTTTCGCAGCCGCTTTTCCCACCATTCCACCTGCATTTAAAATTACTGCGTCAATAGCTTCTTTTACTTTTTCTACCGCGTTTCTTACAGAATTTGCATCAGAAACATCTCCAATAATAATTTCAAAAATCTTTTTTCCTGTTTGCTCCTCAAGGTCTTTTTTTGCTGTCTCGGCTTTTGCTTGATTTCTACAGAAAAGAATTATCTTTTTTGTTTCTGGTTTCAACGCTAACTGTCGGGCAGTCTCTTTGCCAAGCCCAATATTTGCTCCGGTTATTAATATACTTTCGTTCATTTTTTTATCGTTTTTTTTAAATAAAATCACGATGTAAAAATGAAACTTAAAATAAATTCAAACTTGTCAGTAAAGTTCAAAGACTGGCAAATTCAGTTCAAATGCTTCTTACGATACTCAGAAGGCGATTGATTATACTTTTGTTTGAAGGTCTTTGTGAAATGTGAAGTGTCCTGAAATCCAACCTCGTAACAAATTTCAGATACAGATAAATCGGTTGATTGTAGTAGCTGAAGAGCTTTTCCCAATTTCTTTTCTTTAATGAAATTGGCTGGTGTATCACTAAACTGTGTTTCAAAATCTCTCTTAAAAGTTGAGAGACTTCTCCCAGACAAATTGGCTAAATCAACAATAGAAATAGATGAGTATAAATGTGCTTCTACTATCTCAAATAAACCTGCTTGTCTTGGGTTAAATAAATGTGAGAATAAAGTAATTATATTTTCTGCATTGTCTGTTTGAAGAAGCAATAGGATGAGTTCTTTGATTTTTAATTTAAGTAAATCGTCTGTAACCAAGTTTGGGTTCTCAAAATAAAAATCAAGGCTTTGGATGAAATGGGTTATAACACTTTGTTTTTCAATTTTCCTGATATATGTTTTATGAGCATTGCTTTTTATGAAATTTGGAAATTCGTTTTTGTATAATTCTTTCAAAATGTCCGGATATAAATGGACAGCATAAACTTCACAAGTCTTGTCAGGATGTTTGCGAATAACGTTTGAGAAGTAGTTACCACATCTAAGTAAAACACTTTCTTCTGCTTGAATGGATAGGTTGTCAATAGGGGAAGTTAAAGACATTAATCCTTCTTTAAGATAAGTAAAACAGGCTTCGTCTTGAAAGACTGAGCCAAGTCTTAACGGTGGCTTGATTGTTAATTTTTCAATGGCACATTTATTATTGATGTCAAAATGTTTTCTGTCTAATATCATTTATTGTTCTCGTCTTAATAGTAGTGGGGTGTCTTACAATGACCGCTAACTCTATAATATACGAAAGTCTTGTCGTACTTCTTGTATTTATTATACCTATTACTATAATGTATTGTATTTTTTAAGACATATTTTGAAAGCCCTATTAATCAGGTTAGCTACTGTCTTTATGGAAACAATACCGATAATGTTCCCACCAGTAGTGCGATTCCAAAAATAATCAGTAGCCCGATTAACACGGTTTTCAGTAAACTACCTGGTTTTTCAGGGGTTGGGGTTGCCATATAGTCAAACGTTTATATGTAATCACATAAATTTTTAACCACAGAGGCACAGAGAACACAGAGATTAAATAGCTAAAATCAATAGTTTACATCTCTGTGTTCTCTGTACCTCTGTGGTTAAAAATGAAATTTATAGCTAATAAATCACTTCTCTTACAACGGAATATTCCCGTGTTTTTTCTTGGGCATTGAAGCTACTTTATTTTCCAGCATCTTGAAGGCCCGGATGAGTTTCTGGCGGGTCTGATCGGGCATGATAACTTCGTCGATGTAGCCCCGATGCGCGGCCCGGTATGGATTAGCGAACTTCTCGGTATAATCCAGTACTTTTTCCTGCAACTTAGCTTGAGGGTCTTCCGCTTCGGCGATTTCACGCTTAAAAATGATCTCGGCCGCACCACTGGCGCCCATAACGGCAATTTCGGCCGATGGCCAGGCGTAGTTCATATCGGCACCGATGTGCTTGGAGTTCATCACATCGTAAGCACCCCCGTAGGCTTTACGGGTAATGACGGTCACACGGGGCACAGTCGCTTCGCAGAAGGCAAAGAGTAATTTAGCACCGTTGGTAATGATACCATTCCATTCCTGATCGGTACCCGGCAGAAAACCGGGAACGTCTTCGAGAACGAGCAAGGGGACGTTGAAACAATCGCAGAACCGCACAAAACGGGCTGCTTTCGTACTGGCATTGATGTCGAGCACACCCGCTAATACGGCGGGTTGATTACCCACGATACCAATACTACGGCCGCCAATTCGGGCAAACCCAACAACAATGTTCTCCGCGAAATTCTTGTGAACCTCCATAAAACTACCCACATCCACCAACTCATCAATCACCTCACGCATGTCGTACGGCTGGTTTGGATTAGAGGGGATAATGGTGTTCAGTGTTGGCCGGGACTCATCCGTGGACTCATAGGCGAGCATGGGCGGCTCATCTTCGCAGTTTTGTGGAATATAACTGAGCAGCTGCTTAAGCGACTGAATACAAGCCAGTTCATTGGCGCACGAAAAATGCGTTACGCCCGATTTGGTGCTGTGCGTACTCGCCCCGCCCAGTTCTTCGGCAGTGACGGATTCGTGCGTAACGGTCTTCACCACATTGGGGCCGGTCACGAACATATAGCTCGTATTCTCAACCATGAAGATAAAGTCGGTGATAGCCGGGCTATAAACGGCCCCACCTGCACAGGGCCCCATAACCGCCGACAACTGGGGAATAACACCCGAAGCGCGCGTGTTGCGGTAAAAAATATCGGCATACCCGGCCAGCGACAATACGCCTTCCTGAATCCGGGCACCACCCGAGTCATTCAGCCCGATGATAGGCGCTCCATTTTGCAACGCCAGATCCATCAATTTACATATTTTTTCCGCATGAGTTTCTGACAAGGCTCCTCCAAAAACGGTAAAATCCTGCGCAAACACATAGACTAATCGGCCATCTACGGTGCCGTAACCCGTCACTACCCCATCGCCAAGATAATGCTCCTTATCCATACCAAAATCGCGGGTGCGGTGCATGACAAACTTGCCTATTTCCTCAAACGAGCCCTCATCTACCAGAAGTGCAATGCGTTCACGAGCGGTCAATTTCCCCTTTTTATGCTGAGCGTCAATGCGTTTCTGTCCACCACCAAGTTCAGCTTCAGCATTTTTACGCGACAGGATTTCGGATTTGGTCAGTTTTGGAGAATTAGCCTGATTGGTCTCTGGTTGGGTTTCCGTTTGCATGCGATTTGGCTTCGTGAAATCAAGTATAGACAAAGTTAATTTTTCTTACGGATTCCAACGATTTGATTTGTTTTTGTATCCTTTGTGAACTAAACACTATTCCGCCATGAATCGACTTCTGCTTTCCTTCCTCATGCTGCTCGTTTGTGTAGTACTCGACAGTTGCGGTCGGCCGTACGCACCTACCCCACCTAGCACCGGCGACATCTACCGGCCAATTTATGCCTCCTACGCCGATGCCCGGACGGTGCAGACACTCGCTCCGCAACCACTCAAAAACGTGGGCAAAATTTACATTAAGGACAAGTATCTATTTATCAATGATGTGGGCAGCGGTATTCATATCATGGATAATTCTGACCCGGAAAAGCCAATCCAACTCGCCTTTATTGCCATTCTGGGCAATCAGGAATTAGCCATTAAGGACAGTATTCTCTACGCTGACAACCTAACGGATCTGGTTGCGCTCAACATTGCTAACCCACTCAACGTCCGGCTTGTGAAGCGGCTGGAAAATGTATTCGAGTATTCAGCCTTTCCAGTAGCAACCAATGTACGCTTTGAATGTGCGGACCCCAACAAGGGCGTGGTCATCCGCTGGGAGAAAGCGGCTATTGACAATCCGCAATGTTATCGATAAGAGAGTTGATGTAAGTTGATAGTCAACCCGATAGAGGTAGTCTATCAAATGGCTAGCTTTGTATCAAGTTACTGTTTCATGCTTAGTTATCAACATGTTTGTAATGACCGCCAGTGGCGGGCCACTACCGGTCTCACAAAGACCCAATTTGAGTTGCTTGCCCGCTATTTTGGTGAAACGTATGAATTCTTTCATGGGCTTTCGATCAGTCAGTTAGCCAACAATATTGACGTTGAGATTAAACTGGCATCCTACCCAGACTGCCTTTTTTTTGTCCTGTTTCAGTTAAAAAGCGGACTCAGCTACGACAGCCTTGGCTTATTGATCCAGACCGATGGAAGTAATGCTCAGCGTTGTTTCGAAAAATATTTACATCTACTCGAATTGACGCTGGAGCGACAAGGCGTTATGCCTCGACGTAATTTTAGTAGTCCATCGGAGTTTGAAGCCTACCTCAAAGAGGACAAAGACATTAGCTTAGATGGCAGTGAACAACCTACTCAGCGACCTGCTGATGAGCCAGCTCAAAAGCAGGCTTTCTCCGGTAAAAAAAATGCCATACCTATAAGGAGCTGATTATGAGTCGTCCTAATCGGCACATTTTGTATGTTAGTCGGTCGTATAGCGGCCATAGCCATGATTATTCGGTTTTAAAGGCTGAATTTAATCCGGCTCAAAGCTGGTTTGCCAACTGCCGAGTGCGGCTTGACCTAGGTTTTCAAGGTTTCGCCGACGACTATCAATGTGATCAGGTTGTCATAGCTCATAAACGGAAACGCGTAAAAAAAGGACAAAGCAATGAATTAAGCGTTGCTCAGAAAGTTCATAACCAAGTAGTGAATGGGCAACGAGTTGCTGTTGAACATAGTCTGTCCGGAATGAAACGATATCGCATTTTGGTAAATAGAAATCGGATCAAAGTGACTGCGGTATTAGACAGGCTGTTAGGTGTCTGCGCAGCTCTGTGGAACTTTACAATTGCTTAATCAGCTGAAAATCAACTTACATCAACCCTAAGGTTTTTCTATCTCGAAACTGATTTACGATTTATGAAATCATTCCTCTACTCTCTATTGGTACTAATTGTACTCGCATCCTGCTCCAGTGCATCAAGCAGCGATTCGCCAACGCCCGGATCGGGAACGGGTGGCTCAACAGCCCGCTTTACGGTAAGTGGCAATACCTTGTATACGGTCAATAATACGGCGCTGCAAGCCTACGATATTTCATCCAGCAGCGACCCTAAAAAAGGGAGTAAAACGAATATTGGGTTTGGTGTCGAAACGATATTCCCGTACCAAAATAACCTGTTTATTGGCACACAGACGGGGATGTATATCTATGATATCAATCAGCCTAATGCGCCTAAATCGGTAGGCATCTATACGCATATCCTGAGCTGCGATCCGGTTGTTGTTCAGGGAAATTATGCCTACGTAACCCTGCGCAGCGGCACCAACTGCCGTAACCAATCGGTGACGGCAAACAGTCTCGACGTAATCGACATTCGAACTATAGCCAGCCCCAAATTGCTGCGTAGCTATCCAATGACCAACCCGCGTGGCCTGAGTGCCGACGGTACGCTACTATTTGTAGGCGAGGGCGATTATGGCCTTCGGGTCATGGATATCAGCGATCCGGCCAATGTAAAGGAGCTAGAATACTTTTATGATACAAAGACATACGACGTTATTACCACTCAAAAACTACTGATTGTTACAGGTCCAAAAGGAATCTATCAGTACAGTTATGCCGACCCCAAGCAGTTGAAATTACTCAGCGAAATCCCCGTTCAGTTATGAAAACCTATCGTTGGCTTTGGCTATTTGTATTGCTTACAGGGCAGGGATTGGCTACGTATGCCCAAACAGAAAAAGCGTTTCCATTATCTTCCATTGATGCCGAGCAGAGCCAGCGCTGGGTCGTTAAGTTTGCTGCGCTCAGCTTAATCGATCCTAGCAATACGATTCAGTTTGGGATAGAGCGAATGGTGGGGCAACATCAGGCTATTCAGGCTGAGCTTGGATACGGTTGGCAAGGCATGAACCTCTGGGACGTGTCTCAACGATCTCGTTATACGGATACCAAGATCTGGCGAGGGCGGGCCGAGTGGCGCTATTACTGGCATGGGGGGCCAATTGGTTCGTATGTGGCGCTGGAAGGCCTCTTTAAGCCAACAACCGCTAACGAACATGGAACGGTGGGTGTTGGCTGCGAATCTGGTCCTTGCCAGTATTACCAGATGTATTCGGCACCTATAACCAAGCAAATTTGGGCGGGGCATGTGAAATTTGGGCGGCAATTTTCATTGTCACGAAACAATCGGCTATTGGCCGACTTCTACGGTGGTGTTGGTGTTCGTTGGGGTACCCTCGACCGCTCTACTATTCCCGATGGTATTCCTTATTACGGGTCGTATGGCATCAACTTCCTGAATGTATTTTCAATCCCTGATCGGCCAACCGCCAGTCTTTCATACGGGATAAAACTGGGTTATTCATTTTGAGTCAGATCGAATTCGTTTCCTTCTAATATCATAGTGTATGCGGCCGATGGGCTAAAAATTGGCTTTCTTTGTAAAAAACTGCGAACGACTTCCGCTTGAGAGCCTGTTTCATTTCGTTACTTTTGGTCTACCTGTGGCCTATCCTAACGGTTGCTCAACCGCTGGGTGGACAACGTATTTTTTCCTTCCTCGACTTACCTACACACGCTCGGGTTGCCGCCCTTGGCGGGCAGGTTGCTACGGCTACAAGTCCCGATGGTTCGTATCATCTCAACAACCCTGCCCTAGCCGATTCTGTTAAAGATAATGACTTATCTATCAGCCTGATGCCGTATCTGGCAGCCGCAAAATATTATACGTTGCAGTATGGTTTGCCGATAAAGAGTAAGGCATCGAACCGGCGTTCCGGGTGGGCGGCTGGCTTGCAATATTTGAGCTACGGCCAGTTCACCATGACTGACCCCGTGGGTAACACAACTGGCACTTTCTCTGCGAATGATTATGCCCTGAGTATTACCCACGCCCGAACAGAAGGCAACTTTACTCTTGGGGCAACCATCAAAGCGGTTGGGTCCAGCATCGATATGTATTCCGCCTTTGGCGTTCTGGCCGATTTAGGTGGGGTTTGGCGGCATCCGAAAAAAGATCTCACCTTCGGACTGGTCGCTAAAAACGTAGGCTATCTGATCAAAAACTACGGCTCGCTCGATGCCGATCTACCCTTCGATTTACAGGCGGGCGTAACCATCAAACCCGAACATGCACCGATTCGCCTAACGCTGACGGCCCACCATCTTCAGCGCTTCGACATCAGTTATAACGATCCGAATCTGAATGTCCGCTACGATTTGAGCGGCAATCCAATTCCGCAAACCACCAGCGTAACCGAGAAAATAGCCCGGCACCTTAGTATTGGGGCCGAGCTATTGGTCCATCGAAACGTGAATCTGTTAGTGGGCTACAACCACCAGAAGCATCAGGAAGGTAAGCTGACTACGGGTGGAGCGGGCGCGGGTATTTCATTCGGAGCCTCGGTACAGGCGAAGGGTTTCCAGCTAACCTACGCCCGGTTTACATCCGTTCCCACAGCCGGAACCAGCCAATTATCCCTTCGAATTGATTTGGATCGCTGGCTGAAGTAATCAAAAATATACAAGTTGGACCGCTGATTTTTATGCTACTTATGATTCAACATGATTTAAATGACTCGTTGAAAATCATGTTGAATCATAATCATCATAAAAATCAGCGGTCTATCTTATTTAAAAACGTCCAACCCGCTTCTGCAAGGCATCGCGTGAAAGGGTAATCAAGTGTCCAATTGGTTTTCCGGCCCGATAGGTAATTACCCGAAGATTAATAGGGCCGTCGGGCAAGTCAACAGGCTGGCTGTACCGAGTTGAGAACTGGTCAGGCATGGTATCGTCAATTGTGTAGTAGATATCCAGACCCAGCACTTCACCTTCCAGTTCAAGGCGTAGTTTGCCATCTTTCATACTTGTTTTAACAATAGCGTCATAAATCGCCCGCGAATAGTTGACTTGGGCGACATCAGCCCGCTCAAAATGCGTTTCCATCCGTTGCACAAAGTTGGGCCAGTTCTTAACCTCCTTCGGCGACCAAAACACTTCCGATAAAGCCCAGGCGCGTGGATAGGTCATGTATTCGGCATACCGCAGGGTTGGTATCTGTTCCGTCCAGAGATTACCCTGCCCACCCAGAATATACTTGGCATCTACTCCATCTGGAACGGGTTCATAGTTATAGCTGGTTCGTGCGCGCAAACTGGCGTAAATGGGCGGGTCAATCGTTGGTTCTCCCTGAACATAATCCAGATAGGCAAAGGTCGTGGGGGTCATGACTACATTATGGCCCGCGTGCGCTGCTTCAATGCCGTACTTGACACCCCGCCAGCTCATCAACGTAGCACCCGGCGAAATTCCACCCTCCAGAATCTCATCCCAACCCAGTAATTTTTTACCCTTGGCCGTCAAAATCTTTTCGACGCGGCCCATAAAATACCCCTGCAAATCTTCAACATGCCGGATATTCAACTGCTTCATCAATGCCTGACAACCGGGATCATTCGCCCAATAACCTTTGTAGCACTCATCGCCCCCAACGTGGATGTACGGGCTCGGGAAAAGAGCGGCTACTTCGGTAAATACCTTATCTAAAAACTCATAGACTTTTTCATCTGACGGATTCAACGTATTCTCAACCTTCATTTTAAACGTGCCATTACCATACCAGTCGGAAAATGCCGTTCCAGGGTTAACACTAACAATGGCCTTTGTGCAACTGAGTTCCGGATAAGCCGCAAGCGCAGCCATACTGTGGCCAGGTACGTCAATTTCAGGAACAATGGTTACGTTACGGGCCTGGGCATAGGCAATAATCTCCCGAATGTCGTCCTGCGTATAAAAGCCACCATAGGGGGTTGGTTCGCCTGGTTTTGGCTCGGCCCGATCGCCAAAGTGGCCCGCCCTGGCAACCCGCCAGGCCCCTACAGAGGTAAGTTTGGGCAACGATTTAATTTCAATTCGCCAGCCGTTATCATCGGTCAGGTGCCAGTGAAATGTATTGTACTTCAGTTTCGCCAGCTGGTCGATGTACTGCTTTACCTCCACTTTTGTGAAGAAATGACGGCTTACATCGAACATAATCCCCCGCCAGCCGAAGCGCGGATAATCGGTGATCCGAACAGCAGGAATACTCCAGGTTTTCGTGGTTACGGTCTTCCCCTCAATTTCTTTCGGAAGGAGCTGAGTCAGGGTTTGCATCCCATAAAACAACCCCGCAGGACGATTTGCTGTAATAATGACTCCTTTCGGCGAAGCATCCAGTGTATACCCTTCTTCGCCTAATTGGGTATTGGGCGTATCGGTCAGATTCAGTTGAATTTTGCCGGTTTTACCTGACTTTGCCACCAGGCCAAAACCGGTTGGCATATTCAGTCGCTGGCTAAGCATATCTGCCACCGCGCGCCCATCGGCCTGGTTGTAGTGAATAGTAGTTGCTTTGGTAAGGGTAAAAGTGCCAGTTTGAGGCTGCACACTCACAGGCTGGGGAATTAAATTAATGGGCGACTGGGCCTGAGCCGTGGCAATACAAAGAACAAAAAGAAGAACTCGACTAAGATTCATACTACGTGTAATTGATGATTATGAAGTAAAGTAAATAGGCTAGTAGATTTAACGTTAAATGACCAAACGCCAAATTTCGTCGATTGAGTTGGCACATTTTCCCTTTTCCTGTGTTTCTTTGACAGGAGCGCACAACACGCTCCATTTTTTTCAATGACCCAATTACTCAAAGACCTTACCCCGCGGCAAATCGTTGCCGAGTTAGACCAGTATATTATCGGTCAGAATGATGCCAAGCGTAATGTGGCAATCGCCCTGCGGAATCGCTGGCGCCGGATGAATAGCCCTGCCGATATGCAACGTGAAATTACGCCGAATAATATCTTAATGATCGGTGCAACGGGCGTTGGTAAAACTGAAATAGCCCGTCGACTGGCGAAACTGGCCGATGCTCCGTTTATTAAAGTTGAAGCTTCCAAGTTCACTGAAGTCGGCTACGTTGGCCGCGATGTTGAAAGCATGGTGCGCGACTTAGTCGAGCAAGCTGTCAATATGGTACGAGCTTCCAAGAAAGAAGCCGTTCAGGCAAAAGCGCAACAGTTAGTTGAAGATGCCATTCTGGATATTTTAATTCCACCCGTGAAGCCTGCCAACGGCCAGCTGGGATTTGAAAACGAGAAGAAAGATTCCGACGCTGAACTCAACGAGCGTACCCGCGAACGATTCCGCGAAAAAATCCGCTCGGGCGAGATGGACGACCGAAAAATCGAGATCGATGTGCATCAGGCGCAAACGCCCAACATCGGCATTATGGGTGGCTCGGTCGACGATCTGTCTATGATGAACATTCAGGAGATGATTGGCGGCATGATGCCCAAGCGCGGTAAAAAACGCAAAGTGAGCATTGCCGAAGCCCGTAAAATCCTGCTGGAAGAAGAAGCGGCCAAGCTCATCGACATGGATGAGGTGAAAGAAGAAGCCATCCGCAAAGCCGAAGATGCCGGGATCATTTTTATCGACGAGATCGACAAAGTAGCCTCTGCCCGCTCTGGTAATGGCGGAGGTGGCCCCGATGTGAGCCGGGAAGGCGTACAGCGCGATTTACTGCCGATTGTTGAGGGCAGCGCCGTAAACACAAAATACGGCGTCATTCATACCGACCACATCCTGTTCATTGCAGCCGGTGCTTTTCATGTAGCCAAACCCAGTGATTTGATCCCCGAATTACAGGGTCGTTTCCCAATCCGGGTTGAGCTGCAAAGCCTGTCGGAGGATGATTTCTATCAAATCCTGAAAGAACCAAAAAACGCGCTGACCAAGCAATACGAAGCCATGTTACAGGCCGAAAACGT
The DNA here is from genome assembly GCF_054776855.1 of Spirosoma migulaei. NCBI lineage: Bacteria > Pseudomonadati > Bacteroidota > Cytophagia > Cytophagales > Cytophagaceae > Spirosoma > Spirosoma migulaei. The sequence goes on along the minus strand of NZ_BAAHBG010000013.1, from coordinate 364,392 downwards.
TGGTCTTACATTTCAGGATGACGCCCTCCGCGAACTAGCCCGAATTGCCTTCGAAGTAAACAGTGATGTGGAGAACATTGGTGCACGACGTCTGCAAACGGTACTGAGTCATCTTATGAATGACTTCATGTTCGATATCCCTGACGTAATTGGCGCTAACGCTCAGGTAGTTATCACCAAAGATTTAGTAAGTGAACGTTTAAATGGACTGGTGAAGAATAGGGATTTAAGTCAGTTTATTTTGTAGACGCATTCATCCAAATTAACGAAGCGCTTGGGACTCAAGCGCTTCGTTAATTTGGATGAATGCGTCTACTCACACTGCAACCATCTACTCAATCACAATACAGCTATAACAGGGCCTCTTAAAGTCCTTTTCTATTAAGGCAAAGCCAAATGTAATTTCAGAGAAGTATTAAGTTGTTGCGTATACACTGCCGGTAAGGCACCATATCGTTTGACTAAACGGCTTTTATCCAACGTCCGAATCTGGTCTGTTTTTGCTTTAGAATCTTTCGTAAGGCTAGCAACGCCGGCAGGAATAAACACTTCAAATGATAAAATTCGAGTCACGTTTGACGTTATGGGTATTACAGAAACAACACTATTATTAGCATTATTTATATCATTAGAAACAACTATAACCGGGCGAGTCTTTTGTATTTCACTACCAATAGTTGGGTCCAATGCTGCTAACCAAACTTCCCCGCGTTTAATATTCATCCCAGTTGTCAAGATCTAACTCATTAAAATCTCGAGTAATTATTTTATTCTCTTCAGCGGCAAATCGATATTCTTCGGCCAGATGATGTTCTCTTTCTATTTCGTTTAACCTCGCTTGTAAGGCTTCAATTGCAAAAAGTTCAGCATCAGGCGTGACACGAGCCAATGAAGCGGCTAACTCTTCAGAAAGATGTAGTTCCAATGTTCTCATGTCCCGAATATACAGTAAAATGGAGATTTGAAATAGGTTATCACTGATTCATTGCGCTGTTCAGCAGTACAACCTGCCCAATCGCCCAGTCAATATCTGCGCGTTTCCGATCGGGCGAATCAAAACGGTTAAAGGGCCGAAGTTCCAGAACGAAGGTTTCCTCAACCACTTCGTCATCAATGGGCGTATACAATTTATAGGCCATCACTTTTACAGGTAGCAACCCATGCCTGGATTTGAAGCGGGTAACTAGAGAAGCCAGCAACTTCTCGACTTCTTCAACAGATACACCATCAGCAGGAACAAACCGCACTTCGGCGTGATTTCGATCAACGAGCGTCTGCTCTCCAGGTCCGAAATGGCCTTCACAGCTCGAAAAGGTACGAACCAGTCCGGTTTTGTTCAGCGCATCGACCAGTGGGCGAATTTTCGGCTCAATGTCATGCATCATGGTTCCTCATCCAGTAGGGCTAACTCGTCCGTTCCGTCAATGTGATGATGCATGACTTGTGGGCCTTTTCGCCATAGCCAGCCCAGGTACCCCACAGCAACCAGTGCCAATACACCCGAGACCGCAAAAGAGGCATCGATTCCCGCTTCACCAGCAAAATGATTAAGTACCCAGCCTGCCCCCAATGCACCTAGCCCAATTCCAGCTTCAAGGGCAATGTACATGGTTGCCATTGCCCGACCCCGCGTTTTTTCATCACTTAAGTCGGCCGTCCAGGCGGTTACCGTTGGCGAGTTCATTCCCCACGACATCCCATAGAAAACAGCGGCCGTCCAGAACAGGAACGTTGAATCGGTTATAATTAAGAGCACCATCGAAAAAGCCAGTACGATCGTTGAAATGAACAGCACCGGAATACGGCCATATCGATCTGAAGTCCGGCTAAATACCAGCCGAATAACCAGCGAAGCAACGGTATAGACCGTAAAAAACAGTCCCTTGTTGGTAACGCCAAGTGACGCACTAAACGTGGAGATCACCGTCAGGATAACGCCCGACGAAAACGACTGCAACAACAGAACGAGGAATGGCGGAATGGCACTTTTATCAAAAATTTCATCTTTTTTCAGCCGTAACAATTTAAATCGAAACGGCTGCGTATTCACCAGCGTTTCAGGCATTCGGAGCAGAATACCGATCGACATAAGGGCAAAGGCCGACGATGTCCAGAACATAACATTCATCGAGAAATCGGTGGCTAACCAACTCCCAATGGCGGGTCCAAGCGACATTCCCATGGCGGTAAACAGACCCAGCATACCCATCGCTTCACCCCTACGGTTGGCCGGAACAACATCGGCCACGTAGGCGGAGGTGGCTGTCGGCTTCGTTCCTGTTGAAAATCCATGAATGAGCCGGAGTGTCAGGAAACCCCAAACCGTGAGAAGATACGGGTAAAGTAACCCGCATACAAAGCACACGATAGAGCCGAAGGCCATAACCGGCACCCGCCCAACCGTATCCGTAATTTTTCCACTAAAGGGGCGCGAAACCCCGGCAGTTAACGTAAATAGGGCAATAATAAGCCCAACGTATTCCTGTCCCCCCATCTTCTCCAGATAGGCTGGCAACTCAGGAATCATCATTGAAAAACTGGCCGAAAAGAGAAAGTTACTGACTGAGAGCAACCAAAAGGAGAGCGTGTAAAGCGAAGGACCGCTGGAATTTCGTCGAGTAAACAGTGAACGAGCAATCAAAGCGAGTTGATTTGGTTCGCCCAAATTTACAATAGTTTTGACAGGATTTACAGGATAAAACAGGATTTAAGAGTAAGAATAATCCGGCTTCATCTTGTAAATCCTGTCAAAAAAACTGTGCTTTTTGAGATTACTTCGGTTCAGGTGTGCTATTACCACCATCGACTACAAATCGCCATTGGCCATTACGCTGACGTTTCCATACGGTTATGTAAACTCCTTGTTCTGACGTTCGCTTTCCAGCATTATCTTTTTTTGTCAGCATCCATTGGCCAAACGTATAACCCAAATCACCCGATGAAGATGCATCCGCTTTCAATACCTGCCACGTCAGAACGGGCCCATTCGCAGGTAATCGGCTCATCTGCGCCCGAAGAGAGTCAAATCCTATGGTTGGGGCGGCTCCGTCATTGAGTTTAATTACATCATCGGCAGCGTAGGTTGTAAAGGCTTTGGCCATGCCCTGTTTTTCAGAAAGTATGCTAAAATTCTGATCGGCCTCACGTATTTCATCAATAGCTTTCTGACGCACCGCTGCGGCCGGATTCATGGAACGTGGACTATCGACCTGGGTACGACAGGAGGCCATCAGACCAAAAAGTAGTATAAGTGGTACTGTGTACTTCATGTTCGGTAGGTTAAATGGTTCTGTTTTGGCGTAAATTTGCGCATTAATTAAAATGAATAATGAACAATGTATAATGTGCAATTGTGGTGCCAAGCTAATGGGCAATTGAATCACCTGCTAGTTCAGTGCTTCTCTTGAGTATCGTTATCCATTATCCATTATCAATTATACATTCTTTTTCGTATGTCTCGTAATTTTAAAATTGCCCTGTTCCTCACAGTCTCCATCCTGCTCACAACGTTTTCGTTTTATTTCTGGCAGGTTTTCAAAAGCCCGAATCTTCAGGTAAACGAGAATGACAAAACCTTTGCGTTGCTGATTCCACGAGGAGCTACGTTCGAGTCGGTGATGGATACCCTTAAAACGCATAAGGTCATCAACGACGAAACATCCTTCCGGTTTCTGGCCAAGATGATGAAATATCCTGAGCTGGTTAAAGAAGGACGTTATGAAATCAAACCGCTTATGGGCAACCGCGAAGCCTTGGTCAAACTTCGCAGTGGTAATCAGGATGCTATGCCTGTAACCTTCAATAGCATGCGGCAAAAAAGTGACCTTATTCAGCGACTGGGCAGTAAGTTCGAGTTTGGGCCAGAAGCACTGGGCAAGTTATTGAATGATCCAGCTACCTGCCAGAAATTCGGCTTCGATACTACAACGATTGTCTGTTTGTTTCTGCCCAATACCTATGAGATGTTCTGGACCATTAAGCCAGAAGCTTTTCTGGAGCGGATGGGTACTGAATACAAAAAATTCTGGACACCCGACCGTCAGGCCAAAGCGAAAGCCCTGGGCATGAGCCAAACACAGGTACAGGTGCTGGCGTCTATTGTGGCCGCAGAAACCAATAAGCGGGACGAGCAACCGCGGGTAGCGGGCGTTTACCTAAACCGCTTAAAACGAGGCATTAAACTGGAAGCCGATCCAACCGTAATTTTTGCCCTCCGTGATTTTGGCATCCGTCGGCTGTTGAATAAACAACTCACCGTCGATTCGCCCTACAATACGTATCGTTATGCTGGGCTCCCCCCTGGGCCTATCAACCTCCCAGCCCCAGCCACGATTGATAATGTCCTGAACGCCGAGCAACACGATTATCTATACTTCGTAGTCGACGCCCGATTCAATGGTTACCATACATTCTCCAAAACGCTGGCCGAACACATAGCTAACGCCCGTCTATACCAGCAGGCGCTAACCCGAATGAAGATTATGAAATAACAGGAGAAAAGGAAGGAGGGGGAGTAATGGGAGAAGAGGGAAGATACTGGTAAGACTTTTCATTCTCCTTTCTTCCCTCTCCTTCCCTTCCTCCCTTTACTCCCCTTTTTTATGATTACCCACAACATTACCGACATTCGGGTGAGGTATTACGACACTGACCAAATGGGCATTGTGTATTACGGAAATTACGCCCGCTTTTATGAAATTGGGCGGGTTGAAGCCCTTCGTCATCTAGGATTGACTTATAAAAAAATGGAGGAAGATGGCATTTCCATGCCAGTCTATGATCTCAATTCCCGGTTTATCAGACCTGCGAAATATGATGATCTACTCACCATTCGGGTTACCATTCCACAACTTCCAAAAACCCGGCTAATGTTTGATTACGAGATTTTCAATCAGGACGGCCAATTACTGAATACGGGGCAAACTACCCTTGTATTTGTCAGAACGGAAACCGGCAGACCCTGTGCAGCTCCGCCTGAACTGGTCGAGGCTGCTAAACCTTTTTTTGAACAATAATTGCTGATCGTCAGTCAATAGTAGGCAGGCAACAAGCAGAAGCCAACTATTCACTGACAACTAGCGACCTCGCACGGGCGCCCCGTAACGACTTTTGCACTATGTACGACAAGCTATTGGGGTTAAAGACATTCCGAAAGGTTAGGGTTTGGTTGCATAGTCATCATCCCTTCAACTCTAAAACAACCTGGTATGCATTTTTGAAGCGAATGCTTGCCCAAATTACGGATAACGACACCAGCGAACGCGCTGCGTCTGTATCATATAGCTTAATTCTGGCGGTTTTCCCAACGGTGATTTTCTTCTTCACCCTGATTCCTTATATCACCTTTATCCCTGATCTTCAGAAGCAGATCATGGATTTTTTTGAGGAGGTCCTACCGGGGAATACTTTCAGCATGGTTGATACCACAATACAGGATATTATCAGTCGCCCCCAGAGTGGAGTACTTTCATTTGGTTTCTTTCTGGCTTTATACTCGGCTACGAGTGGTTTGGTGGCGCTCATGCAAGCCTTCAACTCTTCTTATCATTCGGCAGAAAAGCGCAGTTTTTTTAAAATTCGTGCCATTGCCATTGGCTTGACGTTTACACTGGCCTTTGCGCTGATTCTGGCGATTGTTGTCTTGATAATCGGGGGAATTGTAAGCGACTACCTACTTCACTTTGGCATCCTGAACAACGTTGTTTTTATTAACTTACTGGCTATAGGCAGGTATTTAGTTGTTTTTGCGGTGTTCGTAGGTGCCGTTTCAGTCATCTACCGCTTTGGCCCGAATGTAAACATGAATTGGATCTTTATCATGCCGGGGGCCATAACAGCGTCGGTTCTGATCGTGTTAACAACCTTCGGTTTTTCCTACTATATCTCCAATTTTGGTTCGTACAACAAAGTTTATGGGTCAATCGGTACAGTGATTGCACTGATGATCTGGATCAACTTAATCTCCTTACTACTCATTCTTGGTTTTGAAATGAATGTTTCGCTCTACAATCTGGAAGGGGACAAACACCCTAGTGTAGCGGCAAAAACAACAAACGCCACCTCAGAGACTTGAGATGACGTTTGCAAAACCTAACCCATAAATGTAAAAGCACACGCTACAGTCAGACGCCAAATTGGCACGGTCGTAACGCGTTCGTTTTAGAAAATGGCCAAAAGCGTGCCAGTTTTACATTTTGGGGAAAATATCTTTACTAAATGGTTCTGATTTTAGTAGATGGCGAATCAGCCGCTTACGCACCTTTAGGTAGCTAATTATAAATCAAGCAGTTTGGCTGTTTTTTAGCTTCAGAGCAAAATGCTGTTTTTTTTATGAGTTCTGTCTCCATTGGATCAAACCCCTCCCAGCTAATACCTTGCCAAAATCTGATTAATCCGCTGGTAACTGTTATCTGCATCTGTTATAACCACCAAAATTATGTTGTACAAGCCCTCCAATCGGTGGTTGAACAGGACTATTCCAACCTGGAGCTACTCATCATTGACAACGGTAGTACAGATCGGTCGGTAGAGCGGATTACCGAATTTATTCAGCCCTATCCAGCTATCCGTTTTATACGGAACCCAGTCAACCTGGGATTAACCAAAGCATTTAATCAAGGGTTAACAGTAACTGGAGGCCAATACATCATAGACCTGTCGGCCGATGATGTATTATTACCCAGTCGGATTACTAAACAGGTATCGTTGTTTGAGCAGTTACCCACTGACTATGGGGTTGTCTTTTCGAACGCAGGGTATATTAACACAAAAGGTCAGCTAATTGGGTATCATTACGAAATTGATACGCATGGCTTCGCGCTTGCTACCATACCTACCGGAAGTATCTTCCGAAACATTCTGGAATCTTATTTTATTTGTACGCCCACAATGATGATGCGCCGGGCTGTACTGGGTGAACTAGGAGGCTATGATGAAACCTTAAGCTACGAGGATTTTGATTTCTGGGTACGGTCGTCACGGTATTACCAATATGCTTACCTCGACGAGGTATTGACGTTAAAACGGCAACTGCCCAGATCCATGTCAACGCAGGTAGTGCAGCCCAACAACAACCTACTTGCCTCAACATTAGTCGTTTGTCAGAAAGCGTTTACCCTTTGTGTTACTCCCGATGAGTTCCAGGCATTAGCTACCCGGCTTCAAACGTTTATTCGGAAAGCATTTTATGCAGAACAAGTTGATCTGGTTTTCCAGTTCAATCATCTTCTTCGTCAAATTGCCCAGCCAAACTTACTAACCAGGTTTATTCTCGCCCTAAGCCGCTTACAGCTACCAGTCAACATCGTATATCAACTGTATCTCAAGCTGCGTTCGAAACCGCTTTAGGTGGTTTTTGGTTTATAGGTTATGGTAGTTGGTACCAACTACCATAAATCAACTACCATTATCATGTCTGCTGAATTTATTAAGCTTTATCCAAAAAACCCTGACCCACGCCGGATTGATCATATCGTGAAAGCCCTGCGTGATGGGGCCGTTATTATTTATCCAACGGATACCATTTACGGAATGGGCTGCGATATTCATAATGCACGGGCAGTTGAACGGGTAGCCCGCATAAAAGGGATTAAACCCAGCAAGAATGATTTTTCATTTATATGCTACGACCTGAGTCATATTGCCGATTATGCCCGCGTGAGTAACCAGGCGTTTAAGTTGATGAAAAGTGTGTTGCCGGGTCCCTTCACATTCATTCTCCAGGCAACTAACAATGTTCCTAAGTTGCTCAATACCAACAAAAAAACGGTAGGTATTCGTGTGCCCGACAATGACATCCCAAGGCTTATTGTACATGAACTCGGTAACCCGATTATTACCACTTCGATTCGCGATGAGGATGAAATTATTGAGTACTCAACTGATCCGGAATTGATTTTTGAGAAATTCCAGAATCAGGTAGATATCGTAATTGATGGGGGATACGGCGGAAATGTACCCTCAACCATTGTGGATGCTACCGACGATGATTTCTCCGTGATTCGCCAGGGGCTGGGTGAATTAGTACTTTGAAAAGTTACAATAAGATTCTATACTTGCACCGTAGGGTTAATACTCCTTTACACTGGAGGCTAACCCTTTTTTTGCGAATCATCTTTTTAACTCATTATTTTAGTATGCGCTTTTCTTTAGCCGCGCTCTCCGTGCTGGCGGTTTGTCAGATTGCTGGTTGCTCTTCTTCATCCAAACAGGACGATTCGTCAAAAACAGGCAAACTCACTGCCGAAGCCACCGCAAAACCAACCACACCTCCCGATTCTTCCGGCAAACCCGCACCGGAACCGATTGCCTCAACCCGTGGTGTGAGCACTGGAGATTCAACCCTCGATTCGCTAACCTTTACTCCCCCTGCTGGACCTCTCCTGCCTAAATACCGCATTTTTGCGTACTATGGCAATCCACATTCCAAGAAAATGGGAGCACTGGGCAAATACCCAAAGGAGGAAATGCTGCAACGGCTGGATAATGAAATTAAAAACTGGCAGAAAGCCGATCCTGCCACACCCATACAGCCCGCCTTGCATTTAGTGGCAACATCGGCCCAGGGTGCTCCTGGCAAAGATGGTGGCTACCGGATGCGGATGTCGGATAAAACCATTAAGAAAGTACTGAAATGGGGCAATGAGCACAAAGCCATTGTATTTCTGGATATTCAACGTGGCCATGCCCCCCTTGGTCCCGAGATGGAATACATGACAAAATACCTAAAATTACCCTTCGTACACCTGGGAATTGACCCGGAGTTTTCGATGGTAACGGGTGCTAAACCAGGCACCAAAATTGGCTCGTACGATGCCGCTGATGTTAATCAGGCCGTTCAGTTTCTAAGCCGGATTGTCAAAGAAAACAATCTACCTCCCAAAGTACTGGTTGTACATCGCTTTACGCAGGGGATGATTAAAAACTATAAGAATATCAAACTCGACCCGAATGTACAGATAGTGATGGACATGGATGGCTGGGGACCACCAGTGTTAAAGAAAGACTCGTATCATGATTATATCCAGAAAGAACCCGTACAGTACACGGGCTTCAAGTTGTTTTACGAAAACGATTTCCGCAAACCAGGTTCTCGCATCATGACCCCGGAAGAGGTACTGGCCCTGACCCCAAAACCAATGTATATCCAGTATCAGTAGACTATCATAGAGCGTGGATTAAGCCAAAACGCTTGAATAACCTACGCCAAAACTGGCTACAGCATCCATTTTCTAAAATCCTCCAGAAGTTGCTCTTACTGAACACAAGAGCAACTTCTGGAGGATTTTTCTTGTGTGTAAATCTTATACCGCCAACTCATCGTATATACTTTATCGGTGCTGATTTCGAAATCCACCTAAACTTACTTATGTGTAAGTCTATTACCAAATATATAGTTGGTCTATAGTATAATTGCCTTCTTCTTTATTCGTTAAGTTTTTATAGGGTAGTTTGAGTAACGATAGTATTGTATATCTTGCAGAAGTTTGCTCTACTCAACATAGTTTTCCGATTAGGTTAACCTATCTCAACTTCGGTCCAGTCTTATTTTTCATTTTTACTCATTACCCTTATCGTACATATCTACAGTTTTCCAGAGTTCATTTCCCTGGGGAAATATGCTCCTACGGTTCAATTGAATGGCGGTAGCTATGCCAACTAACCGCAATGAGAACGCCCCAAATCCAGACCTGCACTTGATTAACAAAGCGCTGGCAATGATTTGCGGAAAATGGAGATTGTATATTATCCTGCTTTTGGGCGAGCAAACGCTCCGGTACACTCAGCTCAGTGAGTTACTGCCCGGTATCAGTGAGAAGGTCCTTGCTGGCGAATTAAAAGCACTGGTAGCACTGGGTGTAATGAAACGAAAGGCATATGCAGAAATGCCCCCGCGTGTAGAGTATAAATTATCAAAAAAAGGCCGATTAGCCTTGCCGGTCCTGAACCAGCTTCAGGAAATCGGTCAACTATTTAATTGATTTATTGATGCGAACCCCATTAAAATTTAAGGATACAAGTCGATCACAATTCTATGCAACCGTTCGTAAACGAGTTGATACTTATTTTAGCGAAAGAGCCCTTTCGCCACATGCTAATGGGGCAATGTGGGCAAAGGCGAGTTTCTTTTTAATTGGGTATGCCCTGCTCTATGGCTTAATTATATCGAACCAGTTTGGTACCTTGCCCATGCTGGGGATGGCCATTGTACTAGGCATGTTTGCTGCGTTCATTGGCTTTAACATCTCACATGATGGCTTACATGGTGCTTTTTCTGCCCATAGCGGAGTCAATCGGGTGTTAGGTAATAGCTTTTATCTGCTGGGCGCAAATCCCTACATCTGGAAAATTACCCATAACGTTGTTCACCATACGTACACAAATATTCCGGGTCATGATGAAGACATTGAGCTCGCACCAGGACTGGTTCGTTTAGACCCACAGGAAGAGGTTCGTCCCTGGCATCGCTATCAGCAGTGGTATACCTTTCCATTATATGCATTAGCCTCCCTATCATGGGTATTTCGAAAAGATTTCGTTAAATTTTTCAAGAGTCAGATTGGTCACCACGACAATTCATGCCATCCCCGAAGCGAGTACATCAAGCTATTCGTTTCCAAAGCCATTTATTACTTCTTTTTTCTGGTTCTCCCCTTCTTAGTACTTGATTTGGCCTGGTGGCAAATTCTGATTGGTTTTGTGTTGATGCACCTGGCCGAAGGCTTAGTGTTAGGCCTTGTTTTTCAGTTAGCTCATGCCGTTGAAGGCACTGATTTCCCGCTGCCCAATGAACAGGGTGACATCCTGAACGCCTGGGCTATCCACCAGATGCACACAACAGCCAACTTCGCCCCCGATAGTGCGATGGCGGCTTTTCTGTGTGGCGGGTTAAATCGTCAGATTGAACACCATTTGTTTCCTAAGGTTTGCCATATTCATTATCCGGTTATTTCAACCATCGTTAAGGATACTGCTCATGAATTTGGACTTCCTTATCTGGAAAATCGAAGCTTCGGTTCGGCTCTGGCATCGCACTTCCGCCTTTTACGCCAATTGGGTCGTCAGACCGATTCGCTGCCCGTAGAGGTGAAGCCGATGGCCCGTAAAAACCCTGCTACCAAACCAGTTCTATCCAGTTAAACGATAGGCCTCTTTTGCATTTAATTGCCCCCCTTTCTTAACTCACCTTGTACTCAAAATTTCTCCTCGTTTTATGGCCTCCCAACAAGACCTTGATTTCACGTACACAACTATTGATAAAATTTTTCGCCTGAGCGTAGGAGAAACTGGTGATTATAGCGGGGCTATGTATAATGGCGATTTTTCGCTAACGCTCGAACAAGCTCAGCGCCAGAAACATACTTTTATTGCTGATAGCCTACGTGTAGGTAAAGGAACACGAATACTCGACATGGGTTGTGGCTGGGGACCTTTCTTAACCTTTGTGAAGCAACGTGGGGCCATCGGACGTGGCGTAACCCTTTCTAAAGGCCAGGCTGAAGCCTGCCGGGCCAATGGGCTGGAGGTTGATATAAAAGATTGCCGATTGATTACGCCAGCCGATTATGGTACGTTCGATGCAGTAAGCTGTATTGGCGGGATGGAGCACTTCTGTTCCGTTGAGCAATATCAGGCGGGTCAGCAGGATCAGGTGTACGCCGATTTTTTCACGAAACTCAACGATCTGCTACCTGTTGGTGGTCGTTTCTATATGCAGACCATGGTGTTCGGAAAAAATATGATTCCGTTTGAGGAAATCAGCTTGGACGCCCCCAAAGAATCGCCTTCCTATGCCTTGGCGCTGATGATTGCCCAGTTTCCGGGTTCATGGCTACCGTACGGTCCTGAACAGGTCATTCGGAACGCCAAGCCGTATTTTAAGCTCGTATCGCAAAGCAGCGGCCGACTCGATTATATTGAAACCATTGGCCAGTGGCGCAAGCGATTCCGGGCTTTCAACCTAAAGAAGTACTTCCTCTATGCTTCGCTGCTACCGAAATTATTGACAAATAAACCATTTCAGGATCTGATCGCGGTGTTCAGGGTAAGCCCAAACCGGGTTTGTTTCCAGAATGAGACGATGGAACATTACCGGCTGGTGTTTGAAAAAGTATAAGACGTTAGGCAGAATCGAACTATGTTTTTGTGTGACTCCAAAGGAGTCACATGTTTATAGAAAGGCCAAGTTTTCTATAAACATCTGACCCGACGGGGTCACACCAGGCAATAAATGATATAATCTAATTCTGCGTGATTGCTTACGTATCCTGGCAAATTTAGATTCACTTACTCAAATCATTATGGCCGTTCGTGTCGCTATTCACCACCATACTCAGTACGATTACGATCGGACAGTTCATCTGTCACCTCATTTCATCCGACTTAAACCCGCAGCGCATTGTCCGGCAATAATTGAATCCTATTCGTTGACCGTTCAGCCAGCCAATCATGTAATTCACTGGCAACAAGATCCGTTTGGCAACTTTATCGCTCGTGTCGATTTCTGGGAACCCATGCAACTGATGTCTATTGATGTGGACATCGTTGCAAGACTAGAGCCGGTAAATCCCTTCGATTTTTTCCTGGATACATACGCAGAATCGTTTCCTTTTGACTACGAAGCGCAGTTAAAAAAAGACCTTATACCCTATCTGGAGGTTGACGAGCCAGGCCCTGCTTTATCCAGATGGTTACAGCAGGTCGATCAAACCAAACAGAATACGATCAGCTTCCTGATTAAACTGAACCAACAGGTTAATCAGGATATTGCGTATAGCACCCGAATGGAACCTGGTGTTCAAACACCCGAGGAGACCTTAACTTTAGCCATTGGCTCCTGCCGTGATTCAGGCTGGTTAGTTGTCCAGATTTTGCGGCATCTGGGTCTGGCAGCCCGCTTTGTTTCTGGTTATCTGGCACAGGTCAGGATGGAGAAGACGGATGAGAATGATTCAGCTAATCCCGAGGAACGAAACTCACTTGCTTTACACGCTTGGACAGAAGTATTTATACCTGGTGCCGGCTGGATTGGTCTTGACCCAACGTCTGGCATGTTAGCCACTGAAGGTCATATTCCGCTAGCCTGTACCTCTACGCCAGCTGCGGCAGCCCCGTTAACTGGCACTACCGATCTCTGCGAAACAACGTTTACCTATTCCAATACCTTGACGCACCTTCCAGATGAGCAGTCTGTATAAGAATAAGTATTTCAGCTATTTATAATCATTTTGGTCGTAAACGTGTTGATAGATTACAACCCTTGTTGTGCGCTTGTTTAAAGGCAGTAAAATGCCGTTGATAATGGATGAATACCCAAATACAGTCAGCACCAAGCACAGCCTGCGCACCTCATTGAAAACCTCTCCGCTACTTCCCCCAACGGCATTAAGAGCACCTTACGTCATTTACCAATCAACTTCAGATACACGGATTGGTATTGATGTTGTCCCGTCAATTTTGCCCATCCTTTCCAACAGTTCACCCAATATATTTTTTCAAAATCATCTTGGCCATGGCTAACGATCAGCCTAAAAAAGTGGCAACTAAAGAGCCTAAAGCACAGGGTACGCCTAGTGCCTACGTATGAACAGCGCGAATCGACTTCAGTCCTGAATTCGTTATCCGCCAACGTCTCTTCAAAAGATAAAAAATAAGCAACATGAATACTACGCCAAAGTTAACCGCTCAGGAACGTCAGCGAGCGGCCCATCAACTAGTCGAAGCTAGTAAGAAGCCTTATATTGCCCGTGGATTGTCCCGAGCCGTCCTGTATTTAACCGACGAACAAGCGGCTAAACGGGATGACCTGATTCCTCAATTTGGGCAGTTACCCACGGCGCATTAAGTACATCGACAGCGCATTTACCCTGTTAATCAAGTCAACATGACAATTATTTTTAATTACCTGTTTACGCAAACCAGAGACGGTTTTATAACCCGAGTTCCAGTTCGTATTCAGGCAGGAGGCTTGTTGGAGAAAGGGATAAACCTGGATACTTTCAATTTAAATGGCGTTGATCTGCATCAATGGATGGGCAAAAGCTTAGACGTTGATATTGAAGGTGGCATTTATTCCATCAGTGGATTGGCTGACCAATAAAGCCACAGATAGAAATTGGTTTTAGCGATTTCTACAACCCAACTTACCCAATTCACGATTACCCAAACCAGCCAATAGCTACAAAAAAATGGTTCAAAAACTCATTAGCAACTTCGTTAGGATGATTCAACAGATTGGTTGGGGTGATTTGTCCGACCGGACGTTTCGCCCAGTCATTATCCAGGATCACAGACCCGACAAATCCATCAGGACAGGTCTGATTCAGGACCGACGCCCGTAATCAAATACCCTTATCCTATGAATACATCAACTAGTTTATACACGGCTGATCAGATTAAGCAACGGCTAAATCGGGCACATCAGCTTCTTGAGTCTTCCTTATTCGATCCAACTTCACTCGATACGGGTTCCTGGAAAGTAGCTTTTGCCGAACTAATCATGGTCAGCGACGAGTTGCTGAATCAATCGCAGCAGTTAGGCCACCGAATCGATTTTTATGAGGGTGTAGGCGTATCCGGCAAGATTCAGGATATCACCTCATTAGTAGAATGGATGCGTGCCTGTTTACCAGTGTCCATTGCCGATTTGGCCGGGCAGTTAACTACGCAACGCTTGAATCGTTACTTTAATCAGGGGACCGGCTATTTTGCCAATGGGTCTTTTTTCACCGGCGAGTTTGACAATGAGCTCGCTCTATTTATCGACGATCAGCGAATCTATTTAAAACGACAGCTTGGTCGGGCCATTCAGGAAGCCGAGCCCTATTTACTCCATCTGAATTAAATATAAAGAGGCCCGATCTGAAAAGACCGGGCCTCTTTTATTACAGTACGAGAATCAACTACCGGTTCTCAACCAGTGCCTTAAACTCGTCGACACTGATCTCCTGCGATACAATAGTTAGTTGTGTTTTGGCATAACCAATTACTTTATCGTCAAATACCCGATTGAAGGTACTGGTATAATTCTGACCATTGTTCTTTTCGTCCATTAGGTAGTTACGGGCGATGCGGTCAATGGTTTTGTTCATCTCCTCATCTTCGCTACCGGCAAAACCGAACTGCTCACGTACCATTTGACGGGTAGCATTCAGCACTTCTTCAAATTCAACTTTGATGTCGGCTTTGTCAGCAATTTTATTTTTGATGAGCTGTAGTTTAACCGACTTCGTAAAGTCGTCGTACTGCTCGTCAATTTGCTCAGGGGTGAACTTCCCTTCATTTACTTCCATCAACCAGTTTTTCAGGAACTCGTCAGGTAGCAAAATTGGGGTATTTTCGATCAATGATTTCTCGATATCTAAACGCAACAGCTGATCCGATTCACGGCTATAGTTGCTCCGAATAATTTCGGCCACTTTCGTGCGGAATTGTTCTTCATTTTCAACAGCACCTACGCCCAGCACTTTATCAAAAAACTCCTGATTCAGTTCGGCAGGCTCATGACGGGTAATGTCGTCAATGGCAAAGGTGAACTCACCAGTTAATTCAGCAGCCTCTTCTTTTTTCACACCGGTAGCGTTAGCACGGGATTTCTCATCCGGGAATGCTTGCTCCAGTACAAACGTAACAACGTCACCTTTTTTCTTACCCACAAACTGACCTTTGGCATCTTCTGCCATCTGGTTCATCGGGAATGCAGTCTTGGCCGAAAATAATTCACCTTCGCCAGTTGTCTGCTTCAGTTCGCCATAAATGGTATCGCCATCACCAACTTCCTCTCCATGTGCATGCGCGTGGAAACGCTCCTGTAAATCAGCAATGGTTGAATCTATTTCGGCTTCGCCCGCCTGAATTTCGTAGTTTGTTACACTTGGCAGATCGCTGAAATCAATATCGAATTCCGAAGCCAGACCCAGTGTATAACTGAACGCAAAATCGGTTTGGTTGTCCCAGTCGATAGCATCCGCTTCATCGCGATTTGGAACGGGATCGCCTACAACCTGCAATTTATTTTCGCGGATATAGTCACTAACCGTCTTGCTGAGCATAGAATTGATCTCATCGACCAGAATGCTTTTACCGTACATCTTTTGCACGAGCGAAGCGGGTACGTGGCCAGGACGGAATCCCTTTAACTGAACCTTACGACCGTAGTCTTTCAGTTTCTTATCAACTTCTGGCTTGTAGTCGGCTGGAGTTAGGGTAATCTTCAGCGAAGCATTGGTATCGCTGGCTTTTTCGAGGGTAATATCCACGTTTGTATCGGTTTAAAATGGTGAATGAGCGAATGAGAGATTGAGCGAATGTTAGTCAATGCGACAAATTACAATTCACTCATTCACTCAATCACTCATTCAAAACTTTGTACGGGCGGAGGGACTCGAACCCCCATGCCTTGCGGCACCAGATCCTAAGTCTGGCACGTCTACCAATTTCGCCACGCCCGCAGGTAGCCGTCAATGAACAACGTAGAATGAATAATGTACAGTGGCTGTACAACCCTTATTCATCATGCATTTTACATTATGCACTGGTTTCGGAGTGCAAAAGTACGAAAGTTTTTCAACTCTCCAAGGAATTTTATAGAAGGTTTTATTTTTAGCTCATCTTGGCTCTATTTTCGATTATTATTTTGTTATCTTGGTAGTACGAGTACAACCGACGGGTAATGCCCAACCAAAGACACCACCTATGATGAATGCAGTCGAACATCGACCTGGCGCTGAACCCACAATTGATTTAGAACTGGAACGACAGGAAATCCTGAAACGCTACCGGCGGCTATTGCGGGCGGCAAAACCAATGCTGAAGGGGGATGACGCCAAGCTGATTAAAAAGGCGTTCAATACCTCAGCCGAGGCTCACAAGAACATGCGTCGTCGGTCAGGAGAGCCCTATATCTACCATCCACTGGCTGTTGCACAGATTGCTGTAGAAGAAATTGGCTTAGGCACCACCAGTATCGTTGCCGCTCTCCTCCACGATGTTGTTGAAGATACAGATACTACGATTGCCGATATTGACCGGGCATTTGGACCCAAAGTAGCTCGGATTATTGACGGACTGACCAAGATTTCGGGCTTTTTTGAATACGGCTCCTCACAGCAGGCTGAAAACTTCCGAAAGATGCTGCTGACGCTGTCAGACGACGTCCGAGTGATTCTGATTAAGCTTGCTGACCGGCTCCACAATATGCGAACGCTGGACTCCATGCCCCGCGATAAGCAATTGAAAATTGCCTCCGAAACGATTTACATCTATGCGCCATTGGCACACCGCCTGGGTCTGTACACGATTAAATCGGAGCTGGAAGATCTGTATCTGAAGCATGTTGAGCCGGAGGCCTACAAGGACATTGCCAAAAAATTACGCGAGACCCGACTTGCCCGCGACCGATTTATTGGTCGCTTTATCGAACCAATTGAGAAAGACCTTGCCGAAACAGGTATTAAATACGTCATTAAAGGTCGGCCAAAGTCCATTTACTCAATCTGGACCAAGCTTAACAAATCGAAAAAGCCCTTCGAGGAAATTTACGATCTGTTCGCAGTCCGTATTATTCTGGATGTTCCACCCGAAGAAGAAAAAGCCGCTTGCTGGCGAGCCTATTCCATCGTAACGGACCACTACAAACCCAACCCCGACCGCCTGAAAGACTGGATCAGTACGCCACGTACCAATGGCTATGAGTCGTTACACACAACGGTTATGAGTCGTTTGGGGCAATGGGTTGAAGTTCAGATTCGGACCGAGCGGATGAATGACATTGCCGAGAAAGGGTACGCGGCCCACTGGAAATACAAAGGCAATGATACGCAGACCGGTGCCGGTATTGAAGCCTGGATTAGTCAGGTTCGTGACATGATCGAGTCGGCGGGCAGTGGCGACAAAAAAGCAGCCATTGAGTTCGTTGACGATTTTCGAAGCAATCTATACAGTGAAGAAGTCTTCGTCTTTACACCCAAAGGTGATCTTCAGGTATTGCAACGCGGAGCCACGGCACTTGATTTTGCCTTTGATATTCATACCCAGATTGGGGCTCGGTGTATGGCGGCCAAGGTTAACAATACCCTGGTACCGCTAAGTTACGTCCTGCAAAATGGTGATCAGGTAGAGGTCATTACCTCAAACCGGCAAAAACCAAACGAAGACTGGCTTCGGTTTGTCGTTACCTCAAAGGCCAAGACCAAGATCAAAGACCTAATTAAGGAGGAGAATAAGCGCTACGTGACCGATGGCCGTGAGCTGGTCAACAAAAAGTTACGCTTACTTCGAATTGAGATGACCAACGAGGTGATCAACCAGTTACGGGCTTATTTCGGCTCTAAAACAACGGATGATTTCTTTTATCGGGTTGGAAAAGGTCATATCGATGTTGCTGAACTTAAGAAATTCAAGTCCGATAAGGAAGCCAAAGAAAACCGTACTAATAAGCTCAATACCGATGCCTTGCCTGACGCCAAGGCATTTGTCAAAGAACTTAAGAAAATTCACGGCGAACGGGCCGACGCCGATATGCTCCTCATTGGTGAGGACATGGATAAGATCGACTACACGCTGTCAAAATGTTGCAACCCCATTTCGGGCGACGACGTGTTTGGGTTTGTTACGATTAACGAAGGCATTAAAATTCACCGGGTTACCTGTCCGAACGCCGTCGAGCTGATGTCGAATCATGGCAACCGGATTATCAAGGCTAAATGGACATCCCAGAAAGAACTGGCGTTTCTGGCGGGCCTTCGCATTACCGGTACTGACCGTGTTGGCTTAATCAACGATGTGACCCGGGTTATTAGTAACGAGTTGCATATCAACATGCGCTCCGTCGCCATTGATTCAAAAGACGGTATTTTTGAAGGCAACATTCGACTCTACGTCCACGATACGGGCCACCTCGAAATTCTGATGCATAAACTTGAGCGCGTCCAGGGCGTGTTTGAAGTTGTGCGATTCGACTCTTAATGAGACAGTTTGAAATTTATAGTTTGAAGTTGACTGAAACAAGGCCTGATGATTAGGCCAGTGTGAACAAACTTCGAACATCAAACTATAAACTTCAAACCATAAACATCTACCTTTGTACTTTCACTTAATCGGAACCGGATATGCCTGCGCCGACACAAACGAATTTAGAGGCAGCCCAAATGATTTTTCGGGCTTACCTCGAACGAAAAGGCCTGCGAAAGACGCCTGAACGTTTTGCCATTCTTGAAGAGATTTATAATCGGCAAGACCACTTCGATGTGGATGAGTTGTATATCTCCATGAAGAATAAGAAGTATCGGGTTAGTCGGGCAACAGTCTATAACACCTTAGACGTGTTGGTTGACTGTGACTTAGTGACCAAGCACCAGTTTGGCCGAAATCTGGCCCAGTACGAAAAATCATATGGTTTCCGTCAGCACGATCACCTGATATGCACCGACTGCCATAAAGTAATGGAATTCTGTGACCCACGCGTTCAGAACATTCAGAACATGGTTGGCGATATGTTGAAATTCAACGTTATGCACCACTCTCTGATTTTCTACGGCTCCTGCGCACGCGATTTCTGTGAGAACAAAAAGGAAGGTCAGCAAGAGACCCAGGCTGTAGGCATGGTGATGGAAGAGTAATTTTCAGGTATAATATATGATGTCTACTATATTATACATACCTCAGTATGCCGCTTGTCCAACTGAATATCTACTGGGGCATAGCAGCGTCCTTAACTGATAAGTTAGTACTAACAACTGGTAAATAAGATGAATCCATATTCAACCCTGGTTGATTTCATGCTGACACATATAAAGCCAGAAGACGTTCTTCAATTTAGGGCTTCGGAAGATATGCATGACTATTTTTATCTGCTGTTGGATAAAGAAAAAAATGGTACAGCTACTCAGGAGGAAATAGAGACTATCAACGACTTTATGAATGTAGAGCATATTATGCGATTAGCCAAAGCGAAAGCAAAGGAATATGCCCACCAATAATGTACCCGTTTCGGCTACTGCACGCAAACGTGTTGCTCAACGAGCGGTCTACACCTGTGAATATTGTCTTGCTCAGGATGAGGGGTCATTTATAGGATTCGAAGTAGACCATATTATTAGCCGTAAACACAATGGCTCAAATGAAGAAAGTAATCTGGCATATGCTTGTCCAGACTGCAATCGGAATAAAGGGACTGATATTGCATCCATTGACTGGAATAACCAGGAGATTGTGCGCTTTTTCAACCCCAGAACTGATATTTGGGCTGAGCATTTTAGGTTATCCGGCGGTTTTATTGAACCACTAACGGTGGTTGGGAAAGTGACCGTCGATATCTTTCGGTTCAATGACAAGGTGAGATTGCCCGACAGGGGCCTTTTTTAATTTATTCAAGAATGATCGATGTTTTATTAGGCCTCCAGTGGGGCGACGAAGGTAAAGGTAAAATTGTGGACGTACTGGCTCCACAATATCAGGTTGTAGCCCGTTTTCAGGGGGGGCCAAATGCTGGACACACCCTCGAATTCAATGGACTGAAACACGTACTACACCAGATTCCGTCCGGTATTTTTCGCGACGATATTCTCAACATCATTGGCAATGGCGTAGTGCTCGACCCGATTGTGTTTAAAAAAGAAATCGACGGGCTGGCGAAATACAACCTTTCCTTAACACAGAATCTACAGATTTCCCGTAAGGCTTCTATTATTCTGCCAACCCATAGACTCCTGGATGCCGCTTACGAACAGGCAAAAGGTGAGTCGAAAATTGGCTCAACCCTGCGCGGAATTGGTCCAACCTATCAGGATAAAGTGGCCCGCCTGGGTCTGCGCGTAGGCGATGTTGAGTCGCCAAACTTTCGGGCAAAGTATGATAAACTGGTAGCCATTCACAAAGTAATTCTGGAGCAGAACAACTTCGATTATGCGTCGGTACTGCCCCAGTCAGAAGCTGAGTTTTTTGGCGCAGTCGAGTTCATGAAGCAGTTCCAATTAACGGATAGTGAATACGCCGTTAATGATGCCATACAAAGTGGCAGGAAGATTCTGGCCGAAGGTGCTCAGGGTTCACTGCTCGATATCGACTTCGGTTCGTACCCATTTGTAACCTCCTCCAGCACGATGACAGCCGGAGCCTGCACGGGTCTGGGCGTAGCTCCTCGTCAGATTGGCGAAGTTTATGGTATTTTCAAAGCCTACTGCACCCGCGTAGGAAGTGGCCCCTTCCCTACCGAACTCTCCGATGAAACGGGTGAGCGTATCCGGGCAGAAGGTCGCGAATTTGGTGCCACAACGGGTCGTCCGCGTCGGTGCGGCTGGCTCGACCTGCCTGCGCTGAAGTATGCCATTATGATTAATGGGGTAACCCAGTTGGTCATGATGAAGGTGGATGTATTGAATATCTTCGACGAAATTAAGGTATGTACCCACTACCAACTTCCAGATGGCACCACTACGGAACAAATGCCATATGATCTCTGTGATACGGATGTGACGCCTATTTACCAATCGTTCAAAGGCTGGCAGGCCGACCTAACGAATATCCGTTCGTTCGAAGATGTACCCGCTGAGTTGGCCACGTACGTTTACTTCCTGGAAGATACGTTGGGCTTACCGATCAATTTTATCTCAACCAGCCCCGATCGCGAAGCCATTATTCATCGTCGGGCCGTAATTGCCTAAGCACGCCGATTAATTATACACAAAAAGAGCACTCGTATACACGAGTGCTCTTTTTGTGTAAATACCCTGGTAATCAAAATATTATACGTATGTTTACCTACCGACCTCTTGTAACTGCCTTCATGTATGCTATTCAAAAAAAATGTCAGTTTTGTTGACCAGCTTGTGCGAGCTATTTTAATTGTAGACTTGCTTGTCCCTTGTCTGCTGGGGCTTTTGCCTACCCTGGTTGTTTATCTCTTTAGTACGCTCTCGTTCATTCTCGCCATTGGCTGTGTAACGCGCTACTGCTTCATTTACGACTTGTTCAAGTTTTCGACCCGGGAGAATCAAGTTAGCGTCTAGGTAATCCAACGATCCAGTAGTTACGATCCCCCGGTTTATTGCGAAATTGGGGCGGCTTTTTTGCGTATTTTTGGCGAACAATCAGCCTGAGCCATGTCAGCAAAGAATTTTTACCACACGTTATATCAGACTGACTCGATTTACCGGCTGCCTAACGAATCGTGGGCGGTAAGTAGTCAAGTATTGGAAGAGCCACCGGTGACCGATAAGGCTATTTATTTACACCTGGAAGAGGCTACTACGTCTGATTTATTAACGGAATTAGACGCGTTGACGGCTAACTCTGTTAAGGTTATTGAGCCCGTATTAGCTGACATCACCCAAGTTCCACCCGTGTTAATTACACCCGTACCAGAATCTGTCGTTCTAATTCACACACCGGAACCGTTACCCGAACCCGCTCCCCGACCAACTACGCCTGCCATCGTGCCACCTATTCAGCAAGCCAGGTTGCCACAACTCAATCATAAGGTTCTCCTACTGGCCGATGAAGAGCTGGACCCCAGTAATTTGTTGTTTTTAGAGAAAATTCTGAAAGCTGTCAATCTGAATATTGAAGGCGTTGATTTGCTCAATTTGCATGGTGTTCGGGATATGGATTTCCCGGAGTTGCTACGTGGCAAGTACATCAATCACTTTATTACCTTTGGCGTGCCGTTTGAGCGGATTAACCTCGACATTATGATGGATCGGTATTCGCCGGTCCGGTTTGAAGGTATTACCTTTCTAATGGCCGATTCCTTACCAACGATTGAAGCCGATCAAAATTTAAAGAAGCGGCTCTGGGGTGCCCTACAGCGTATATTTCTGCAACGGTAATCTCTATACTATCGAGTAAACAGCCATTTCCAGATGGCAACCGTAGACTCTGGAACGCTCCAAATCGATAAGAGCAGAAACACAGCTCCCATGCCACCCATAATATACACCATCAGATAGTCACCATCCAGTTGGACGTTTTCTGGCTTGGCCGGATCATAATACAGCGTTACTTCATCGCCAATCTCATAAGCGGGTGGATTTCTACCTTCCGAACTGTGGAATACTAACTCGCGCCCATCACGAATATGATAGCGTATGGAAGGCGCCATCGGATACTCACGTGGTTTCATTCGATGCATATCAATGACAACACCTTTGGTGGCAACGCCATGCTGAACCAACTGTTGATGGCTGTAATAGAGATAATAGGCAATACTTATAAACAGGACTCCTATCAGAAAAAAAATGAAGATAAACAGGTCACCAGCCGGGAACTTCATGATTAACGATGGGTTTAATCAGGACAGCTTTGATTGAGAATTACAGCACGAAACTACCAATCAATACGAAGTGGAACTAAGGAGAATAAATAACTGGTGGAATCGAGCAAACAGTCTACCATATTTTCCCTTCAGGAAGTAAATCAACGTTAAACTCCTGACAGAAATATTCTCCATCCATCACTTGTTACTTGCATCAATGGGGTACTATTCGCGTATTTACGCCCGTTTTCGCTTTAACAACCTGTTCCGGCGGACTAATTCTCTTTCGGATTTCGATAAATGACGCTTACCAACCAACTCCGTTCTTTTTTCACTCGTACGACTTCATTTCCTGCGCCAACGGCTTCGATAGAGGCTCCTCTTGCCAGAGTGGTACTCCAACCTCCTGGTTTACGGGAGCAATCGTCCTCTGAACCATTACCTTCAGTGCTTTCCCCTTTTCTTACAAGAACAGACCCTCTTCCAACTTGGCTGGCTGATGAAGAAAGCCTCCGGGATGAGGGTGTACTGTTCGGACTTTCGGATGCCCGTCCGGATGGTAAACTGGCTCAGATTCGGGCGTATTTTGGTCAGCAATCCGCCCCTCTCGACGAGCAAATTGAGCAGCATACCGAAAAAATCGGTGAACTCAATTTGTTTATCGAGCAACGTGAGAATCGAATTATAACCCTTCGTAACCAGATCGGCGATCTGCACGATACGCAGCCTGTTGCTAACAATCTGGTTCGGCATGTGGTCAGTCTGGCTTTATCAGTCGTATTGTGCATTGGGAACTTCTATCTGATTGACGAAACACTGCGCCCCGTTTTTGCCAATCGGTGGATTGCCGTTGGCGTATTTATAGCCGGGATGTTCAATTTGTTTGGCCGAACATCGTTCTTTTATGAAACAGATACCCGATTAACTGGCCGACGATTGGTAGAAGAGCTTAGTTTACCGCTAGCCACAGCCATTTTTGTGCTGGTGCAGGCATTACACTCTCAAGCTGTTGGGCAGGCCATTGGCTTGTTTGTTTTTGTATTCTTCCTGTTCTTACTGGCGGGAAAACTAGTTTTAAGCACACTGACGTCACTACAAACGGACGTTTCCGGTATTCAGAGTAACCACCGGCTCACTATCAATAAATTGCAGAATCTACCCCGATGGGAAGCCGATATTGAGCGCCTAAGCCAGGAAATTGATAGCATTCGGGCACAGAAGTGGCCCATTGTAACAACCCTGAATCACCTCCAGGCCGAGATGACCCGTTTGAACACTCAACGCGATGGGCTTGTTAATCTATTTATCAGTGAGTTTGAACTCGCCCGTAGCCTACGAAACCGGCTTACGGAACAACAACGGAAATCAATGATGAATTATGAATGATGAATTTTACACTATTGCTTTTCATTCATAATTCATCATTTATAATTTATCATTGATTATGGAGCCAACTAACAACCCCGACTTTCAGCATGGCTACACCAGTGGTGTGGAAGGTGTAAACCGGGAAACATACGAAGGATATCTATCCAGTCAGATCAATACGGACTGGCTTTCTGAACGAATACAGGAAAAACGAACCGAACTGGCCAATACCGAACGTAAGCTAAGCGAAACCACTGAAGCCAATCGAACGGCCTTTGCCGATTTGCAGGCGCATACGGTACAGGTTGAACGCTTAGCCAAGCAGATCAGTCAACGGGAAGCCGACCGGCAGGTCTTAGAAGCCGACCGGGACCAACTGCGCGAACGTCGAACCAAAGCCTCGCCCGATTATTCATTGCTTGCCGGACTGCTGTTTCTGATAGCCGGTATTTCATTTCTGGCGGGTGATTTGATCATCTCACACGAGATCGTGGCTTACGCGCTGAACATCCGCAACACCAATGAGGCCTGGGCATTTGCCGTCGGTCTGGCCATGGTGTCGATTTTGTTAAAGCCCGCTTATGACCGACTTATTGAGCAGCCATACAAGGAAGATCCCGTAAAAAACGGGCGAAAATACGGTCGCTTTAAGATGGCATTAGCCGTTTTTTCAGTATTGACATTAGCAGTGCTGGGCTGGTTCCGATATGAAGCGTATCGGACAGATCAGCTTAAATCAGCCATTAATAAATCGGTGCGGCAGCTTCAGTTGAATACCGATCCAACCGCTGCCACACAAACGCTCAGTTCATCAACGCTCAACCAAATCGAGAAACAACTTAACGAATCGAGCGAGTTAAATCTGGCGTTGGTCAATAGTCCCTGGGCACTTTTATCGTTCGTACTCAGCGGTATTTTGTTTGCGTTGGCCGGAGCTGTCTGCCTGGGCATTGCCTTACCCGTATTGTCCGCGTTCTGGTTCAGATGGTTGCAGGCCGATATAAAACTCTGGAAACTACGTCGTCGATTGAAGCGCCTGGACAAAGAAATTGCTCCCCTCGAAACGCAATTAGCCGATCAACTGACACAGCAAAATGTGTTGCAGCATAACCTAGACTTATTACCCAATCTCGCCGAACTAAAAGAAGAACGGCAATCCATCCTAGCTGACCTCAACGAGTTTCTGGCCGAACTAAAACTGGCCCAAACCGACAGTCGTATCAGTAATTTCAATGATGGGTATGGACAGGGAGAGGCTACACGTACTGGCCTCAGCGACGAAGAACAACGTCAGCTACGGAAAGAAATGCTCTCGCTTCACAATAATGGCCGCAAACGAGTTGATGAACCCCGCATAACTGGTAATGGGACTCCACCAACCAACGGTACGAATGGAAAACCACAGGGATTACGTCCTTACCAGACGGTTCGAAAATTTCTGTCGGACGAATTGTAAGGTATAAGTTCTCGGAGAATCCTGGACGACGCCACAAGAATCTTGTTTAGTTAAGACAAGAATTTCGTTTAGTTAAGCAGTAGCTGGTTGCCACTCAAAGCATAGCTTTTCGGCGTCATCACTAATGATCTGGTTGAAGCCATTTTTGGCAAGTACACCAATTGATGCCTGGTTATTGGGTAGCGTACGCGCAATGATTCGCTTTACACCTGCCTGTTGTTTTGCATGATCAACAAGTCTTGCCACTAATTCAGTAGCAATTCCCTGCCGTCGCCACTCGCTTGAAACCGAATAACCAATTTCGACGGTCCCTTCGGTATCAGGTGGCCCAAAATACCCTCCACTGGCCACTAATGTAGCGGGTGTTGTGGGGGTTGGATACGTAACGACATACCAGGCGTACCAACCCGTTGCTTCCAGACCTCCGATCAGCAGTTGATCCAGAAAGAACTCAATGGCTCCCTGGTCATACTCACCGGGTGGCCAATCTGATGGAATGTCTACATTGAGTGCCTTTGCTAATTGCTGGTTACTGACTAATTCAGCTCGTAACAAAGCTGGGGAAGCGGCAACGAATAGCAGTCGAGGTGAAAAGAGAAGTAGTGAATTCATCCACTAAGCTACTACTTTTACGAATACACATTAAAATTTCAAAAGCAACGCGTACAGCAACGGAGAAATGGGGCGAAAATCGTATTTGTACCTTGACGGAGACATATCAACAAATACCTATCAACTAAATGTAGGCGGGCGTAACAAATTGATTTCGGAGGGGATCTGGTATGTCTAAATGCAAGACTTCCAGGGCAAGCATTTCCCTTAACTTTCTTCTCCTCTTAACACATTTTTATGGCCAGTGAGCTTTTTAACCGTAAAGATATTTTAGCTTATTTTATTGTTGCTGCCATAGGCGCTTCGTTGCAATTAATAGCGGGTAGTTTACTTCAGGATTGGTTTCTAATCAGTTATCAGGAAGCCTTATTAATTGGGTACGTAATTGCATTTCTGGTTGGTTTCTTTCTAACCAAGCTTTTCGCCTTTAATGCGAAGAACTCGGCTAAAACCCAGCGTGAAGCCATCAAATTTACGCTGGTCTCTCTACTCTCCTGCCTGATTACTGTGTATGGGGCATCCTTCCTTTATGACTATTCAATGGCAACCTGCGGCCCACAGACCTTTACCATTCCCTTTTCGGTAAAGGAGGTTCACCTGAACAAATTTATATCGCAGATTGTAGGAATGGGGCTCAGTTTTTTGAGTAATTATATCCTACACAAACGATTCACATTTGCGAATACCGGTTTTTATGAAAAGCTGAAAGCATTACTGAATTTGCAATAAGTAATTAAACAAAATTAGTAACCACAGAGGCACGGAGAACACAGAGATTAATAAACGAATAGTTAATTTAATCTCTGTGTTCTCCGTGCCTCTGTGGTTAAAATCTGATCTTAGCTGATGGTAGTACTTAGCTGGTTAACAAGAAGCGTTTAACCTATGGGTTCGCTTTTTTACAAAACTATCCCCGCCAGCAAACCTCCCAGGATCAGGACGTAAGGCGGAATCTTCGTATATAATAACAGTCCTATTGTGAGCACAACAATGGCAACAGAAGGCCAGTGAGTAGCCATTGGCTCAAAAAGGGCGATGGCCGCTGCCGCTGTCAGCCCTGTACTGGCGGCATTGATTCCCCCCAGTGAAGCCCGCACGACACGGTAGCGTTTGAGTTGTCCCCAAAACCGGTACACAAAGAAGATAAGAAAAGTACCCGGAAGAAAAATTCCAGCTGTAGACACTAAGCCACCCCATAGTTGACCATGAATACCGGCATCGCGCATAGATAGTGCCCCAATGTAGGAGGCAAAGGCAAACACAGGCCCAGGGACCGCCTGCACTAGCCCAAGCCCCGACAAAAATTCCTCACGAGTCAGATAGTGTTTAAAGGCCACAAACTCATTATACAGCATAGGTGTTAGCACTTGCCCTCCCCCAAACACAAAGCTCCCGTTCCGATAAAAGTTTTCGAACAACCGAACCGGCAGCGAGTGGGTAATAGCCCCCATTCCGGCAGCGAGAATAAATACCCCGAACCACAGAAAAAAATTAGCCCACTGCACACGCAGGGGCTGTTTTTCCATTCTTGCTTGTTTTTGATAGGCCAGTGCTGTGGTAAGCCCACCTACCGCAATAACAATGGGGGTCATAACGGGCGATCGGAACATATAGCCGACCAAAGCCGCAGTAAGCGCCAGCAACAGGCTTATTTTATCCTGAATGACTTTCTGCCCAATCCGATATCCGGCAACCACCATGAACCCAACGGCCATTGGCTGAATAAAACGGGCAAACTGAAGGGAGAGATTATGCCGTTCGAGGTAAAAAATCCCGATTCCAGCCGCTGTCATGATGGATACGGCAGGAAGTATCCAGATAATCAGCGTTAGATACGCTAAATTCGGCCCACCAATTTTAAACCCAAGAGCCGTAATCGTTTGCGTAGAGGTTGGGCCGGGTAATACTTGACCCAGCGCATTTAACTCAAGCAACTCTTCCTCCGTCAGGTACCGTCTTTTCTGCACCAAACGGTCGTAAAACATGGCCAGATGCACCTGAGGACCACCAAACGTCGTGAGGGCAAGAATCAGCACATCTTTCAGAAAGATGATGTAGCGAATTCGTCGCACGGGTTGGGTAGTCGTTAGGTAGGGCAGCATAAGGGATGTCATTAAGCGTCATTCATCGTCATTAGACGTCATTCATTTAATGGAAACGCTCAACAAATGACGTCTAATGACGATAAATGACTATTTCTTCTTCAATCCTAACTCCATTAAGCGCTCGTCCAGGAATTCACCCGCCGTCATATCAACGTAAATTTTGGGGTGTTGGGCGTCAATGCAACTTTCCAGACTGGTGAGATCCATATCGGCACGGGGATGCATGAAAAACGGAATCGAGTACCGGGACTGATTCATTTTTTCGCGAGGTGGATTCACGACCTGATGAATCGTCGATTTCAATTTGTGATTCGTGAGTCGGTCCAGCATATCACCTACGTTTACAACGACTTGATCGGGCAGGGCGGTAATGCCAATCCATTTTCCGTCACGTCGGAGCACTTCAAGTCCATCGGCCGATGCACCCATCAGCAACGTAATCAGGTTGATATCGCCATGAGCAGCGGCTCGTACGGCACCATCTGGCGTTTTATCGGGATCAAGCGGAAAATAATGCAAGGCACGCAGAATGCTGTCGCCGTTCCAGACTTTGTCGTCAAAATATGTTTCGGGCAATTCCAGATAAAGTGCAATTGCCCTTAATAGCTGCTTCCCGGCACTTTCGAGTGTCTTGTAAGCCATTACGGTTGCTTCACTAAATTCTGGGTATTCTTCCGGGAATACATTAGCGGGCATATCCCCTTCTGGCTCCGGCTGGCCAATGTGGTAAAACTCCTTCAGGTCAGCAACTTTAAATCCTTTAGCCGTTTCCTTTCCCTTACCGATGTAGCCACGCTGGCCACTTAGTTCTGGGTGTTCATATTTCTGTTTAATACTATCGGGCGATGAAAAGAAAGCCTGTGCCGAATCATAGAGTTTTTTGGTCAATTCATCGGTGAGGCCATGGTTGCGAATAGCGACAAATCCAATTTGATTAAACGCCCGGCCTAAATCCTGCACGAATTTGGCTTTGCGGTCGGGGTCACCTGAGGTGAAATCCGCCAAGTCTAATGACGGAATTTCATTGTATAATTCTTCGGTTAACATAGACGAAAACTATTTCCACAAAAATATGAATTTAGTGGAGTAAGTAAAAGTAAGTGGAGTGAGGAAAGTAATTGCATACTGCACTACTCCACCCACTCCACCTATTTTTACTTACCCCACTAAATTACGCGCCGAAATTCTTCCCTACTTTGTTCCAGTCAACCACGTTCCAGAAAGCGGTTACGTAGTCTGGCCGACGGTTCTGGTATTTCAGATAATACGCGTGCTCCCAAACGTCAAGACCCAGAACAGGGGTTCCTTTTTTCTCAGCCAGGGCCATTAGTGGATTATCCTGATTGGGCGTTGAGATGATTTCTACGTCGTTTCCATTCTTGATGAGCCACACCCATCCCGAACCAAAACGGCCAGTTGCCGCTTTGCCCCACTCCGTTTTAAAATTGTCGAACGAAGTATATTTTTTGTTAATCGCGTCGGCCAGAGCGCCTTTTGGCGCACCGCCTGCGTTAGGTCCCATAACATTCCAGAAGAAAGTGTGATTCCAGTGACCACCTGCGTTGTTACGCACGGCTGCCGGGGTGCTCGTGGTTACACTTTTCACCAGTGCGTCAATGTCCATCTTCGCCATATCGGTTCCGGCAACAGCCTTGTTCAGATTGTCAACGTACGCTTTATGGTGTTTACCATGGTGGATTTCCATGGTCATTTTATCGATATGCGGCTCAAGTGCACCAGCGTCGTAAGGCAGCGGAGCCAGTTTGAATGGACCTTCTGCCTGAGCAGGAGCTAAACCAAAAGAACGGAAAGCTATCAGGCTGGCCGATGTACCAAATGCCAGTTTCAAAAACTCGGAGCGATTCATGCGAATGATTGGTTTTGGGAGAAAACAAAAGCGTCTGCGACCTAGGTCTGTTAATCAAAACCCTACAAATGGGCGAATGTTCAACGAATCGGGCTCGCAGACCAAGGTCGTGGACACAAAGAAAGGAGATTTTCCTATGCAAACAGCATCTATGTGTGCTGCCAGGGAAAGAGACTACTCATACACAATCCGGCTCAGAATACTCCGGCCAAGAGTTACTTCGTCGGCATATTCAAGATCGCCCCCGATAGGAATACCACGGGCAATGGTGGAAATTTTGAGGTTAAACGGCTTGAGCTTTTTTTGTAGATAAAAAGCCGTTGTATCGCCTTCCATTGTGGGGCTGATCGCCAGAATAATTTCGCGTACCTGCTCACTTTCCGAACCGCGAAGCCGGGTTATGAGCGAGTCGATTTGCAAATCACTCGGGCCAATGCCTTCTACGGGTGAAATAATGCCTCCCAGTACATGATACAGGCCTTTGTACTGTGCGGTATTTTCAATAGCCAGCACATCACGGGTATCTTCAACCACGCAGATCAACGATTGGTCGCGTTTGTGGCTGGCACAAATGGTACACAAATCATGGTCGGAGAGGTTGTGGCACTTCTGGCAGTATTTAACCTTCGTGCGCATGGCCGTTAGACTTTGGGCCAGCAGTTCAGTTTGGTCTTCGTCACGTTTTAACAGATGCAGTACCAGCCGGAGCGCGGTCTTCTTTCCAATTCCTGGCAGTTTCGACACCTCGTTAACCGCGTCTTCTATAAGTTTGGAGGGGTATTCCAAGAGTTTGTTGTTTAATGAATAATGTATAATGAGTAATGAATAATGAGCTCAATCATTCTACATTACTCATTATACATTGTACATTCAATTTAGAACTTCAGCAGAGATACCACGCCGGCAGATCTCGTTACGCATGGGTACGAGCTCTTCCCACGAACCGTTTTTAACCGCACATTTGCCTTTGTAGTGAATTAGCAGGGTGCATTGTTCAGCCTGTTCGGGCGTGTGTTCACAAACATCGATCAATGTATCAATGACATGATCGAACGTATTGACCTCGTCATTGAAAACCACGAGGTTATGAACGTCGGTTTCAACTACTTCATCGAGTACATCTACATGGGTCGACCAGTCGTTTTCTTCAAAAGGTTGCATGGGATCGAAAAGCGTGTTTACTTAGCAAATTTACGGAAAAACGAGCAGTTTTGAAAACTGTTATCCCGCTTTAAGAAAACCCCATTCTGGCCTGAAAAGTTGCCGTATTCTTCATGAACACCACCCTCGCTTTAGTGATTTTAGTAGCTTATTTCGGGATGCTGATTGCCGTTTCCTTTTACACCGCCCGAGGAGCTGATACCAATGCTTTTTTTACCGCTAACCGGCAGTCGCCCTGGTGGTTAGTTGCCTTTGGCATGATTGGCACCTCGTTGTCGGGGGTTACCTTTATTTCGGTACCGGGAGCTGTGGGCAAAATTGGCTTCTCGTACTTTCAGGTTGTACTGGGCTATATTGTTGGGTATTTTGTGATCGGTTCGGTACTGATGCCGCTTTATTACCGACTGAACCTGATTTCCATTTATGGCTATCTCGAAAAACGCTTCGGTTTCTGGTCGTATAAAGCCGGGGCTGGCTTCTTTTTGCTCGCCCGAACGGTTGGCTCAGCCGTCCGGCTTTATGTAGCCGCCGGGGTTTTACAGATCGCACTCTTTAATGCATTAGGCGTGCCGTTCGAAGTGTCGGTCTTTATTACCATTGGATTGATCTGGATTTATACCTTCAAAGGGGGTGTTAAAACCATTATCGTGACGGATACACTCCAGACCGTCTTTCTAGTCACAGCAGTGGTATTGACGATTGTTTTGATCTCTCAGGAGCTGGGTTTATCCTTCGGAGGATTAATCCAAACTGTTAAAGCCAGCCCCATGTCGCAGGTATTTTATTGGGATGCCAATGATCCGAAGAACTTCTTCAAACAGTTTATTTCAGGCGCATTCATTGCTATTGTAATGACGGGTCTGGACCAGGATCTGATGCAGAAAAATCTGACCTGCAAAAACATTGGCGAAGCGCAGAAGAATATGTTCTGGTTTACGATAACACTGGTTTTCGTCAACTTTCTGTTTCTCTCGCTCGGTGTCCTGTTATACGTTTTTGCCCAGCGCGAAGGCATTGAAATTCCAGCCCGTACCGACGATTTGTACCCCTTACTGGCGCTGAATCACCTCGGTCTGGTCGTTGCTATTACCTTCCTGCTGGGTATTACAGCGGCCACCTACGCCAGCGCCGACTCCGCCCTAACCGCCCTCACGACCTCCTTTTGCGTTGACTTCATGAATGTGGAGAAACGCCCTGAAGCCGAACGGTCGCGGATTAAACATATCGTTCATATTGGCTTTTCGGTCCTGTTTTACATTGTTATCATCGTTTTCCGACAGCTGAACAGCAAGGAGGTTATTACGGCCGTATTCGATATTGCGGGCTATACCTATGGCCCACTGCTGGGGTTATATGCGTTTGGTATTTTTAGCAAGCGTCCGGTTATGGATCGTGTTGTGCCGTTTATCTGTCTGGTATCGCCCGTGCTTACATACATTGTTAACGAAAATTCCGCGGCCTGGTTTGGGGGGTATCAGTTTGGCTTTGAGCGATTGCTGCTCAATGGGTTGTTTACATTCCTGGGCCTTTGGGCCGTATCGAAGCCGGTGTCAAAAGAAGAGCCAGTTGCGGTTTAACCGTATTAAGCAGAACTATATAAAAATTTTAACCACAGAGACGCAGAGAACAAAGAGTGAAAATTACCTAATTACCAATCTATTTTAACTCTGTATTCTCTGTGTCTCTGTGGTTAGTTTCAAGTCAATTTTGACGCCAAATTCGTTATGAACAGCAAGGTTTTCTTAACTTTCACCCTCCTGGTTATTGCGTTGTCATTCGCTCAGGCCCAATTCTGTTTCTCGCCCGAACGACCTCAGATTGGTCAAATCGTATCGTTTACGTACAGCCCGCAAACGACGCCCCTGGCTAAAGATAGCCTGCTTGAGGGTCGGTTTGTACGATATGGAGTACCTAGTAGGATGTACATTAGCCAGCCGGCAACAGCTACGCTGGTGCGGCAAGGTAATGACTATATTGGTGAAGTCTTTATTCCCAAAAAAGATGTAACCGGGATCATGTTGTTTTTCCGAAACAGTAAGACCCCCCAACACACCGATCTTAATAACGGGCAGTTCTACGTCATTCCGGTTTGTGATGAGTCTGGCCGAATCGTGCCGCACGTTACAGGTGGGCAGGCATCCGTATTTACGCGCAGTCATTTCATGAATGAAACGAACTTCCGTCCTGATCCGAACTGGATTGTTACACTATATGAACACGAACTGGTACAGAATCCTGAGTTGCGCCCTCTATACTGGTCCGATCATTTAGCAGCTCTGATCAAACAGAAGAAACCTGGTTATGGCCCAAAAGTCAAAGCAGCAATCGAATCGTATCTGGCCTCCCGCCCTAACCCAACGCTCACCGAATTGACCGATGCCACCAGGCTGTATGAAAGTATGGGCGATTTCCAGAAAGTTAATGCCCTGCGCGAACGTCTGAAAACAGTGGAACCGGCGGGTTCGCTCGTACAGAAAGACCGGGCCATTGCTATCCGGGCCGAAACTAACTGGGCTCGCCAGAAAGCTGCCTACGAAGCCTTCGTCCGTGAATTCCCTATCTCCCCCCACCTGCTCGATCTGTCGGTGATTATGACCAATGGCTATTTCAAGAACAATGATATTCGGGGGTTAGTCGAGTTTGTGGATCAACTGCCCGTAGCTCAAACGGATGTGCTGGTACTCAATACGATCGCGTTTCAATTAGCTGACGAACGGCGGTCACTCCCTGAAGCCGAGCAGTTGGTCAAACGGGGGTTAACCGTTCTGAAAACTCAGTCTAAGCCCAGAACGATTGCGGGCAATTGGGATACTGAAAAGCAAAGTCGTCAGCGGCAGTTAATGAACACCTACGCCCGTGCGCTTGAACAACAGGGCAAATACGCGGATGCTTATACGGCTTATCAGGAGGTTGTCTCGATCAACGATGTTGAGAACAGTGACCCGCGCACCAATGAACGTTACTTCCAGTGCGCCCTGCGGACGAACCATGTTGCTGATGTGCTTCCGGTAGTTGAAGCCATTGTACAGGTAGACAGAGCGACTACGGGTCTAAAAACCGCCCTACGCGACTGGTACGCCAAACAAGCCGGAAATACACCCGCTAAAGCCGATGCGTATCTGGCCGATCTGGAAGCCGATACAAAGGCCGATCAACGCGATGAACTTCAGCAAAAACTCATTAATGAACCGGCTCCTGCCTTTGCACTCAACGATCTACTGGGGCGTACCATTTCTTCGTCGGCATTTAAAGGAAAGGTGATTGTGTTGGATTTCTGGGCTACCTGGTGCGGGCCTTGTATTGCGTCATTCCCGGCTATGCAACAAGCGCAATCCCGCTTTCAAAACGACCCCAATGTTCGGTTTCTATTCGTGAACACCCGCGAGGGTGGTCCTGTACAACGGGTGCATAATTTCATGGAAAAGCATCCCTACAATTTTGTGGTTCCCCTCGACGGTCAGCAAAAAGTGGCTAATGCCTACAAAGTTCAGGGTATTCCCACAAAGGTGGTCATTGGCCCAAACGGCCGCGTTCGCTATCGGCAAATCGGTTTCTCGGGCGATCCCGAAGCGACAGTCAACGAGTTGACGCTGGTGGTTGAAATGTTGAAAGAGGGGAAGTAAGTGGCAATATTATTAAACCCAGAGACACGGAGGCCACAAAGAATTATATCGCTGGTGTGACCCCGATGGGGTCAGATATGTATAGAAAATGATTTTTTTATAATCATTTGACTCCGATGGGGTCAAATGGTGACGAATGATTAATCTGATTTTGTGTGTTCTAATTCCCATAAATTGATGACCGGAAATTCTATTCACATCATCTCCACTCAAAATGCGGAGCACTATACCTGGGGAGATGGCTGCGATGGCTGGCATTTAGTGAAGTCAGATTCAGTAAGCATCATTCAGGAACGCATGCCCCCTGGCACGGCAGAAGTGAAGCATTACCATGAACGCTCGCATCAGTTTTTCTTTGTCTTATCCGGCGAAGCAACCCTGGAGATTGGCGAGAAAACCAGTAGACTAAAAGCCAATGAAGGTATTGAAATTCCACCTTTCATAGCACACCAGATGCGAAATGACTCCCCAAATGACGTTATTTTCACTGTGACCTCAACGCCCAAAAGCCACGGTGATCGAGTTATTGTAGAGTAAGAAACCTCATAATATATGACCATTCGCCCAGCTACCCCATCCGATATCCCAGCTTTAATAAAGCTCCTGCAACACGTGATTCCTCTTATGCACGAAGCCGGAAATTTTCAGTGGGACAATCAGTATCCGAATGAAACGGTCTTCGGACAGGACATCGCCAAGCAACAACTTTGGGTAGCAGACATCGACGGCCAACTAGCGGGAGTAGCCGCTCTGACCGAAGACCAGGAGCCCGAATACGCTCAGGTAGGCTTCGATTTGAACCAACGCGCTATTGTCACCCACCGACTGGCTGTTGATCCCAATTTTCGTGGACAGGGTGTGGCCGTTGCTTTATTGGAACAAGCCGAGAAGCTTGCTCTTGAACATGGCATTTCTTTTTTACGAATTGACACGAACTCAGAAAATCAGTCGACCCAAAAACTTTTCCCGAAACTCGGTTATCAGTATGCCGGTGAGATCACCCTTGGATTCCGGCCCGGTTTACGATTCCTGGCGTATGAGAAAAAGTTAAATTAGTAGAGTAAGTGAAGTGAGGGTCGTGAGTGAAGTTAGGCTATTAATATACCCTACTATACCCACTTCACTTACTCCATGATACCACTCACATCACCTACTTCACAAACTCCACCATCACCATGCACGCTGGAAGAAACTATACTGTAAAAGAATTTCTATTCTGGACCCGTCAGAATTTGTACTGGCTGTTGGGAATTAATTGTACAGTAACCATTCTGTATGAAATAGTTGGACTAGAATGGCTAGGCATGCCCTGGGTGCCCATAGCCCTGTTAGGTACAGCTGCAGCCTTCATTGCCGGCTTCCGCAATAACGCTACCTACGCCCGTGCCTGGGAAGCCCGCCAGATTTGGGGTGGCATTGTCAATAGCAGCCGAAGCCTGGGTATTATGGTTCGGGATTTTGTACGGAGCCCAACAACCTCGTCGGGTAGCTCAGCTGCTGTGCACCAGCAGTTACTTTATCGCCATATTGCCTGGCTCACAGCACTGCGATTTCAACTGCGCGAGCCTCGAAAGTGGGAGAATATGCAAAAAAGCTACAATGCAGAATATCGTCAGTTCTACAAGGTACCTGAGCTGGAAAGTAATCTGCCGGATGAACTGCGCACCCTCTTATCGGCCGAGGAAACCAACTATGTGTTAAGCAAGAAAAACCGGGCTACGCAGTTATTAGCCCTTCAATCGAAACACCTACGTGAACTGACTGATGATGGCTGGATCGAGAACTACCGATACGTTGAGCTGGAATTAATGTTAAAGGAACTGTTTGAGCATCAGGGAAAAAGTGAACGCATCAAAAACTTCCCCTACCCTCGCCAGTTCGCTACTATCAACGTATTGTTTATCCGGCTGTTCGTGTTGCTGGTGCCATTTGGTTTACTCAAGGAGTTTGACAAACTCGGCGACCACGCCGTCTGGCTGACCATTCCCTTTGGCGTGTTGGTATCGTGGGTATTTATGAGTTTGGAGCAGGTTGGCGAAAGCACCGAGAACCCATTCGAAGGAAGTGCAAACGACACCCCCATCACCTCCATGAGCCGCACGATTGAAATTGACCTCCGCGAAATGCTCGACGAAACGGATATTCCACCCGCCATGCAACCCGTCAACAATATTTTGTTGTAGTTTTTAATTTCAATACAGAGCCACAGAGAACACAGAGTTTTTTTATATTCCTCGGTTGGCGTAGTACTCTCGTTCTCGCTTAACTTTCCATGGCTCTGTGTTAAAGAATCATTTAAACACCATTGGATGGCCTTCCTTCGGCACTAAAAACTTCTCTTCGGCAATCTTCTTCGTCTGAAGCGCTTTCCGAAGATCATCAGCGGGTTCAACTAGCCCATCGTCGCCCTGCTGAAATGTACCAAAGTGAATACCAACCGCCTGCGTGGCTTTCAGATCAATAAATGCTTGAACAGCCCCGGCGGGCGATACATGAACGGGGGCCATGAACCACTCAGGACGGTAAGAGCCAATGGGTAACAAAGCTAGTTTGATTGGCCCACCTGCCTGCTCACCAATGCGTTTGAAATGAGGCCCGTATCCGCTGTCTCCGCAGAAATAAGTCGTACCAAAACTGGTATGCAACAGGTAGCCACACCAGAGGGTTTCGTCCCTGTCGCCAAGACCCCGGTTACTAAAATGCTGGGCCTGTGTGCAGGTAAGGCGGAGCTTTTCGTTAACCTGCAAGGTATCATTCCAGTCAAGTTCTCGGGTTATGCGCCCGTTTACCGATTTGGGCAGATAGGATACGCCAAGCGGTGTTACAAACAGAGGATTGAAGGCTTTGACCAGTTTTTCAATCGTCGGCAAGTCGAGGTGATCATAGTGATTATGGCTCAGTAGCACAACATCAATGGGCGGCAATTCCTCAAAGCGCAATCCTGGCGGGCGTTTGCGTTTAACCCCAAGCCAGGACGTTGGTCCAACTCGTTTCGACCAAACGGGATCCGTTAGGATATTCAGGCCGTTTGTCTGGATCAGAAAGGTCGAGTGATTCACAAAGGTGAGCACCAGACTATCTCCCTCGATACGCGTGGCCGGTTTAGCCCCGATATAAGCATCGGGTTGTTCAGGCCAGGGGCCTTTATCGCGGTGAAGCAGCCATTTGAGCAAACCACCACTGGTTCGCTCGGGCATTCCCGGATTAAAGAATTTCTTGCCATCGAAGTGATTGGTTATGGGGCCTTTATAGCGCGGGGCGCAGGCAGATATCGTCAAAAGAAGGCTGGACAACAGGAGTAACGGTAGAGCAGTATGCATATCGTGAATATACAAGATTGGCAGCCTGATAGTTTAAAATCTTTCAGGTGCATTAAAATGTGTTGTCGGTTATAAGTAACCGACAACACAATACCATAAATTTACCATACGCTAAAGCAGATGATTGTCAATGGCTGAAACCCGTAGTATATTTGACATATCCCATTCCTCTTGACCCGATTTTTTTATGTCCTCTTCTATTCGTGTACTATTAACCGACGATCACGAAATCATTTTAGATAGTTTATCTTTATTACTCAGCCGAATTGAAGGTGTGGAGGTAATTGGCACCCTAAACGATAGCCGACAAGTCGTTAATTTTCTCCATGAAAACGAGGTCGATATCCTCTTAACGGACATGGATATGCCACTTCTGAATGGAATTAATCTGACGCTCCAGGTTCGGCAGCAATTCCCTCAGATTAAAGTACTGATGCTAACCGTTTCGGAAGATGCCGATAAAATTCGGGAGGCTTTTCGGGCAGGTATTTCGGGTTATGTGATGAAACGGGCGGGCAAAGCCGAGCTGGAAAAAGCAATAAAAACGCTGGCCCGTGGCGAAAAATACTTCTCGGAATCCGTTATGACCCAGTTGATGGCTTTACCCGTAGACACCATACGCCCCTCGGACGAAGCCCCCGCTCCCATTACGCCCCTCACCGACCGCGAAATTGAAATCATCAAACTGGTTGCCCAGGAACTGTCGACCAACGCCATTGCCGATAAGCTATTCATCAGTCCCGGAACCGTTGAAACGCACCGGCACAACATTCTCCGAAAATTAGGCGTCAAAAACTCGATTGGCATTATAAAGTATGCCGTCAAGCACGGGTTGTTGTAGGAAATGGCAGGGGCGTGGGGTTTTTAAATTTTTAAATTGGCGTTAAAACAGCTTTTTTTCTGTCATTCCGACGATAGGAGGAATCTTAGACTCTCCAAATAAGCAACTTTAAGATTCCTCCTATCGTCGGAATGACAGAAAAACTATTTAATTCGGCATGAAAAAAGTATTTAGGAGGATAGCCTACACGCTTATTGCCGTAGTGGCCGCTGTTTTGGTTTTTGGCTTGATACTGGCGTTTCTGCCAACAAAATCAAAGACAAATCATGTAGGGATTTCGCCGGAAGGAGCTTCGAAATTACGGCAGCAGTTCATCGGCCCCCATGACCAGTTTACCACAACGGATGGGGAAACATTATTTCTGCGGAGGTGGAATCCGGACACGATTCTGCCCGCTAAAAAAGACATTGCTGTTCTGATTTTCCATGGCATAACCGCCTACAGTGGTCCCTATGATATGGCTGGAAAACCATTTGCAGCAGGTGGCTATACAACGTTTGGTCTGGATTATCGAGGGCATGGCTTATCGGGTGGAAACCGCGGAGATATCCCTGGTAAAGAAAGATGGATTGCCGATTTAGTGGAGTCGGTTAGGTATATCAAAACGCTTGGTTATCCCAACGTGGTTGTGTTAGGCCATAGCCTGGGCGTAGCTTCTGCGATCTGCGTCGCGGATGCCATTCCCAATGAGCTATCAGGCTTGATACTACTCTCAGGCGCTTACGAAGGCCGAAAAGGGCTGAATAAACCGCCTACCTTGTTCGAGAAAATTAAAATTTTTGCCAGCTCTATATTCCGTCCATCGTATCAGGCGGTTGAATATTATAGAGAAGGCATGACAGTAACAAAAGACCCCCTGTTCAATTTTAGATATACCCTTCGCTTTCTGACCATGTTGAATGTCACGGAACTCCGGCTTCCGAAGACCCTGACTGTTCCGGTGTTGGTAGGGGTTGGCGATAAAGATGAATTGTTTACGATCGATAAAGTGAAAGAGTTCTACGATCTGGTTCCGGGCAATAAAAAGGAATTCTTAGTTATGAAAAACACCACTCACGCTAAAATTCCCCTTGCCAGCTGGGAGCAAGTGGTTGCCTGGATGGATAAAACGTATGATGGTACTAATTACAAAAAAACAAACTGATACCATTCATAACGAATAGCTTAACGCTACACCTACATGCCAGTTTTTAGAAGATGGGGAGCTTACGATAGCTAGCGGCAAAATGAGATGAAACGACTTTTTATATTAATCAGCCTGTTTTCCTTAGCTTTTCTGCCTGGTCAGGCACAAAGCAAGCCAGAACGTTTAGATCAATTGATGAAGTCGTATCATCAGTTTAATATGTTTGATGGTAGCGTTTTAGTGGCTGAGAACGGGAAGGTTATTTATAAACAGGCCTTTGGGATGGCTAATCGGGAGTGGAATATAGCCAATACGACCGACACAAAGTTCATGCTTGGTTCTGTTTCAAAACCGCTGACGGCTATCCTGGTGCTGATACAGGTCCAGAAAGGCTTACTAGATCTGGATAAAACAATTGCTGATTATATTCCTGAATTTTCAAAAAATAACGGTAGTCGTATCAAAATAAAGCAACTCCTGAATCACACATCGGGCATCCCGAATTATGATATCATCAACGACTTCTTCCCAAAAATTAGTCGCCAGTATTTTACCAGGGAGGAGTACATAAAATTATATAAGGACTCATCACTTGTCTTTACGCCGGGCCCCAACTACTACTATAGTAGCTGGGGGTATTTTACACTTGGCTATATTATGGAACGGGTTACGGGAAAATCGTATGCCCAGTTAATGAAAGACGATATTTTCGATAAAATTGGCATGAGTCATTCGGGGTCGTATGCTCATACACAGATTGTGGCGCAACGTGCTTCGGGCTATGATTATAGTTTAGGAGGCTATACCAGTGCTGATTTTCGGGATCAGTCGAATACCATGGGAACGGGCGATCTTTATTCAACCGTCGACGACTTATTCAACTTACATCTGGCTATTACGAATAACTCATTGCTGAATAAAACCCTGACGGACCAGATGTTTACGCCAGGCATACGGCCCTGGCGCTATGGGTTTGGCTGGTTTAATCAGCAGTTTAAGTATACCGCAACCGATAGCGTTTTTACCAATTATCATTTGGGTATGACCGAAGGATTCCTGTCGTTCCTCATTCGCATACCGGAAACCAACAGCCTGATTGTTTTTCTTTGCAATAGTACCCCGACTCATTTTTTTGGCATTACATCGAATCTGATGCGAATTCTTTATGACAAACCCGTTGCGCTGAAACAACCTGTTCATAAAGTTTTAGAAACATCACTAGCCACGCAACATGCCCAAAAAGCGATTGACGACTATAAACGGATGAAAGCGGACACGAGCCGGTATTATATCGACTGGCTAGCCATGGATCAACTTGGCAATCAATTAGTTACCTTAAAACGATATGAGGATGCACGGCTTATTTTCGAAAACAACGTTACCGAATTTCCTGGACGAGATATCGCATTAGTCAGCCTGGCAAAAACCTACGAAGCGTTACATCGTAAAAAAGATGCGATAGCAACGTATCAGAAAGCCATTGCCGTTAATCCAACCAATGAGGAAGCCAAAAACAGACTAAAAACGTTATTGGCCCCTGAGTAATGAGTAATCGTACTGATCAGGTTAGGATCATTATAGTCATTTACTTAAGAATTAAACTTCACTTTATTTTGTATGACCCCGACGGGGTCATACAAAATAGCAAATAATGTAATTTTCAACATCCTCCATCCTTGGGTATGGCATAAATCACGTTGCCTGAAACCGATAAATTGAAGACTTTATTGTCGATAGAAGGAAGTAACAGTTCCCATGTTTTTCCCTTATCTGATGATCTAAAAATGCCGCCAGGATGACCACAAAAGAAGTATTCACCAACCTGAATAATTGAGGAAATTGAAAGGCTTGCCGGAAGGCCGGCATCAATGGGCTGCCAGGTTTTACCGTCGTCGTAGGATGTTCGCACTCGTCTGGTTTCCGACTCTGAATTGTACGTAATAACCGCAAATCCGCCTTTGATGCGTTCTACAGCGATGCCCACACCGCCCTCGCTAATTACACAATTCCAGTTCTCACCATCATCGGTCGACACTATTATACCCTTCTGGCTGGTCGCCATCAGCACACCGTTTGACTCAACCAATTTCATTACCCAGCCTCCTGCATAGACTTGTTTCCAGGTTTTTCCACTGTTGGTGGATTTAAAAAGGCCGTTGTTGTAACCGACAAAAAATGCACCTTCATCACTTTCAAAAAAGGTGCGTACTTCCCTCTCTTGCAAATTCGTGTACATTGGCGACCATACACTCGTTCCGTTTATTTTTTGTAAAAATTGGCCATTGTAATTGTAGGCAACTATCCCAGTCTTACCAGGAATAAGGCTGCTATATTTTTCAGGGGAAATCTCTTTTTCCCAAAAAGGAGCTGTGGAATTTGGTTTACTATGATATATCCCATTTCCAGCACTTATATAGAGCTCACTATCATGGTCAACGAAACTATCCGCTGGCAAATTTTCAGGTAGCCCTTCGCTAATGTCCTGCCATGTCTGTCCGCCATCTGTAGATTTAAAAACGATGTTTGCAGCTCCAGCCTTATCTCTTTTTTGTTTTTGCTGACTAGCCAGTAGTGGGGATAACTGTGGAAATTCTAACGCCTGATAAAATGAGAATTGCAAAAGGAAAAATAAAACAAGGCTATAGCTATTCATGACTATAATTGATTTGATAAAACAATACAGTAAAGGTATTGGGCGTCAACTATCCTGACGTTTTTTAGTAGTAAAGAGTTATAAACGAGATGTAAAAGTTTGTAAAACCACCGAAAACCTCGTCCATTGTCCTAAGTTGTCTGATTTAGATTCACACGAAATCCTGTCAATCAATTTCAAGCTGAGAGAGGCTCATTGCCTTCGTCCAACTCGACTTTATAGATGTACCCTGGGTAACCCTACACCGCAAC
Source organism: Spirosoma migulaei (assembly GCF_054776855.1). Taxonomy (NCBI): domain Bacteria; kingdom Pseudomonadati; phylum Bacteroidota; class Cytophagia; order Cytophagales; family Cytophagaceae; genus Spirosoma; species Spirosoma migulaei. The sequence continues at coordinate 320,761 of NZ_BAAHBG010000013.1, read as the reverse complement.
CGGAATCTGAACATGTATACACGTTCCTCCCTGCGCCGGGTTCGATACCAGATAGGTGCCTCCCAGCCGCTCCAGGCGCGACTTAATGTTCTGTAACCCAAAGCCATCCTGATTCTTCTCCGGTTGCATCCCCTGACCGTCGTCCTGTACCGTCAGGGTTAGAAAGCCATTCCGGCGTGTTAACGAAATATCAGCCTGACGGGCTTTGGCGTGTTTCAGGATGTTGTTCACCAATTCGAGCGTGATCGTATAGAGATCATAGGCCGTTTTGCCTCGCACATCCTCTCCCGATTGGTCAACTTCTACCTGAAATCGGGTTCGGTTCTGAACGTTTAGGGTATCTGTTAACTTGACCAACGCTGCCTGGAGGCCCAATTTTTCGAGAATTTCGGGCATGAGATTGTGCGAAATAGACCGGATATCTTCATACACTTCGCCCATGTGATCAAGCAATCGGGCGTGCTCCCGGTGCTGCTCGGTATCGAACTGCGAGGTATCGAAGGCTTCGAACCGCCATTTCAGCGCTGATACTTTAGATGCAACACTATCATGCAACTCACTGGCCACTCGTTTGCGTTCCAGCGTCTGTCCCCGGTATAAAGCCGCTTCAATTTCGGCGTTTTTCTGGGAGAGTTCCTCATTTCTGATCTTCAATCGGCGGTTATTCCAGAATACAAAACTGAGGACACCCGCAACCAGTAGTAACAAGGTAATGAGCAGGTTACGCGTCTGTTCCAGTTTGTCGTTTTCCAGCGATTGAATTCGTACTTCCTGTTGCGCCTGCTTCAACCGAACACCTTGTTGCTTTTTCTCGAAATCATAGGTCATGCTGGCCACAGTGGCTTTCTGCATGGCCTCTTCGTTCAGCATGGTATCGGCTTCGGCTTTGTACCACTTAAAATACCGTAGCGCTTTGGCGGGCTCTCCCAAATGATCGTAAGCTTCGGCCAGTTGGCGAACGTATTCCGTTCGTTCGGGGCGCATTTCTTTTACATCTTTAGTCCAGGCCAGTCCTGCCTGAGCGTACGGAATCACACGCCTGTACTGTTTTAGTGCCAGATAAATCTTACCGAAATTAGCCTGAGCATTATGTTCCAGCGCTTCCTGCGTTTTCTCTACAGTTTTTCGATAAATATCCTGCGATAATTGACTGTATTTAAGTGCTTTATCGAATTGTTTAAGTTCAATATACATTCGACCAACCGAGCCATAGGCCCTGGCCAGATGACTGGGCTGGTAAGGCGTAGTGTACGCTTTTATCTGCTGAAAAAACAATGCCAGAGCCTGAGTATAGTTGTCTTCTTTTTCAAGTATTTCGGCTTTTCGACTCAGGATAAACGTCCGGATCATCCCATCATTTAGTCGGTCGGCTACCTTTTCGGCTTCCGTAAAACAAGCCATCGCTTCGGTATACCGTCTGAGTTTTATATAGGCAGAACCCAGGTTGGGTAAAGTAGATCGGAGGCCTTTCCAATCCTGTATCGACTCCTGAATCCGTCGGGTATTGAGCCATAAGTTAATAGCTGCTACATAATTCCCTTCGCCCATCTTCATGATCGCCATTTCGTTGTGTACCTGCGCTTCCCATTTTTGATCGTGGGCTTGCTGGAACTTCTGTAATGCTTTGTCCAGCAAGTTTCTGGCTTCAGGAAGTTTGTCCATGATATTCTCATACAGTTGCGCCCTTCGCAGAAACACCTGTCCCTGCAAAGACAAATCATGGATGGCAATAGCCTGTTGTTGAGCCGAATCTAATTGCGCATGAGCCGATCTGGTGTCCGACAGATAATCCGCTTCAATCCGGGCCAGTGCCAGCCGGGCGCGAATCTCACCCGTGGCGTAGTTGGTCTGCCTGGCTACGTGCATTGCCTGGTAAAGCATCTGGCGGGCCAGCGAGTCATAGCCATTCCACCACAGATTAGTTGCCAGCTCATGCATCGTTTTCACCCGATTACTGTCTAGAGGTAGCTTGGTTAGCTGGTTCCGTAACGAATCGATGGTTGGATTCTGGGCAACGGCTATTGTGCAGGTTAGAAAGAGGAATAGAACGTAGCGCATAACTAAAGAGCGAATGAGTGAAAGAGTAGATGAGCGAACGAGCGAAAGGGATAATGAGTGCTTGCTGGTTTTCGCACTTTCACTCATTTACTCATTCACTTATTCACTCATTCGCTATCCAAAGTAGTCATTTAACAAGCTCAATGACAAGGAGCTGGATCAAAATATAGGAAAACCTATAGATGAAAAATATAGGTTCGACGGGAAGCAAATCAGGGCTTTCCCCGATTTCCCACCGACGGCCCATCCGCCAACTTTGTGTCAGTCAAACGGCAATCACTTTTCACCCCAAGACATATACAAAATCATGGCAACTCTAGTCAATCGTTACGTCATCCGTCACTTAACCGGTAGCAAAGCAAATCAGGTCGAAGAGTTCGATTACAAGAAATACAATGAACTGAGCTTCGGCCGGGCCACCACCAATGTTATCCGATTCGATCCGGAACGCGACTCAGCCGTTTCCCGCGATCACGGCAAAATTGTCCGCGACCCTGGTAACGAGCTATCATTCAGTGTTGTAGACAACAACTCCCGAAACGGCATTTTCGTCAACAAGAGCCGCATCAGCAACTCCGCTCCTATTCAGCCTGGCGATGAAATTCAACTGGGTCAGGGCGGTCCTGTTTTCCAGTTCGATTTGAACCCGCGCCCTGCCGAACTAATGATGAGCACCCGCGTTGTCGACATTCCGTCGTTCAAACCAACGACAGAAATGAGCCTGGCCGAAACCCATAGCGGATCGAACGAAAGCGATATCGCAGTTCCGCACAAAGTTGGCCTTGGCAAACAAACCGTTGAGCGGATGATGATGACCGAGCGTCGGAAAACAAACAAGGGCGTGTTGCTGAGCGTAGCTGGTTTGCTGGTTGTATTATCCGGGCTGGGTTATGCCTTCAAAGACAAAATCAAGCCAGACACCAAAACCTATTACGTGAAAACGAAGGAGGTCATTCATGAGGGTGTCAAAGACAATAGCCTAAACGCCGAACAGATTGCTACTGCCAACACCAGCAAAGTTGTTTTCATTGAATTTGGCTATAAGCTAACGTACACCCCAACTGGCGACGACATTTACCACGAATACATGCCCGTAAAGCAGAAAGACGGAAGTGTAGTTAACGTGGCCATGTATATTGAAACGTCTTCGGGTAAAATTGAACCCTTACTGGGTCTAAAGCGAAATGTGGCCGTTGGCAAGCCAATTGCCATGGCAGGAGCCAGTGGAACCGGCTTTGTTGTATCGCCCCAGGGGCATATTCTGACGAACCGACACGTAGCAGCCGCCTGGAATTCCTATTACAGCTTCCCGCAGGATGCCTTCCCTGGTATGTTGTTGGTAGAAGGGGCTAAAGGTTGGGAAATTAGCCCAACGCCAGTACAGGAATTCCGTTGGGTGCCCGGCGAAACCCAGTTCTTCGGCAAAAAGCCAATGTCAGGGAAAGTAATTGAAGGCGAGAACACCTACCTCGACGTTACCTTCAATAAGAACGAGCAACGGTTCCCAGCGCAGGGTAAGCCCATTGTTTCCTCGAAACACGATGTAGCCATTATTAAAATCGACCTGCCCGAAACGCTCACCCCGGTTAAACTGCGCGATGCCGACAAAGATATTGCCGTTGGTCAGCCGATCACGGTTATGGGTTACCCCGGCATTTCACCTGATGTTTTCGTAGGCGAGTATTCGTCTGACTTTGCCAACCGGAATCCACAGGTCGTTAAAGTGCCCGACGTAACGGTCACACCGGGCAATATTGGTAAGATTCTGCGCGGACAGTCGGCCGGGAAAGCAGCCGCTTACTACAGCGAATTTGGTGACTACTACCAGCTTACAGCCAATGCAACGGGAGCAGGCAACAGTGGTGGGCCCGTATTTGACAAAGATGGTAACGCCATTGGTATATTCTCCGCCAGCACCAGCCGGGAAGATGCCACCCGAATCACCTTCGCAATCCCCATCAAATACGGTCTGGAGTTAATGGGCCGTCGGCAAGTGGTTGAATAATAACTGTTTAAAGTTTGTAGTTCGTAGTTTGAAGTTGGCTGACGCTTAATCAGGCTACCGTAACATCAAACTACGAACTTCAGACTCCAAACTATAAACTCCGTCTATCCATGCTACCCGCTCACTCCTACCTCCACCGCGTTGTTGCTGGCTACCGCCTGACCGATTACGTCGGTGCGGGGGGAATGGGGGAAGTGTTTAAAGCATGGAATCTGGAAACGGGTCGGCAGGCGGCCGTGAAAGTTTTATACCGACCTGAGTTTGCTGCCCGGTTCCGCAACGAAGCATCGCTTCAGGCATCTATTTCGCATCCCAATATTGCTGCCCTGTACGATGTCACGCTGATTGATGAGCGCCCGGCGCTGGTTATCGAATGGATCGACGGACTATCCCTGGATGAGTTGATTCGGCGGAGAGAACGACTGAGTAACGAAGAAGCAAGCCGGATCATCCGGCAAATTGCCAGGGCCGTTGCTTACCTGCATCAGATGGGCATTATACACCGGGATCTGAAACCGTCAAATATTCGGATTCGCCCCGATGGTCAGGTTAAAGTGCTTGATTTCGGAATTGCCAAAGGGCGCTATACCCCTCAACTAACAAAGGTTGGGCACGCCGTTGGAACGTCTGAATTTATGGCCCCCGAGCAGTTTCGGGCTCAGGTTGAACCAAAATCGGATGTTTGGGCGCTGGGTGTTCTACTCTACGAAATGACAACGGGGCACCTGCCCTTCGACGAACGGAATCCGCTTCTTCTACGCCATCAAATTGAACATGGGCACTTCACCCGCCCGCTCTTACTTAACCCTACCCTTTCGCCGGAACTGGCATCCGTGATTATCCAATGCCTGCAAACAAATCCAGCCAAACGACCCAATGCCTCAGACATTGAATCAATCCTGGAAAAACCGGTTGAACAAGGATTTATTGCAGAAAACCTTTTCTCACTACCAGCCTTACCAACGGTCAACTGGCCTGTCAATTTCCGGTACTGGCTTTTGGCCGGAGCCATCAGTATAGCCGCGATTACCTTCGTCAACCGCACCGTAACGAAGCCTGTAAAACCCGTAGAGACAATTATCCAGCCTACTGAACAGTATGAACAGATTCGGGTCGAAGTACTCAACGCCGACTATGATCTTGAGCTTGTTATGCCCGATGGCAGCGTACAATCCAAAGAACCCTTTGTGGTAAAACGGACACCCGGCCAGCCACTTCCGATTACCATTCGGCACCTGGGAGCCGAGCAGCAGTTTATCATTGACCCCGAAGTACAGGACCTTTATCAGTGTTATTTTGACCGATAGCCCCCCGCGCTCATGAAAAATTTCTTTAACTGGCTATTCGGCAGCAACGATCCGGCCGCGCTTCCGGAAACCGCCGAATCGGTTGTTGAACAACCCACCAGCCCTGCGCCAACTGGAAGCTCACCGGTCGATGAAGTCAACGCCGTGGTGGTTTCTGATCTGGGCAATGTCCGGCAAAACAATGAAGATACCGGCCTGTTTGTCCGCCTGGCCGACGAAGGCCTTCGTCGGATTAAAGGCCATCTCCTGCTCGTAGCCGATGGCATGGGTGGGCATCTGGCCGGAGAGGTAGCCAGCCAAATGGCCGCCGAAATCGTGAACCGGGAATATTTTCAGCATTCTGAATCCATTGAGAAAAGTTTGTTACGAGCATTCCAGATGGCCAATCGGCAGATCTTCGATGAAGCCCGGCAGCACGATGCGTTTCGAGGCATGGGCACCACCTGCACAGCCATTGTGGTTCATGACCAGCAACTTTACTTCGCCCACGTGGGCGATAGCCGGGCCTACTTATTTAAAACGGGGCAGCTTATCCAGTTAACCCAGGATCATACCTATATCCAGGAGTTACTTCGGTCGGGCGAGATTACCCCCGAAGCCGCTGCCAGCCATCCGGAACGAAACGTGCTGACGCAGGCAATGGGTACCAAAGCCGATGTTCGGGTGGATTTGGGACGATGTGTTCTGCCTTTCGATGCGGGAGACCGGCTGTTACTCTGCTCCGATGGTCTGTATGAATATTGCCTCGATGCCGATTTCATACAGGTATTGCAACAGGCCAACCTGCATGATGCCGCCGACGAATTAGTCAAACTAGCGAAGAACCGGGGCGGACACGACAATATAACCATTGTGCTTGCCGAGCGGGTCGTTTCCGATACCACAACGACCACCAAAGAAACCCGTGAAATCGACTTGCCCTTCACTCGTGATCTGGAACTACCTCAATGACAACCGCCATGCAACCAACTATGAAAGGCCGATTGATCCATCACTACCGCGTTGAATCGCTACTGGGCGAAGGCGGGATGGGGACCGTATATCAGGCCATTGATACGCATCTCGAACGACTTGTTGCGGTCAAGATGCTACACACTCATCTGGTTAACCAGACCTCGTTCATGGAGCGTTTCCGCAACGAAGCGCTGATTCTGGCCCGGCTCAACCACCCCAATATTGCTGTTGTGTATAATTTCCTGCAGGATGGTTCCGATTATTTCATGGCCATGGAGTACGTTGAAGGTGACAGCCTGGAAAGTCTGGTTCGAAAAACCGGCGCTTTACCCGCTTCGGTGGCCGCTGAGATCACCCGTCAGGGCTTGGAAGGGCTCGCCCATGCGCACCGGAAAGGTATTTTACACCGCGACATAAAGCCCGCCAACCTGATGCTTACGCCAGAAGGCAGCATCAAATTAATGGATTTCGGGATCGCCCGTGTAGTTGGCAACCAACGCCTGACGCAGGTCAACCGTATTGTGGGAACGCTGGAATACATGGCCCCAGAACTCGTTCAGGGAGAAGCGCCTTCACCTGCTTCGGACCTGTACGCCATGGGTATTCTGTTGTATGAATTACTCTCAGGAAAACTCCCTTTTGCCAGCAAAACGGATTATGCCCTGATGCAGGCAATTATCCGGGAGAAACCTATTGCCCTTCGGAAACTGAACGCGAATGTCCCGAAAGAGCTGGAAGCAATTGTCAATAAAGCCCTTGAGAAAAATCCGGCCAAGCGGTTTGCCGATGCCAGGGAATTTCAAAAAGCACTTCAGCCGTTTTTTTCGCAAATACCCTCTCTCGATCCATCGCTACTGGTTGCGCCAAAGCCTGCACCCACTACGGATGTATTGAACATTCAGCCCGTCCGTAAAACGGTATTGCTCGAAACAACCGAGATTCAGCCAGAGCGAAAATCAACCAACAAATTACAGACTACAAGCTGGGTATCCGACAATTGGCAAACGCTCTTGGCAGGTATCTTCATTCTGATTGCCTTCGTTTTTATTGGGTTATTATTTTTCGACAGATCCGACGATACCCTATCAACGCATCAGGCTCAAACAGGCGTCACGAGTAACACCGTAGCATCCGGATTAGCCAAACAACCGGTAGAGCCAGCCACTGCTACGGTGGCAGTAAACGAAACCCCATCCAACAAGCCCAGTACCATTGCCGTACCCGAGCCCAGGCAGGAGCAACCAGCTCCCGAGGAAAAGAAGGTTATTGGAAAGCAGCCCAAATCGGTCAGCCCTCGCCCCTATAGTAATAGCCCTGTCCTGGTTAAAAAGCCAGTCGCTGGATCACCGGAAATCCCTAAGCCCACTGAAACGCCAGCGAATCCAGGCACCCCAGCTACCCGATCGGAGCCAGCACCTGAAGCCATAATTCCTAAATCTACCGTCACCCACAAATCCATTGCCATCCGACGTCTACGGGTTAACCTGGCTCTGGTTGATGGACTTTCTTCGGATGGCTCTCAGGAAGGTCAGTCCATCCGCTTTCGGGTCACCGAGCCAGTGATGAGCGATGGCGAAGTGGTCATTCAAAGCGGAGCAATGGCATATGGTGAAATAAGTCGGATCAAACGGGCCGATGGCGATGTGTTCCGCAAGAAAAACCTACTTGAATTTCGGATTACGGCTGTTGAAGCGGTGAATGGCAAACGCATTGCCCTTCGGTCGGCTACCTTCAGCGACGAGGCCAAAGGACAAGCGGTACTGTTCCGGTCCGGGCAAACATTTGAAGTCCGAACCGGCGACGATGTCCTGAATTTTTAAGAACACCTTACTACATTTCCTCACTTAATAGCTTGATTATCATGAAATCCATCCGATTTTCATTCCTTTTCTTCGGCGTAATTTTATTCGTATCGAACAGCCTATGGGCGCAGACGATCCGCCAGAAATCGACTACCGAAGGGCTCAGTTTTACGTTACAGGGGCATTATCTGGGCTGGTCCTCAGATCATTTTCAATATTTAGACGAGAATGCTGGCAGCGGACCAGGTATTGGTGGTCGGGTGGGATATGGTTTTAATCAACGACTCGATGTCTTTGCTCAATATGATATTGCCTTCCTGGACGCAACCAAAATAGCAGGAAAGTCTTTCCATTTTTCCCATGCAACAGCCGGTCTGCGTTTTAATTTTTCGACAACGACCCAGGCCTTACGCCCCTTTGCTGAACTGGGTTACGCCTATCAAACAGGTAAGGCAGATCTAGTACTCAATGGAAATGGCGGACGCGACAATATTTTATTTAAGGGTGGTGCTTTACATGTTGGAGCAGGTCTTAATTACTTTGTCTCGTTACCGGTTGCGATAACACTAAACGGAAGCTTACAGGCAGGCGCAAAATCACCCGTTTATGTAACCGGTGTCAATTATTTCGATGAAAAGGCCGATGTAATGGCGTTTCGCATCTCGTTGGGTGTGGTCGTGTATTTGAGTGAGTTGTTTTGAAAATGGAACGCTGATGACGCATATTGAGCAGATTGATTAGGATAAAATCATTTTTAATCCACTCATCAGCGTTCTATTCTTAAAACAACGACAACTGGCTCGACTTAGCGAAAGCCCCTTCGTGTTCCAGAAGCCACTGTTTGCGCCATAGGCCACCCGCATAACCCGTTAGTGAGCCATCGGAACCGATGATGCGGTGGCAGGGCACTACAATCCAGAGTGGATTCCGGCCATTGGCAGCGGCTACCGCCCGGATCGCTTTTTCATCGCCAATCCGACGGGACAGAGCCAGATAAGATTGTGTTGTGCCGAAGGGTACATCCAGCAAAGCCTGCCAAACCGTTTGCTGAAAAGTGGTTCCTGATGGATTCAACGGAAAATCAAACGTTTGGCGGCTTCCTGCGAAATAATCTTTTAGTTGCTGAACGGCCGCCTGAACTGGTTCCACAAGGGGAGAGATCAGCTGGATTTCAGGGGTTATTTCCTGGGCTGAACTATCGGTGCAGGAAATAACCGCAACGCCTTTTTCATCGCCGGAGACACGTACTAAACCAAGGGGTGAGTCAAAAACAACAGTTACCATGACTATTCCGGTATGTTTCGAAGCGACTGATCCAACGTTAATGCAGGTAAATCATCAACAACCATGGTATGCGACATCCGGTCATGCATACCAATGGGCGCGGCCTGAAAAAAGGTTAACCCATCAAATGGGATTAGGCGGGCAAAATTACGCCCTAAACAAGTCTTAACATCAGGCTTATTCCCCTCCTGATCCACAACCTTCGTTTTAGTTATGATCTTTCCAGGCGTCTTGCCCAACCATATTTCGAAAGCAAGGTAATAGATCACAAAAAGTAATGAACTCAGGACCTGATTAAGTATCGGGTGAATACGACTCAGCGAGTCAAGGAATTCAGGACTAATCAGGGCAATGGCAGTACCAAGCGTACCGAAAATGATATAGAAAAATACCGTGTCAATCAGCAGATTTGCCAGCCGGTTTGTCCAGCGGGTAGGCTTTAGGGGCTGCGCTAAAAGCTCACTGGCATCAAGTAGGTCTCGAGATGGGCTGTCCATTGGGGTAAAACGTGCAGGTTAAATACGGCCCATAAAAAAGATGAATTTTCGGCACATCTCAACGAATTGAGGGCCAGAAAATTCATCTTTTTATTGTTGAATCAACCAGTCTACTTCTAATGAACTATTAGATGCCTGATGTGCCAGCCAATGGTGTACTGGCATTACCACTATAGGTCGTACCCGTTGGATTACTGCTTCTGGTCGGGTCATCGTAGCGAGTCCCATCCGGATTAACTACGCCCCATTTGTTAAAATCATCCGCGTCATCATCATTCCGGTAAGATGATCCGCTATCTTCCGACGAAGCCCGGCTATTAACGAATGACTCGGCTAGTGTCGTTAACTTTTTATCGGCATTTTTCTCTTCATTCAAGGTTTGTTCCAGTAGCCGCGCAGCCTGCTGATAGCCAAGAACCTGTGCCAGCGTAACAACCGAACCGTACGAAGCAATTTCGTGATGCTCAACTTTCTGTCCAGCTATGATCAAACCGGCATCACGTGTCAATGAGCCAGAATCGGTATTCGAAACAACCCGTTGCGCATCGTCTACCAATCCATCAATAGCGTCGCAGGAGCCCTCTTCGGCATCTACCCCAATGCTACTGAATACCTGCTCCAGTCGGGCTACATGGTTCCGGGTTTCCTCCTGATGATGCAAAAAAGCATTCCGCACTTCGTCGGTTGTGGATGCATCGGCTTGCTCGCCCAGTGCATCTACAGCCTGTTTTTCAGCATAATAAATGTCCTTGAGTTCATTAACAAACAAACCCTTGAGGCCTTCCTGCGTTTCCGTGTCCGTGCCTCCGAAAAAGTTAGCGATGCGTTCTCCAAACGTTGCCATGATTACTGTGGTTTTGAGTTAACTAAATTGGTTTTGTCTTCTCAGTATGCCATTTTAGGGCCAACACCTGATAGTCTGGCATTTACGGCTTTTCGTACCCTATTTGTGTTTCAATTTCTCTACAGGTTCTGTAGATTATAAACACTAAATCCACGAACACCAAGTTTAGGAAGCGTAGACTAAGTTTAACAATTACATAATAGTAGTCGTTGGCGATTGGCCCCGATGGGGTCAAATGTTTATAGTAAAACCTCATTTCTACAAACATCTGACCCCGTCGGGGTCACACTAGGGGGACGTGAGACTTAGATAATTCAACAGATTAATTTTTTATATCTTAACCACAGAGGTATCGAGAATACTGAGTACTAAAAATCAACCTTTTAGTACTCAGTATTCTCGATACCTCTGTGGTTAACTAGTAACTATTCGCTTTTCAGTTATTGGCCATCAGTTTAAGAATCTTGCCCCCGCCGTATTCACAGAGATAAAGCTCATTTCTCTGATCTTCGCCGAAGGCCGAAATAGCGCCTGCTCCCGAAACAAGTTCCTGGTTCGTAGCCGATTTTGTACCATTGGGTGTTAACGCCCAAACACGGCCGCTGGCATAATCGGCATAGATGTACTTTCCGCGCAAGTCCGGATTTGCCGAACCACGGTAAACAACGCCACCCGTGATCGATACGTCGCCATTGCTGTGTGAATATTGCCAGATGGGCGCGATCAGCTCAGCCGCATTCGCGTTGTCTTTCGTGTTGTAGTCGGCATTCCCTTCTTTGATGCGCCAGCCGTAATTCCCTCCTTTCGTAACGATATCCACTTCTTCAATGGCGTTCTGACCAACATCACCTACCCATAGTTGACCTTTCTCATCGAAACTGATCCGCCATGGATTCCGAAGGCCATAGGCAAAAATTTCTTCGCGGTAACCGTTGGTGTTGTCTTTAAAGGGATTATCCTTCGGGATACCATATTGACTTTTATCGGTGCTGTTTACATCAACGCGCAGGATTTTCCCTAACCAGCTACTCCGGTTCTGTCCGTTATTCTGTGGATCTCCCCCGCTTCCACCATCACCGGTAGACACGTACAAATACCCGTCTGGCCCAAACAGGACTTTGCCGCCGTTGTGGTTGGAATAAGGCTGATCAAACCGAAATAGAATTACTTCCGAACCAGGGTCAACCGTTGACGCATTGGCTGAGGATGCCTTGAATCGACTTACAATGGTTTCGCGAGGATTACTTTTCGTATAGTTGACATAGAAAAAGCCATTTTGCTTAAAATCGGGATGAAAGGCCAGGCCCAGCAATCCCATTTCTCCACCCGATGCCACCTTCGAACGTATGTCTAAATAGATCCCCGCCGAAGCCGTATTGGCGTCGTTTTCAACTACCCGTATCCGCCCGGCCTGCTCCACGACGAACACTCGATTGGTGCCATCATTCGCATACGTATACTCAACCGGTGAGTCGAAAGTCAATTTTGGATAGGCATTAACAACTTTTACCAGCGCGGTGCCGGACATACTGCCAGTCGAATCCGCAACAATAGCATCGGCCTGTTTTGCGGGCTGACAAGCTATTGCGACGATCCAGGAGACGCCCGATGTAGCTATCAGTGAAATGACAAACGTGACGATGGTTTTACTAAACATGAGGATTCCTTTCATTAGTTTCTAAAATTTATCCTGCAAATCAGACTCCAATTGGTATCGGCGAACTTTGCGGCCCGCATTTTGTTCCAAAATCATAGAATCTGTTTGTGTTAGATTCCAACTTTGTTCGTTTAACAACTAGTCCCTCAGGGTCGTGTTTCTACAGAACGGGGTGCAGATTCTACTATAGTCTATCTTAAAAACTAACAACTAGTAGTGACATTTGATTTACTAAGCAACAAAACACCATGACCACGGCGACCAATACCCTCCTTGACCACCTTCAGGCTCAGCGTTCACACTATCGCTACAAACTTCCCTCCCGGCCTGACGCCGGACGATTTATTGACCAGTTAATGCGGTTGCTGTTCCCGGTCACGCAGGATTGTAAGTCGATTTCGCAGCACGTAGAAGAGACGTATCAGAGTTTACATGAGCAACTGACGAACCTCCTGTGCCCACTGGAAAAAAACCTATCCGAAAACCCCGCTGAAATTACAGAGCGTTTTTTCGATCAGCTACCATTTATTTACGATAGCCTGCTGCTGGATGCGCATGCCATTGTCGATAATGATCCGGCTTCGGTTGGTATTGAAGAAGTGGTAGCGGTTTATCCGGGATTTTATGCCATCTCGGTCTATCGAATTGCGCATGAATTACTGAAACTCAATGTACCCCTCCTGCCCCGGATGCTCACTGAATATGCGCATGGCCAGACGGGGATCGATATTCACCCCGGTGCCCAGATTGGTCAGTCATTTTTCATTGACCACGGTACAGGTGTTGTTATCGGCGAAACCACGGTTATTGGGAATAACGTAAAAATCTATCAGGGTGTAACCCTCGGTGCTACCCACGTTGCCAAGTCGATGGCGCAGAAAAAACGTCACCCAACCATCGAAAATAACGTTGTCATTTATGCAAATGCCACAATTTTAGGTGGCCATACCATTGTGGGTCACGACTCGGTTATCGGCGGTAACGTCTGGTTAACGAGTAGCGTTGAAGCCCACTCTCTCGTGTTCCACCAGCACCAAACCGAAGTCCGGATAAAGTCGCTGGAGTCTGTTGAACCAATCAATTTTGTCATCTAGTATAGTGGAGTGAGTGAACTAGGTGTAGTGAGTGGAGTAAAGCTACTAGAAGAACGACTACACCTATTTCACCTACTCCACTCATCCAACATACTCCACTTACTTCACTCCCTTAACTAACCACCAATGAAAGCTACTACTATTCTCAATACCATCGGCCAAACGCCCTGCGTGCGTATTAACCGTTTATTTCCGGGCTACGAAGTCTGGACCAAGCTGGAACGAGCCAACCCTGGCGCAAGCATCAAAGACCGGATTGCACTGGCCATGATTGAAGACGCTGAAGCCAAGGGCCTGCTTACATCTGACAGCACCATTATTGAGCCTACATCCGGCAATACGGGCATTGGTCTGGCCATGGTAGCTGCCGTAAAAGGGTACAAGATCATTCTGGTCATGCCCGAGTCGATGAGTATCGAACGCCGGAAAATCATGGCTGCCTACGGCGCTGAATTTGATTTGACAGCCCGCGAGAAAGGGATGAAAGGGGCTATCGAACGCGCTCATGAACTGGTAGCACAAACACCAGGGGCGTGGATGCCCCAGCAATTCGAGAACCAGGCCAACATCGATGTCCATGTGCGTACCACAGCCGAAGAAATTCTGGCTGACTTTCCTGAGGGGTTCGATGTACTGATTACCGGCGTAGGCACCGGTGGCCATATTACCGGCGTAGGGCAGGTTCTTAAACAGAAATTCCCTGCGCTAAAAATCTATGCAGTCGAGCCTGAATTGTCGCCCGTCATAAGCGGAGGAGCTCCGGGCCCACACCCGATTCAGGGTATTGGAGCGGGCTTTATTCCAAAAAACCTTCATACCGACCTGCTGGATGGCACCATTCAGGTGAGTAAAGACGACGCATACGAAATGGCACGTCGGTCGGCAAAAGAAGAGGGTATATTCGTAGGTGTTTCCTCAGGAGCTTCCCTAGCAGCCGTTGCCAAAAAACTACCCGACATTGCCCCCGGCAGTCGGATTTTAACCTTCTGTTATGATACCGGTGAGCGGTATTTATCAATAGAAGGGTTATATTAGGACTAAAGTGGAGTGAGTGAACTAGGTGGAGTAAGTTAAGTGGGGATAAAGTAGTACCTACTCCACCTACTTCACTCACTCCACTACTTCACTACACTCAACGTTCACTATGATTCGACAAACCTCTGCTTTCAGAACTATTAAAGATACAAGTTTCATTATTGCCGGGGTACTCAGTGCAGGCATGGGTATCAAAGGGTTCCTAACATCAAGCCATTTTATCGACGGGGGTGTTACAGGTGTCTCTATGTTATTGGCCACACTGGTTAAGGTGCCTCTGCCCATTTGGCTCCTGCTGATCAATCTTCCGTTTATTGGCTTAGGGTATCGGCAATTTGGCCGTCAGTTCGCCGTAAAAAGTACCGTAGCGATTGCCGGGCTTTCGCTCAGTCTGGCCGTAATTCCCTATCCCGACGTTACGCCCGATTTTCTATTGACAGCTGTTTTTGGAGGGTTCTTTATCGGTGCCGGAATTGGACTGGCTATGCGGGGTGGTGCCGTGCTGGACGGCACTGAAATTGCTGCTTTGCTCATTAGCCGGAGTAGTCCTATTTTAAAAGTGAGCGATGTTATTTTGGTACTTAATGTGCTCATCTTCGGGGCTGCGGCCTTCTTTCTGGGCATTAACCCTGCTCTTTATTCGATGATCACGTACTTCGCGGCATCTAAAACCGTCGACTTTGTCATTCACGGTATTGAAGAATACACGGCTATTCTTATCATCTCCAAAAACCCTGAGCCCATCCGGGAACAGATTATAGCAAAAGGCTGGGGAATTACGATTCTAAAAGGGCAGGGCGGCTATGGGAAACATGGCAGTCATCAGGATATTGCCACCGTTTTGTATACGGTAATCACCCGCTTAGAAATCAGCCGACTGCGCACTATAGTTTTGGAAATCGACCCAAACGCATTCATTATTCAGCACAGTGTTGATGACGTAGCCGGTGGAAAAGTAAAGAGCCTGCCTATGCATTAAGTTCATTATGATTAGTTAACAAGGGTTGTCAGGGGTAGTCAAGTCATTGATCTTCAATAGCTGACAATCTCAGGCAACCCTTGACAGTTAAAGACAGTAGTTGATCCGACTCATAACTCCCCGCTGATACTCATTTTTGCCCGTTTATGGAGAATTGCCGTGCTGGATTAGTTTTTAGTGTCTTTGGTCTGACATTAATTTCCTCAGCAACCTAAACGTAATTCAACATGACGTACTCTTTACGCGCCAGTCTTCTCTGCATTATATTCATTTTTATAAGTGTTTCAGCCGTTGCGAAATCCGGACCCATTCTATCTGGAATTATACGTGATCCAGCAGGGACAACCGTTGAATTTGCCACCGTTGCCTTGCACCGGGCTGCTGATTCGGTCGTCGTAAAAACAGAGTTTAGTGATGCCACTGGGAAATTTCGATTTGAGCAGCTATCGGCTGGAGACTATTTCGTGTCGGCATCACAGGTAGGTTTCGAACGGGTTCAAACGGCTCCCTTTGCCATTTCTTCAACCGACCAAACGTTGGCTCCTATCCAGCTAAAGTCTAGTAACAAAACTCAGTTAAAGGAAGTAACTGTACAGGCACGCAAACCTCTTTTCGAACGTGAAGCCGACCGCATTGTGGTGAATGTAGATGGTAGTCCACTCAGTGCCGGGGCAACCTCACTGGAAGTTCTTAGTCGTTCGCCGGGAGTTACGGTTGACCAAAATGACAACCTGGCGCTCCGGGGCAAACAAGGCGTACTGGTACTGATCGACGGCAAACGAGTGCCCATGACCGGTGCTGAATTGGGTGAGATGCTACGGTCGCTGCCAGCCAATTCTATTGAGAAAATTGAACTTATTACCAACCCACCGGCCAAATACGACGCGGCTGGCAGTGCGGGTATTATTGCCATTAAACTCAAAAAAGACGGTCGCCAGGGTACAAATGGGAGTGTTAATGCGAGCTATGGATACGGCAAATACGGCAAATTCACGAGTGGTATTTCGTTGAATCACCGTCACAAAAAGCTGAACGTTTTCGGCAACTATACGTATAGTGACCGTAATCAATACAGCCAACTAGCTTTCCACCGGGATTTCTACCAGAACAATCAACTTACTGGCAGCAGCGACCAGGACAATCAGGGTAAAACCCATTGGGCCTCCAATACCTACCGCGCTGGCCTGGACTATACGTTATCAAAACGCACAACACTGGGGGCGGTTGTTAATGGGCTAGCTAACCATGCCGAAGCGTCGATACCAAACACGACCCAGACATTTAATGAGTTAGGAAAACTGCAAGTCAATTATCAGTCCGCAAACCATCGGACCCTGGCCACCCCGAACGTAGCGGCCAATCTGAATCTTAAACATAGCTTTGACTCAACAGGTCGTAGCGAACTGACTGTCGATGCCGATTTTGCTCATTATGAAATCCATAGAAGCCAAAACTTAGCAACCACGTTTATTATCCCCGTTCAAGCGCCGACGGTATTGGAAGGAAAAGTGAAGGGCGGCCTCAATATTAGCTCCTTCAAAGCCGATTATGTGCACACGTTTCAAAATAAAACACGACTCGAAGGTGGGGTCAAGGTCAGTTGGGTTCATTCCGATAATGACGTGTTATTTACAACTATCAATGACGGCCTGGCGGTGATCGACACCGGAAAAAGTAATCAATTTCGGTACGACGAAAACATTAACGCGGCCTATCTGAATCTAACTAAGTCCTTTAAAAAAACCTCGGTTCAACTAGGACTGCGTGGCGAGCAAACGAACGCTACAGGTTTACAGGTGATTGGCAACAGTGGTTTCGAGCGACATTATTTCCAGCTTTTCCCTAGTGTATTCGTCAAGCAGACGCTGTCGAAAACGCAGGACATCAGTTTATCGCTTAGCCGCCGGATCGACCGACCGACCTATAACCAGCTTAATCCGTTTCGGGCCTATATCGACGTCACCACCTATTTTTCGGGTAACCCATCGCTCTTTCCGCAGTTGAGTTATAACATCGAACTGACGCACACCTTTAAGCAGAAGTTCATGACATCAATCAGTTACAGCCGTACCGATCAACCCATTATCAGTGTCGTTCAACCAGCACCGGAGGGGAATCGACAGGCGGTTTCGACCTTCCAGAACCTAACCCGTTCAGATTACTTTGGTTTAACGTTGACTGTTCCCGTTCAACCTGCTACCTGGTGGACAATGGACAATAATCTGGTGGCCTTTTACAACCAATTTATTGGTGAGCTGGCAGGCACTTCTCTAAACCAGGGCTTGCCTGCTTTTACCATCAACACAACCAACACGTTCACACTGGGTCGGGGCTGGACAGCCGACCTGACTGGAAACTACCAATCCCGACAACTGTATGGCTTCCTGGACATTAAGCCACTAGGCCAACTCAATATTGGGCTTCAAAAAACGATGTGGGGCAAGAAAGGTACATTAAAGCTGAATATGACCGATATATTTTATAGCAGCCCGTTGCATGCTACGTCTACTTACGCCAACTACGTTGAACAGTTCAATCAACGGCAGGATACACGAATCGCTACGGCTTCGCTCACCTATCGGTTTGGCAGCGATACCGTTCCACAATCACGTCGACGGGCGGGCGGTGCCGAAGACGAAAAACGCCGGGCAGGTGGAGCGTCGTAAAACTAATTACAGTTCGTGTGATGAATGCTTAACTATTTCCAGCAAACTGTTCCAGTATTATGGTGGGTTTGCCCAAGTCGTCCCAGGTAGTTTGGGCTTCGAAGGTTTCGGGGTAGTTATTCAGTGCTTCGGTAATGTGCCAGCCATAGTCGGCCTGGGCGGAAAATGGTCGGCCTAGCTGCATCAGGAACGGCGGAGTCGTTACAATCCGTAGTTTTTCGTTTCGATAAGCAGCCGCAAATCGCTCGGCCGCTTCATGTTGTGTCATGGCTTCTGGCCCCTGAATCACATATTCCTGATTTTGGCCATCCTGCGCAAGCTGGAACGCCCGAACTACCTGTTTCCCGTAGTCCTGAGCCGCTATGTACATTGGGCGCACGGCAGAACGGCCAACCAGCAGGATAAAACGGCCCATGCGTTGCGTGCCGTTTAGCGATTCCATGAAACAGGATGGGTAAAAAATACTGAAGGGAATTCCAGATGCTTTAATGCGTTGTACAGCTTCCTGTTTCACATCAAATACCCACCAGTTGAAGCCATGCATGCCCTGATAGCGCATGATGATGGACGACAGATAGCCAATCCGTCGGACACCGGCACGTTGGGCTGACTGAATCAGATTAGTTACTCCTTCTCTTTCTGTATGAAAATCGGCTTGCTTTTCGTCTTGTCTGATTGATAAATTCAGGTAGACAACATCTATACCATGTAGGGCATCGACTAAGCCTGTGGTGTTACGAAGGTCGCCAGAGACGACCTCAGCGGCAGGAAATAGTGCTTTCGTTTTGGCAACATCACGCGCTATAATCCGAACAGAAAAACCGGCTTCGATCAGTTCGTGCGCAACGGGTTGCCCAAGCATGCCCGTTGCGCCAATTATAGCAATTCGCATTAGCGCAAATCACGCACGAACCGACGCATCGTTTCGCGATAGACTTGCTCCGACTGATCGAGTGGCTGCTCATCTTTAAGCAGCATCGACAACGTAATCATACCGTGAGACACGGACCACCACTGAAAATACAACCGCTTAATGCTCTCCTCCGCTTTAGGAATAAAGGAGAAAATCGTCTTGCAAACAATTCGGCTAACCGCCTGCATTGTTTCGGATTGATAAACAGGGATTGTACAAAAAGCACCGTCTAAATTATACATTACCTGATAAATTTCCGGATTCTCACGGGCAAACTCCCATTGCACAAGTGAGATTTCGTACAGGCGTTTTTCGGGATCGCGGTAAAGGCTTAAAATACGATCATATTCCCGATATAAGTGGCTGAAACCCTCATTCCGAATTTCATCTAACAGCACATCTTTGCTGTCGAAGTATTCATACACTATTGGGGCACTATATTCAATTGCATCAGCTATTTTACGAATTGAAACAGCTTGCCATCCTTCCCGGCGGGCAATGGACTTTGCCGTTTTTACGATGCCGGAGCGAGTTTGCTCCCGACTACGAGGTTTGCGTTCAATAGTTTCCATAGGTAGGTTATTACGCTTCAGTTAACGGTGTTAAACTGGCTGAAAACTACATATTTATGATTGCATTATCTACAGTTGATGTGAATTTCCTAAAAAAACTCCAATTATCTCTTATACGGTTAGTATATCGCTCAACCCTATAGATTAAAGACCATCCTTTTTAACTATTTGTCCAATTATTTTCAATTCGGTAATCATACACGCTCCACAAGTAACCAGACAGCGTCATCACCAAGTTCGTACGTATCGCCGTCTACGGTTCCATAACAATCAATTACGCGAAAACCTGCCTCAGAAAACAATTGCCCGAGTTCAGCCAACGTATACACATAATGCTGGGCGGTACGTGTCTGTATTTCTCCACCTTTTACATAGGTCAGATGCGAGTCAATCCGGCTGTGTAAGGGGCTGTATTCATTTTCTACCAAAAACAGGATCGATTCACCAGAAGCATCCTCAACGGGTTGCCAGTTACGGGCCTGATAATCGGGTAGAACAGACTCTGCCACCATTTCTGTATGTACCAAAAAACGGCCACCCGGTTTCAGCAACGTAGCAATACGCGTCAGGAAAACCAGCATATCCGGACGGGGAAAGAAACTAAAGCTGTTGCCCAGACAATAGGCGGCATCGAACGAAGCAACATTCCCCAGGCTATTTTCAGGCATCGTCAGAAAATCGCTGGCGATTGCCGTTATGGGCAGTTTCTCGGCAGTGGCTACAGCATCAAGTTCCGCAATGTAATCGGACGAAATATCGATACCGGTTACGCGGGCACCCATTCGGGCAAGTGGCAGTGCATGACGACCATAGCCACAGAATACATCCAGCAATCGATCGTCCGGACCAAACTCAAGCGTTTCAACCAATAATTCGAGGTCGAGATGGGTCTGTTCCTCCGTTTGGGCCGCTTTCCAGGCATCCTGCGGCAGCCCATGAAAAAAGTTATGATACCAGGCCATTTCTTAAGTGAAGAATGAAGAGTGAAGAGTGAAGAATAGACTTATAGCGTCAGATTGTTTCTTCACTTTTCATTCTTCACTCTTCATTACTTTAGTGAAATTAACGTTTCCTGTACAGCCTTAAAGTTGGGGACATCGCCCGCACTTTCGAGCACCTCGACATATTGAATGACGCCTGTTGAATCAACGACGAAAGCCGACCGCTTACTAACGCCTTTCAGATTCATGGTAAACGTTTCGTAATAGGTATCATAGGCTTGTGATACCTCTTTGTTGAAATCAGAGAGTAGGTCGAACGGCAGTTTTTGGTCTTCTTTAAATTTAGCCAGCGTAAAGGGCGAATCGACGGAAATGCCAACTACTTCTGCGTTCAGGTCTGCATACGTACTTATGTTGTCGCGCATTTCGCAAAGTTCAGCCGTACACACACTGGTGAAGGCCATAGGAAAAAATAGTATGATCAGGTTCTTACCCTGAAAATCATGCAGTGAAACTTCGTTCCGAGCCGTATTAAACAGGGTAAAATCAGGGGCTGTTTGACCGATAGCAAGCATAGAAATAGATCGTTGAAATGACGCTTAATAAGATTTTAACCGTAAAGCTACACGGGGAAACGAATTAAATTGTAAATCGTATTTTCTAATCGGACCGGCGATCCGGTCACTCAGTCGTGTATGAAATCTTATTGGGGTATTGATCTGGGAGGCACCAAAATTGAAGGCGTTGTCCTGTCAGCTCCCTCTCCCGACGCCGTCGTTATCCGCAAGCGAATTGATACTGAAGCCCACAACGGCTATGAACACATTCTAAGTCAGATTGTCCGGCTCATTGATATGCTCAAAGCCGAAACAGGACTTCAACCTGAGCGAGTTGGTTTTGCTACACCCGGCACATTCGATCCCGCCCGGCAAGCCATGAAAAACTGTAACACAACCGTTTTGAATGGAAAACCGATGAAACAGGATTTAGGTCGTTTGTTAGGTTTACCCGTTGAAATAGCCAACGATGCCAACTGTCTGGCTCTTGCCGAAGCAACTATGGGCATCGTACCCGACGTAGTACCTGATTACCAGACGGTCTTTGGGGTTATCATGGGTACGGGTGTAGGTGGCGGCATTGTTGTACGGAGTATGCAGTCTCAACCCTATGGTCGCCCATTTGTCCTGAATGGTCTTCAGGGGCTTGGGGGCGAATGGGGCCACAATACGCTGGAAGAGAACGGTTACCCTTGCTACTGTGGTAAACGTGGCTGCGTGGAGCAGGTTATATCCGGTCCGGCCCTTCAGCGTTACTACCAACAGGTAAGTAAGGAAGAACGGACGATGCAGGAAATTATGGAGCGGTACCATCAGGGCAACGATCTGGTTGCCAGTCAGGCCGTTAATCGATTACTGGAATATTTTGGTCGCGGCATATCCGTTATTATCAACATTCTCGATCCAGATGCCATTGTGCTGGGCGGTGGACTCGGCAATGTTGACCTTCTATACACGGAAGGGTTCGAACGAGCCCGGAAATACGTATTCAATAGCCGCGAACTAAACACACGCATCCTCAAGCCAAAACTAGGCGACAGTGCCGGTGTATTTGGGGCCGCGATGCTGTAGAGCAGGGAGCCTGGTGCGGGGAGCAGGGTATTCTTAAGCTTCCTTGCACCAGGCTCCCTGCTCCCCGCTTATCAGGCAAATAATTGGAGACTATCGCTCAATTCCGGATAAGTAGATGGAGCCGTTACCTCCGGAACATCGCTGGGCTCGCTTCGCGAGGTTATGCGCTTGCTGATGCTATAACTATGCATTTTACTTGCCGGATATTGCTTTTCCAATAACGCTAAAGCGTCAGCTTCGCTCAGGTCATCGTGCAGCCAGGCCTGTTCAGCAGCCTTCGTTAACACACAGGGCATTCGCTTCTTTGTATTATGAATAGCCGCCAACAACGGATTGGCTTCGGTTGTGAGGAGTGTGTAGGTTTGCGAGAGTTCACCCGTTTCCGGATCGGCCCATTCATCCCAAAGTCCGGCAATGGACGCAATTTTCTGGTCACTTGCTGTGATATAAAACGGGAATTTTTTACTTCCCATCGTATACCACTCATAAAACCCCGTTACCGGAATCAGGCAGCGTTTTCCGGCCTGTGCTGCTGAGCGAAATGAGGGCTTTTCGTAAATCGTTTCTGAGCGGGCATTAATGGTTTTGGTCCGTATATCAGCCGCATTGTCATTCGTTTTGGTCCATCGTGGAATAAGCCCCCAATGCATCATCTGAAATCGACCGGGTTCCTGGTGCGTTACAACTGGCCAGGCAGGGAACTGATAAGCATTGGCATGGTATACGGGTTGAAAATGGGCCGAAGCAGGCAAGGCAGCATCGTAGCGCTCTTCAAGTTGGCTGGCCGTAACGGCCAGCGATTTATGGAAACACATAAGGTAGATAAGTTTACGGGTTAACTTCCACGAAGCATACCAATTAAACAAATAAATTCACCCCAGGGTTACCCCAACAGGTATATAAAGTAAAAACCTATTCCATGTATGAGTGAGTTGCCTAAGCAGTCAGAGAAACAAGCCCAGCCTAGTCTTCCCGGTACCCTTGCCGATCTGGAACAAACCAGTTGGCACCAACTTATAGCTGCTTGCGAACAAGAGCAGGGTCAGTCGATCGGTTCAGGATTCAAACTCATGACGGTGGCTACGTCAACATCCCGCGGGGCCGACGCCCGAATGGTGGTGCTACGTCGGGCCGATGCAGAGCATAAATATGTCTGGTTCTACACGGATGCGCGGTCCGAAAAAGTACTGCAACTGGAAGCCTTCCCTACGGCAACGCTACTCCTGTGGGATTCCAATCTGCAGGTTCAACTCCGGCTTATTGTTGAAACCCGGCTCCATACCAACGATTATGTAGCCGATGATCATTGGGAAAAACTTTGGGCTGGCGGACGTAAATCCTATCTTTCCGAGCAAATACCGGGCACTGAACAATCTCACCCCTACCCTGGTTTTCCCGAAAATCTGGCTGGTAATCTGCCTTCAGTAGAAGAGAGTGAAGCCGGACGAAAAAACTTCGCCGTGATTGAGTGTCGGGTATTAGCCATGGAATATCTGTGCTTAAGCCGAACTGGTCAAACGCGAGCTTGTTTTCAGTACGAACCCGAGTCTAAGATGGTGTGGCTTGCACCGTAAATTTAAGTTAAGTGGAGTATGTGTAGTGGTGGAGTAAGTGGTTCACAGGATCGACAACTGCACTAACTGCATTTCGCTTATTCCACCAAATCATAAGATCGACAAAACAGAAAACTGCTCGAATGTCGCATTGAACCCTCCACCGTCGGGAGCGGCTGCCATGGGGCCAATTTGTACGGGAACATCTGCTGGAAAGTAAGCTAACCGCAACATCTGGTACGTAAAATCATCGAACGAATAATCAATACGAACCGAGTCATACTGCCGGGTGAGCCGAACGTAAACAGACTCTGGATTATGAGGTTGCGGGCAGACCGACCAATCTGAGAACTCCCGCGTAACCACCGCACTAACCTGCTGTTGCTCATCGACAAACTCGATTCCCGTTTTGATCCAGTTCCGGTCATCGAGTCGGATCATCAGCCCAGCCTGATCATATTGATTTTTGTATTGGCCCGTCACTTTCACACTCGCCACAAAATCGCCAGCTAGTTCCCGGTAATAGAAGTGCCCGGTATCGCGAACAAAATCATAGTGGGTCACCCGCCAGAAATCCGTATCCCCTTCAACCCGCATATGCAGCCAGTCTTTCTCCTCCGACCAGATTGCCGGTTTATTGAACCACATCATACGCTTCTCTTTTGGGCGAAAGTATAAAAAAATCAGTGGGTATCGTTGCGTTGATCAAGCCTCAAAAAAATAAACGAACAACAGCTTGAACCGACTAGCGCCAGCTGTCGTTATATTTACGACAATTGACGCTTATAGTATGAACACAACGACCATTACTGATTATTTTGGGGCACAAAACGCTCCTCTCATTCAATCGGTGTTTGATCTGATTGAGGTTAGTCGCCGGGGTTTATCCAAAAAAGCTGTTACCACTATGGCGCGCCACCTTGGTATTACGCAAGCCGATTTATTTGTTATTCTTCATATTTCTGCCCGAACCTGGCAACGCTATACCGACGAAAAACTACTTCCTCAGAACGTAACAGAAAAAGCATTGCAACTAGCTAGCCTATACAAGCAGGGAGAAGATATATTTGGTGAGGCCTGGAAATTTCGGGGGTGGATGAATCATCCCAGCCCCATTTTTGGTGGCAAAAAGCCAATTGAATTACTAGATTCGCAATTTGGATTTCAAGCGGTTCAGGACGAACTGGTTCGAATTGACTGGGGGGTATTAGCCTGATGGATGTATATCACTTAGCGAATGCCCGCCGTGCTGACGACCTGACAGGCACAGGAGCCCGCCTGGCAGGAGGCCGCTGGAATTATATAGGAACGCCAGTTTTGTACACAGCCAGTTCCAAAGCCTTAGCTACCCTAGAAGTTCTGGTTCATAGCCCCTTATCGTACGTGCCGGATTATTACCGTATGCTCACAATCCGAGTACCCGAGGATTCTTTATTGAGCGTACCACTCGATCAATTACCTGATGGCTGGAATGGCCTCACTCCTCCAACAAGTATCAAAGACATTATCGAGAGCTGGATAATTGGCAATCGATTTTTATTGCTGAAGGTACCCTCTGCTGTAGTTGCTGGTGATTATAATTTCTTTATAAATCCAGCACATCCTCGGGCCACCGAGATCCTCATTACGGATAATCAACCCTATCGGTTCGATCCTCGTCTGTTGCGCTAATAGCCAATCAGCTGTTTTTTGGTGTTATAGATACACAACAAATGACAGACACCCAATGCCTGCAAACGACTGCGCATTCAATTACGATCTCGATTACAAAAACCTGAATCTACGCGAACAGCCCGAACTTTACCGCGTCGGAAAAGGTGAAATGGGTGTGCTTTTGGTGCAGCCATACAAATCTGAGATACTTCCCCACTGGCGATTTAAGACCCCAGACATAGCCCGCGAATCGTCCGAGAAAGTTTACAAGTTATTTCTGGACTATAAGGCCAACGGGGATTTCATCGGCATGGATATGGCCAGGAAGTTCCTGCAAATGGGATATACCCGAGCCAGGCGTTATGCCAATCACCGCACTGGTCAAAAATACGATGGACCCGTACCGGATGACAAGAAAGGCCAGTCTGGTGCTCATGGTCGGGATCAACTGCCTCGCGAGGAAGATCCCATCAAAGCGGAGTCGGCCCGTATTTTTTATGGAAAATATCTGGAAGCACGGGAAGACGAAACCTATAAGAAACTAAAAAAGGAATGGCAACAGAAGTACGGGTAGTTTCCTAATCTTTGCGACCTTTGCGGTTCTGCTTTGCTGTCCTTGGTTTAAAACTTCTAAACGCAAGGATCGCAAAGGTTTCGCAAAGAACGCAAAGACACTTGTATGCAACTCCTTGACGGTAAAGTCCTTTCAGCACAAATTAAACAGGAAATAGCGGCAGAAGTCGCTCAGATACGCGAACAGGGCGGTAAGATTCCGCACCTCGTGGCCATTCTGGTTGGTAACAAAGGGGCCTCGGAAACCTACGTGGCTTCGAAAATGAAAAACTGCGAAGAGGTGGGCATGAACTCAACGCTCATCCGGTTTGATCCATCGGTTACGGAAGAAGAACTCCTGGACAAAGTTCGGGAGGTGAATGAAAACCCTGACATGGATGGGCTAATTGTGCAACTCCCCCTCCCCGACCATATCAATCCCGACCGTGTTATGGAAACCATTGATCCCGCCAAAGACGTAGATGGGTTTCATCCCATTAATATTGGGCGTATGGCCAAAGGGCTGCCAGCTTACATATCTGCCACTCCACAGGGCGTGCTGGAAATGATCAAGCGGTATAACATCGAAACGTCTGGTAAACACTGTGTCGTAGTCGGCCGCAGTCAGATTGTTGGTTTGCCCATGTCGATTCTGATGCAGCGAAATACCTATCCCGGCAACTGTACGGTTACCATTACGCACAGCCGGACAACCAATCTCGCCGAAATCTGCCGCTCGGCTGACATTTTGGTAGCAGCCCTCGGCAAGCCCGAATTTGTAACTGCCGATATGGTGAAAGAAGGCGCTGTTGTGATTGACGTTGGTTTGGAACGTGTACCCGATGCCAGTAAGAAAAGCGGATTCGCGTTAAAAGGCGACGTTAAATTTGATGAAGTAGCCCCAAAAACGAGTTTCATTACGCCCGTTCCCGGTGGTGTTGGCCTAATGACCATCTGCTCACTTATGCAGAATACGCTGAAAGCCGCGCGGAGTGAGATTTATTAGTGATTTGCCGTTAGTTCATAGTATATTACTACAAATTACAAAGACCACGATCTTATACTTAACAAACTTTAACAGCCCGCCCTAACCCGGTTGGGCTGCTTTTTTATGTAATTTTGGCCCGGCCTGGATTGGCCGCTACTTACACAAAAGCAATTCGTTAATCTTCATTTGTATGCAGTCATTCAAGCGCCTGAACACCCTCACAGGCTGGCTCGTTTTCGTTGTTGCACTGGTTACCTACGCAATGACCGTTGAACGTACAGCCAGTTTCTGGGACTGTGGCGAATTTATTGCTTGTTCGTTTAAACTTCAGGTACCACACCCTCCTGGCGCCCCATTTTTCCTCCTGCTGGGTCGCCTGTTTTCGATGATGTCGTTTGGTAACCTGACCAATGTGGCCTACTGGGTCAACATGGCATCGGTATTGGCCAGTGCGTTCACCATCGCGTTTCTATTCTGGACCATTACCATGCTGGCCCAGAAACTCCTTGGCAAACCAGAAAGTGAGTATTCGACCGCCGATACCCTGTTGGTGATTGGCACGAGTGCTGTAGGTGCTCTGGCTTATACCTTCTCCGATACGTTCTGGTTTTCAGCCGTTGAAGCCGAAGTATACGGTATGTCGTCATTTTTTACCGCTATCGTGGTTTGGGCGGCCTTCAAATGGGAGCGTATCGACGATGAAGCAGCCGCCAACCGCTGGCTTATTTTCATTGCCTATCTGACGGGCCTATCCATCGGTGTTCACTTATTGAACCTTGTTACCTTGCCCGCTCTTGCGCTGATTTATTACTTTAAGAAACAACCCAAGCCAACCTTTTGGGGTGGCGTTATAGCCGGTGGAATTGGTCTAGTCGTTCTGGGCATTATCAACGCAGGTATTATTCCGGGTTTGCCTGGTATGGCCTTCGCAGTTGAGCGTCTGTTTGTAAATACCTTGGGGCTGCCGTTCACGTCAGGTGCTATTTTCTTCACCGTTGTCTTCATTGGTGCTATTGTTTATGGTATCATCTGGTCGGCTCGGCAGAAGCGCGTTATTCTGAATACGTCTTTACTGGCACTGGCGTTTGTACTGATCGGCTACGCATCGTATATGCAGGTACTGGTACGGGCCGAATTCAACCCACCGATCAACGAAAACGATCCCAGTGATGAACTGAACTTCCTGTCGTATCTGCGTCGGGAACAGTACGGAAGCCGCTCCCTACTGTATGGACCGGTCTTCACGGCGCGGCCTATCGACCAGAAACAAGGAGCTGCCATGTGGAAGAAAGAAGGCAATAAATACGTCGTCTTCGACCACCAGCCTGAATATATTTATGCACCTGGTGATGAGATGCTGTTCCCACGTGTGTACAGCAGTCAGCAAAATCACCCGGCGCTCTATCGCCAGATGCTCGGTCTTGCCGAAGGGCAGAAACCAACCATGGGCGACAACCTGAAGTATATGTTCAGCTACCAGCTAGGCCACATGTGGTGGCGCTATCTGATGTGGAACTTCGCCGGGCGTGAGAGCGATGAAGAAGGCGCAGGTTACCTCCTGCCCTGGTCGTCGGATAATGGCGCGCCGGACTTGCTCAAGACGAATAAAGCCCGCGACAATTTTTATATGCTCCCCTTTGCCTTAGGGCTATTTGGGATTGCCTTCCAGTACTTCCGGCGTCGGCGCGATTTCCTGATTGTAGGATTGCTGTTTTTATTCACGGGTATTGCCTTGCAAATCTTCCTGAACTCGCCCCCATCGGAGCCGCGTGAACGGGACTACATTTACGTAGGCTCCTTTTATTTCTTCGCCATCTGGCTGGGTTTGGGCGTAATGGCGTTAGCAGAGGGGTTACGGAATACGCTTAAATCAGACATGGCGCGCAATGGCCTGGTTGTCGGATTATCGTTACTTGTACCCGTTATGATGGGCGCGAAAAGCTGGGACAACCACAACCGTGACCACCGCTATCAGTCGGTCGATTTTGCGAAGAATTTGCTCAACTCCTGTGCTCCGAATGCCGTACTCTTCACGGGTGGCGACAATGATACCTTCCCACTCTGGTACGTGCAGGAAGTTGAAGGTTTCCGAACCGATGTTCGTGTTTGTAACCTGAGTTTGCTGGGTACGGAATGGTACATTCAGCAGATGAAACGCAAAACGTATCAGTCCGAAGCGCTGCCGATTTCGCTGGAGTTCGACCAGTTCAACAAGGGCAAAAACGACATTGTGCCGTTCTATGAAGTGCCCGGTGTTAAAAATGGGATCGACCTCAAGCAGTACATCAGCCTGATTAAGACCAGTAATCCGGCTGTTCAGGTACCGCTAACCAATGGCGACATGACGAGCATTTTACCCTCGTCAGTGCTGTTCCTACCGATTGACAAAGCCTCAGTCGATCAGGCTAATTTCGTTCCGGCCTCATTACGGCCATTGATGAAAGATACGTTGCAGTGGACCATCGGCAAGAAGGACCTCTACAAGCCTGACCTCATCATGCTCGACATCATTGCATCGAACAACTGGAAACGGCCGATTTATTTCTCCAGCACACTGGCAAGTGATAACTACCTGAGTCTGAAGAACTACATGCAGTTAGAAGGTTATGCCTACCGGCTGATGCCAGTAGCCGTTCCGGGTGCTACGGACGGCTATGTGAACGCCGATATCATGTACAATAACATGACGAAGAAAACATTCTGGCGTGATTTCGACAATCCAAATACGTACTACGACGAGACCTACAAAGGGCCGCCGGTTATTTCGGCTCGCATTGCGTTCTTCCGTCTGGCCGATCAGCTTATTCGCGAAGGTAATAAAGCCAAAGCTCGTGAGGTACTCAATTATTCGCTGAAAGTAATACCCGATAAGAGCATCCCGTACGACCAGATTTCGTCGAACTACGTGCGGTTCCTGTTTGAAGTTGGCGACAATAAAAAGGCCCTTGAAATTGCAGATATCATGGCAAATCGTGCTGACCAAGCGTTATCTTACGACAAGAGTGGTAATGGAAATCGCTTTGGTAGCCCCGATTCGGACCTGTATATTCTGCAAACGATTGTAGAAGCCTGTAAAGAAGCCAAACAAACAGCAGCGGCTAACAAGTACGAAGCCATCTTCCAGAAGCATATCAATGCGTTTGGTTGATTGAAACGTGGTTTAATTAAAACGGGCCTGCCCACTGTCGACAGTGGGCAGGCCCGTTTTAATGTAGTACCGACCGAGATGGCCGGGAACGGAATACTCAATGAATTGGGTGATCAATTTTCTCTTCTTCCAGATCCATTCGGGCTTCTTCTTTTCGAATTACTTCATCGTCAAATTCCTGCTTACTCCGTAATTGGTACAGCATGTCTCGTTTAACGCGGATAATATCAGCAATGATCTCGTTATACTGGGCAATGTTTTCACCATCGCTTTCTACTGAATCCAGATGTCGTTTTGTCTGGTGCAGGTCGCTTTCCATCCGGTTCTTCAGGTTCTCCACTAATTCGTTGTTACTGGATTCCTCAGCATAATTTTCCTGTAAATGCTTCAGCGCCACCTTCAACAGTTTTATCCGGATCTTCGACTCCTGTTCATCCTCCGGTATCCGATCGGTTAGGTCCTTGGGCTGGACCCATCGAATAACAAGGGGTAAGGTTAATCCCTGAAATACCAGCGTGACCAGAATGACCACAAACGTGATGAAAAGAATTAGATTCCGATGCGGAAACGGCTCCCCATTTCCCATTGTTAGTGGAACAGACAAGGCTGATGCCAATGACACAACGCCACGCATACCTGCCCAACCAAGAACGATTGGGCCGCGTAAACCGGGATTTCGCTGGGCAACTGTAATGTATTTTCCTATAAACCGTGTGAAATACGAAGCCGATATTGTAAATACCATACGGGTAACAATGACAACTCCCGTGATCAGTAAGGCATATAAAACAGCTTCCGTTTTTGAATAGCCATCCAGACCGTTGATGATGACCGGTAGTTCAAGCCCGATCAGAATAAACACCAATCCATTAAGTGCAAAAACAACCGTAGCCCACATGCCCGTTCCCTGAATCCGGGAACTGTGGTTGAGGATTATGTGGCTCTGATTTGACAAAAACAACCCTCCGCTCACAACAGCCATAACTCCCGAAACATGAAACTCTTCAGCAGTCATGTACATAATATAGGGAGCCAGGAATGTCAGTAGAATACTAATCCGGGTTGAGGTAGGCAACCATCGATGAATCGCGTAAAACACACACGCAACAGCTAACCCAATCAATACACCCAGGAACGTGACCATCAAAAAATTGACGGAGGCTTCCTGCCAGACAAACGATCCCGATAAAATAGCGGCCAGGGCAAACCGGAATACAATCAAACTTGCGGCATCATTCACTAAGCTTTCTCCTTCCAGAATACTAACGGCGGTTTTGGAGATGTTCACTTCCTTCAACACCGACGTAGCCGCAACCGCATCGGGCGGTGAAATGATACCACCCAGTAGAAATCCCAACGCCAATGTAAACCCAGGCATCACCGCGCTTGATACATAGGCTACAGCAAACGCAGTGAAAATGACCAGGCCAAAGGCCAGAACAAGTATAATCCGTCGCCATCGCCAGAATTCTTTCCAGGATGTAAACCAGGCGGCTTCATACAGCAAGGGCGGTAAGAAGATCAGGAAGATAAGCTCGGGATCAACTTCAATACGGGGTATACCCGGCACTAAGCTGACCGCCAAACCGCTCAATACCAAAAATATAGGCACTGGAATACGCAGGCGCTGTCCCACCATGACGAGTAACGAGACAGCCAGCATCAATGCCAGGCAAAGTAAAAGTGTTTGGTGCATACGTTTCAAAAAATGAGCAATGAAACGAAAATAGTATAAACTCGGCTAACTTGCCTACTCTCTCGGACTAAGGCAAGCCATGAGTACGAATACGAGCGCTACCATAGATGCTACCGTTCGTAGCGTATGCCAATTATTCCAGGGAATTTCAAACTTTACTCGCTGGGCTGCAATTTCATCTACTGAAGCCGTTTGTATCGGAAACTTATCCAGTGCTTCATTCAGTGGAATATTCCCCAAAGCCGTTACGGCAAGTGCACCAATCAAGTACACGATCGTGGCAGCTAGCAGCAGCCAGAAACGAGTGGAAAGAGGCTGTCCATACTGAAGCCAGGTGCTCCAGATCAGCAGAATCGGTGCCCCCATGAAGCTTACAAAAAAGATGGGATTCTGGATAGCTCTGTTGATCGACTGCATCGCCATTAGGTATTCGGTGTCGGCTAGCCGATTCAGCCCTGGGTTTACCGAGCAGGAATAGGCGTAGAAAAGGCCCGCCATCAGGGCCGTTGTTATAGCAGCACAGGCTAGTATAGTATTAGAAAGTGTTAGCATAGGCTCTTTTCCGGTGAGCAACATAAGTCCAAAAACGCTAGTATCAAGGTGGTAAGTCTGGCTTAATTAGAGACTTAGCTAGATTCCATCACCCGCAATATATTCAGAAAACTATTTAAATAATTAACTATCAGTCAACTACAAAACAGTAGGCCATTTGTAACACCAAAAATCAGAATAACCCTAATTTTTTAATTAAAATTTTACCGTTATTATAATTTAAAAAACTACAAGTATATTATATCTTGCAAATTAACATATAAACCCTGGCACTTATACAAACCAGCTCCTGTAAACGAATAACCCAACACATTGAGCTGGCCTGCGGATACCATCATAAATAGTATTGGGAAATTTTCTAATGTCTATTAAACTACAAAAGATGGTGCCAGCTAAGTACTAACATACTGCTATTATATACGTCAACCCATATAAACTTTATTAGTGAGTAGGCAAAAAGCTAACTAAATACGATGGCACGCTTAATGCGTTTATATTCAAATTTAAGAAATCAAGTTACTCAATTTCGCCTTAAATACACTTATTGGACACTTACTGATAAGTCAGGAGCGGAAAGCCTTGGGATAGTTGGCGGCCAGTATGGTCGATATCCATTTAAGCGGCTTTATTTTGGAAGTCAGCGAGAAATCGCCTTAAAGGCCCATACATATAAGGGTGGAAGTAGCATAGCTCAACAGCTCATTCAAAATCGAGGTCTGGTAGTAATCTCAGAAACTAGTATTCGCAATGAGTTGAAACAGGTACAACATTGGTACGAAAAAATGCCTACTCCCAACCTGAAAACCATTCAGTGACCGGTCAATAGTAACCTCGTTCTCATACTGCTCATAATAAGATTATCATGCCTCTCCACACGTTTGAATTGTGGAGTCATACCTATAGTAAACAGTTGACTTTCAACGTACAGTGCATAGTTAATTTCAGTAAGTAACATTTTTTTGTATGGATTTATTTTACCAATACGACATTGAGCGGCTCCGGCATTATGCCAACATTTCAGTAAATACCAGCAAAATCTCCATTGAATCAACGGCAAGCTATCTTCTTCTTTGCTTTACAGATGTGGGTTATTTTAATTATTGCGTTTGCCATGATCCTGCTAACCTGCCGATACTTGTCAAACAGGCAAATGTGTTTTACACCCATCGACAAATCGAGCATCACAAGTTACTTATTGAAGAAGCACATTGCCAGGAGTATCATTATCAGTATTTAGTACAAAATGGATACTGCTTAAAAGAAAGACTGGTGGCAGTTCGAGATACAATGCTTCATTATAGACAGCACGCATGTCAGTCTGGTATTCAGCTCGAACCAGTCTGCGAAGCAACCATGTTAGCCTTTACCAAGGATTATTTAGCTGCATTTGAGTCAGAACAGCCTGATAGCACTCTGGTATCCAACAACTTCAGCCAATTGCTGCGCAACCAAAATATTACATTGTTCCGCGTGACAGACCATAAAGAGGCAGTAGGAATTGCCGTTTTGTATAGAGTTCAGAACGATTTTGTTCTGGCAGGGGGAGCTATTCTACCTACTTTTCGACACAAAGGCTATCATACAGCAGCTTTAGTGACCAGACTCAATTGGTCAAATAGCCAAAAGGCTCGTAGTATTATAGCCTGGGCTTACCACAACAGCGTTAGTTATCGAAATATGTTGAAAGTGGGCTTAACGCCGTATAAAACCTATCGCGTATATGAACGATAATTTTCGGCTTCGGTGGACAGAAATTGCTCAACAGTATTCAGCTAAAAACGCAATTTGTGCCGGGCACCGCAAAATCACCTATGAATCATTATTCCGAAGGGCTGTTGAATATACGAACGGGTTACTTATCCGTACATTCAACCAGCAGTGCATAGCCGTTCAGGTAGAAGACCCCATTGAACATATAGCGGCTTTATTGGGCATTTTACTGTCTGGAAATTATTATCATTCTATTTCCCTGCAATCCGTCGACTCATTAACTATATATCTGGATTCATTCAATTGTTCTTGTCTCATAAGTGATTCGTCATCGAGCATTTCGGAGCGACTATCCATTCAACTACTCAACCCTAAATCGCTTCAATCATCCCGTTTACGTAAAATCAATTATCCCAACATTCTTCCAACAACCAATTTTTGCCTGTTTACGACCTCAGGAACTACAGGTCAGCCAAAGCAAATCATTCACTCCCATCAGAGTGTTTTAACCGATACTTACCGCCAACTAACAGCTAATAATATTAATGCTGACGACCGAATCGACTTGCTATTCTCGCTTGAATTCAGTGCGTCGCTAGCCTGCATTTTCCCCGCTTTGCTTAGTGGGGCCACACTTGTAGTGTATGATTTAAAAAAGGAAGGGATTTTGTCATTACCTACCTTCTGGGAGCAGAACAGCATTACGTTTAGTAGCCTGTCAGTCAGCACATTTAGACTAATATTAAAAAGTAATACCAATTTTAAAGACCTCGCTAATTTACGCCTTGTCTCTATTGGGGCTGAGCCCGTTATACCAACGGATATTATTAGTTTTCAAGAGCGGTTCCCAGTAAATACGGTGTTGCAAGTGGCTTACGCGACTACCGAAACACGCACTATTTCGGAACATAAAATCCGAATTGACACCCCTGTATCTGATTCCCTATATTCGGTAGGCAAACCCGTACCGGGACGCACGGTTTTAATTCAAGATGAAACCGGGAGATTGCTGCCAGCAAATCAGGTGGGTGAAATCATTATTCAGGCCCATTACATTCCTTCAATTTATCAAAATCAGCCAGCAGCTACTCAGCAGGCGTTTGAGTTATTACCTGACAAAAAGATTCAGTATGCAACCGGAGATCTTGGATTTTTAGATACGGAGGGGAATCTATACTGGAGCGGTAGAAAAGATTTCGTTGTCAAGATCAACGGGCAAAAAGTAAGCCTGATTCAAGTAGAATATGAATTAAAACAGGAAAACAGCGTGTTACATGCGGCAGTACTTTATGATACAACTAATCCTAAGCGATCTCTGTTAAAAGCCTATGTAAGTGTTGACTCCAGCTTTGATTTACCCACTCTGAAGCAATCGTTGGCGCAACGTCTGCCAGAAATTATGCTTCCCGACCGTTACTATTTAGTTGAGTCGCTACCGCTTACAAAGACGGGCAAGATAGACCGAATGCAACTGACTGCTAATCAAGAAAGCGATTTTATAATTGATCCTGTATTTACCTTTGAAAAAGGTTCCCCGGACTTTGTTCAACTTATCAAATCCGTATGGCAACAGGAACTTAGCCTAACGACGGACATATCAGATTACGATGATTTTTTTCATGACCTGGGTGGCGATTCACTACTAGCCCAAAGCTGTTTAGTCGAACTGGAAAAACAAATTGACAGGAAACTCCCCATTCATGCCCCTTATTCTTATACTACCCCAAAGTCATTAGCTTATTATATCACTGGCTACATGAGCCAGTTTCAAGTACAGTGCATACCCTTAAATCAGATTATTTCAAATCGTAAGCAAGCTTATTTTATACCTTCCTTACCAGGTAATCGACGAATGTATAGATGGATTGAGCATAATTTAAATAAGGATTTTAATTTATACTACATTCATTATGAGCCCTTTAATTATAAAGGCGAATTAATTCCGTTTTCAAATCTTGCCCAACAAATTGCCCAGGCTATTTCTAATCCAGCCGAAAGTATTCTGGTTGGATTCTCATTTGGCGGAATGATGGCCTACCAAGTCGCTTTGAGTATAGAACAGATGCAAAAATCGTCACTCCATCAACTTGTCTTGCTGGACACACCCTTATATCGGAAGATGACATTTTTTGAATCTGTACAAAAAGATCTCTATCGGCTAAAGAAAAAAGTTTTTGTAAAGTCAGTTAAACCTGCCAACTGGCAGGCTAGCTGGTTTAGAGTTATCAGTCGGTATAGAAACCGGTTCACGAATCAATCGTCACAACCAGTTATTGATAATCAGTCGATCAATTGGAGAGATTCATGCTTAGTAGCTGTACATCAATACACCCGTACTATACATGTACACCTAACCCTTGGGTGTCCTATCATGCTGTTCAAAGCGAATGATTCCTCCCATTTTCAGCATAGTATTCGCCCTGATTTCAACTGGCAGCCCTATACCATTGCAGGGTTTGAAGAATACATTCTAGAGGCTTATCATGGTCAGCTATTGAATTCTACTAATAGTCACTTTATTGGGAAGACTCTGTATAATCTGTTAAGCAAGCAGGTAAGATAATAAATGTATTTATTCCTGCGCTATTCCTGAAAAGTTCCGGTATTGGGTTTCAATTGTTTGTCAATTCTTCGCGTACTAAACTACGTAAAATATAATAAAGTCCACCTCAACTCCCGGACGCTATTTTGGTCGCCCAGCGGCCAAATACGATCGTTTTAGGTGAATAAACGTGATTAGGCTTCCCTATTGCGATTGTTCACAGCAACTAGCTATACCACTAATACCACTACTGAAGCATCAAAAAAACATTAATATCGGTATCCAATCAACTCTTGAAACAAACTATTAAAATACGAGAAAAACACCCTTTTTTCATATAACTCTTAGTTTAACTTTGTGCAGTTTTTACTTAAAACATGTAAGCCAATTACACAAAAGCGAACACATTACAATTAACTGTCATACAACTAGTTTGGTTGGCAAAAAGCAAGCTCATTCTTATCAATCCACGAAAATTACCTATGAAAAAACTCTATCTACACTTAGTTATCTTTTTACAATTCACTATCGCAAACGCTCAGATTTCGTTAGTTAAAGACCTTGAACGATGCTGCCGGGTAGGTCCTTTCGAGCCGCTCAATAACCTCGTTATTTTCAATTCAAGGGAGCAACTTTGGCGTACTGATGGCACAGATAGCGGTACTACTCCATTAACGTCGAGTGCTAAATTCGCAAATGAGACGAACTCAAGATGCCGGGTAGGAAACATTATTTATTTCTGGGCAAATGGTTCAGAACTCTGGAAAACCGATGGAACAACGACTGGCACAGTTCTAGTAAAATCATTGTCGGGAAGTCCTCACTCCCCAATGGTGAATTTAAATGGCCTATTGGTATTTAGCTTTAAAACAAATGCTGAAGGCACCGAAGTATGGCGTAGTGATGGGACTGATGCAGGAACTTATTTAGTTAAAGATTTAGCACCAGGCTCTGCTGATGGAATAATTTACGACTCACCCCAATCAGCTGTGGTGGGTGGCTACTTCTACTTTCAGGGACCATCCATTTATACGGGTGATCCCGGCTTTGGGTATAGACCAACTTTGTATCGTACAAATGGAACGGCAGCTGGCACAACGCTTGTCGCTAATAGTGGCTTTCTTCCGTATAGCATGAATGCTGTAGGGAATCGGCTGGTTTATCAGGCATACTATCCTGTTACCGATACCTATGGTTACCCCTGTTTTCCATACAGCCCTCAGGTTGTCACTCAATTCCCAACGGTTTTGATGGTCGTTGAGAACGGGGTAGCTAGTGTATTGAAATATCCTTCCAACGTACAATACTGCGGAAAAACACCCCCTATTGGAGATACCTTTCTTAACTCAAGTAAATTCCTCAAATCCAGCAACTATTTATACTTCATCGGACAATCGGAAGTTGTTAGTGGAAATGTAGCGTACAACCTTTGGCGTACCGATGGAACGTCTAGTGGCACTATTCAACTGACGAATTTTGCCCCAGGTAGCAATGAAGGACCTTTTGGCTCCATGTTTTCTGATCGTTGGAGTACCTCTGATCATAGCTTTACCAACATTGCTTACTTTCCTATCTATACCAATGCCGAAGGGGGCGAACTCTGGCGTAGTGATGGAACACCTGGTGGAACCTATTTACTCAAAGACATCAACCCCGGCCCTAATGGCTCTGGTCTTGGTGCTTACAATGGTACTGGCAATCCAAACAATACCAGCGGGCCTCTTGAGATTCGAACGGTAAACGGCACTACTTATTTTTTCGCCAATGATGGCACCAATGGCCTGGAACTCTGGAAAACTGACGGCACCGCCAATGGCACTCAGATGGTACAAAACTTAAATCCAGGAACTCGGAGTCAGCCAATCAGTAATCTCTGGAATGATAATGTATACGGTACATCCGTGGGAAACACGTACTATTTCTACGGGGATAACGGCAATCAACTCGGTCTGTTCTCAACTTCCACCTGCCCCTCTACGCCAAACCTGACCATTACGGCTACCCCTTCGCTCACTATTGTTCAGGGGGCTACCACTACCCTGAAAGCAGCAGGAGCTGCTACGTATGTCTGGAGCAATGGGGCTAAGACAGCCTCCATTGTGGTCTCCCAAGCCGGATCGTATTCCGTTACTGGCACCAGTTCGGGAGGGTGTCCAGCCACCGCCAGTGTGGAGGTCGTCGCGGTTCCACCGCTCCTTCTCACCACCTCCACCACGGCGGGGGCACTCTGTGTGGGAGGCACGGCTGACTTATCGGTAGCTGTATCAGGCGGAACTCCTCCCTACAGCTATACCTGGAGTACGCCCTCGGGCACCAAACTGAGTGCCACCAATACGCCCACCGTATCCACCACTCTCACTACAGCGGGAACCAAAACATTTACCGTCCGAGTGGCCAGTGCGGGGGGAACACCCGTCACTACCACTACCCTAAGCGTGACAGCCAATGCCCTACCCACTCCTAAAATCACCGGAACGCTGAAAATCTGCGCTGGCCAGTCAACTCAGCTCACGGCTTCGGGGGGGAGCAACTACCAATGGTCAGATGGCCAGAGTGGGGCCAGCATTGTAGTGAGCCCTTTGGTTAGTACCACTTATTCGGTTACGGTGACCAATGAATCGGGCTGCCAGGCGGTAGCCAAAGCCACCGTATCAGTAAATGCCCGGCCAAAGGTTGTCATTACAACCAAACCAGCTCTGATCATTGCAGCGGGCAGTAGTGCCACCCTAACAGCTTCGGGAGCCTCCAGCTATGGCTGGAGCACGGGAGAAACTACACCTGCCATTGTGGTTACGGACTCAGGTCCCTACTCGGTCACCGGTAGCGTTTCAACCGGTTGCTCAGCTACTACGTTAGTGGAAATTGCCACCGTCCCCCCCCTGGTACTTTCCCCTTCGGCCAGTGTCAATGTGGGCTGTGTGAGCACATCTGGTAGACTAACCACCGATTTAGCCGTAGCGGTAAGTGGCGGAGTACCGCCTTACAGCTACACCTGGGTAGCCCCGTCAGGGGTTACGCTCAGCACCAAAAACACCGAGACAATCTCGGCCACCCTAACGGCAGGCGTTAAGACCATCACCATTCGGGTAGCCAGCGCCGACGGAGCTCCGGTCAGTACGGCCACAATCAGTCTGACGGCCAATGCCCTGCCCAAACCCACCATCACCGGCGATCTGAAGCTTTGCCTGGGCGAATCGACCACCCTAACCGCATCAGGGGGAGTGGATTACCAATGGTCAGATGGCCAGAGTGGGGCCAGCATTGTAGTGAGCCCTTCGGTTAGTACAGCTTATTCGGCGACGGTGACCAATGAATTAGGCTGTCAATCAGTAGCTAAAGCCACCGTGTCAGTGTATAATCTACCCAAATTGGTCATTAAGGCTAGCCCTGCCCTGATCATTGCAATGGGTAGTAGTACCACCCTGACGGCTTCGGGAGCCTCCAGCTATGGCTGGAGCACGGGAGAAACTACACCTGCCATTGTGATTAGTGATGCGGGCACTTACTCAGTAACGGGTACTGGCTCGGGAGGTTGTACCAGTACAACCAGTGTGGTTGTGAGCACCGTCCCTCCTCTAGTACTGGACGCTACTGCCAGTGTCAACGTGGGCTGCTTCGGCTCAGGTGTCTTGTCGAGTGAGTTATCGGTAGTCGTCAGTGGCGGAGTACCTCCCTATAGCTATACCTGGGTGGTTGCCTCAGGAACCAAACTCAGTGCTACCAATACGCCTACCGTGTCAACCACTCTCCTATCGGCAGGTATAAAGACTTTCACGGTTAAAGTAGCCAGTGCGGGCGGTGCTCCCGTCAGCACCGCCACGCTTAGCCTGACGGCTAATGCATTACCCACGGCCCTACTAACAGGTAATTTAAAGATATGCGCTGGCCAGATCACTACCCTGACGGCTTCGGGTGGCGTTTCTTACCTCTGGTCGACTGGCCAGAGTGGGACCAGTATTGACGTAAGTCCCAGTGTAAGTACCGTTTATTCGGTGACAGCGACTAATGAGTCGGGCTGTCGGGCCGTGAAAAACGCTACAGTGTCGGTGAGTGCGTTGCCCAAAGTAGTCATCAAGGGCACCCCTACATCATTGATCATCAAAGCATCGGGTGGCAGTGCAACGCTGACGGCCTCAGGAGCAACAAGCTATGTGTGGAACAATGGGGCGACTGGTGCCAGTATCGTGGTTAGTGAGTCTGGGCCTTACTCGGTAACGGGTACCAATTCGGGGGGATGTACTGCCACGGCTACAGCGGTAGTAAATGTAACGGGCGCAGTAGCCAACGGCCCTAGTTGTGACACTTATTCCTTTATTGCCGATTCCCTAAAAAGTAATAGTTTGCTTGTACGAAGTGTCTATATTGTCGGCAACACGATCTACGTACCTACTCATTCTGGTCTGAGCATCTCGACCAATGGAGGAAGCTCATTCACTAACTATACCAAGGCCAATGGCTTAGCAGATAACGATGTATTTCGTGTCTGTGTGGTAGGAACTAAGATTTATGCAGCTACCCCGTATGGGCTGAGTATTTCGACCGATGGAGGAACGCACTTTACCACCACGACTACGGATCTGGGCAGCACGTTTGTAACGAGTGTTTATGCCATTGGTAATACCGTTTATGCAGCGACTCAGGGCGGTGGATTAGGTATCTCGCACAATGGGGGAGCGAGCTTTATCAACCGAACGACTGCTAATGGCCTGGGTCATGATGTGGTCTATGATGTCTATGCCATTGGTAACACCATTTATGCCGCTACCGCTGGTGGCGTCAGTGTCTCGACTAATGGAGGAGACAGCTTTACCAACACTAGGGTTGGCATAAGCAATAATTATGCAACGAGTGTCTTCGCCGTGGGCACTACCATCTATGCGGGTACCTATGGAGGGCTCAGTATCTCGACCAACAACGGCGTTAGCTACAGCCACAAAACGACCGATAATGGCCTGGGTAGTAATACTGTGGCGGGAGTATATGTTGTGGGCAACACGGTCTATGCTTCTACCGCTACGGGATTGAGCATTTCCACCAATGGTGGGGGCAGCTTTACCAACCACTACTTGAATGGACATGGGGTGTATGGCAGCTCTGTTGCTAATAACATTATCTATGCTGCTACCGATGGTGGCCTGGCCTTCTGTAGTAGTGCTATCAGTCCTCGTCTGGCAGCTGCTGAACCTATCCAGAACTGGCAGGTGCGTGTATTGGGGAACCCACCTGTCAATGAGTATGCAGAGATCGAGCTGCGGGACGGCATTGGTCAGCAACTGGTGTTACGGTTAAACGATGCGTCGGGGCATGAATTGAGTGTTCAATCGGTGGCGGTTGAGAATGCAGTACAGCGGGTGCGGGTCCGCTTGGGATCGGTCCCGGCTGTGTACTTATTGCAGGTTAGTGATGGAGTACGTAAGAAAACCCTGCGGATTTTACGACCCTAAATCACCTCTAGCATTTACCGACGTTGAAGTAATAACTGCTTTATTTAGCAATAAAAAAGCCCCATTATGGGGCTTTTTTATTGCTAAATAAAGCAGTTTATATCAGGTCTCAGCCATGAAAAAAGTCCTTCATTTTATCAAAGAATCCTTTTTCGTTTTTGTTCGGCTTGGGCTGGAAGTTTGGTGAGTTGCGTAGTTTCTCCAACATGGCACGCTCTTCCGCCGATAGTGTTTTGGGCGTCCAAACGTTGACATGAACGATTTCATCGCCCCGGCCGTAGCCGTTCAACTCTTTAATACCCTTTCCTTTCAACCGTAGCATTTTACCGCTTTGTGTTCCAGGATCGAGAGTGATGCGAGCCTTGCCGTCGATGGTTGGCACTTCAACACTTGTACCGATGGCGGCATCAATGAAGCTGACGTACAAATCGAACACAACGTTGTTGCCATCACGTTTCAGGTCAGCATCTTCTTCCTCTTCAATCACAATAAGCAGGTCGCCCGCAACACCACCGCGTGGCGGCACGTTGCCTTTACTCCCTACCGATAATTGAATACCTTCTGCAACACCCGCCGGAATTTTGATTGGGATAACGTCTTCCTGCAAAACACGGCCTTCACCAAAACAGGCATCGCAGCGGTCGGTTACGATTTTGCCTTCGCCATTACAGGTCGGGCAGGTGCTGGTCGATACCATCTGACCTAACATCGTATTTACCACTTTGCGGGTCTGACCAGTACCCTGACAGGTTGAACAGGTTTGTACCGCAGTGCCGTTTTTAGAACCGTTTCCTCCGCAGGTATTACAGGTTACATGCCGTTTTACCTTGATTTTCTTCTCAACGCCGTTGGCAACTTCCTGTAAATTAAGCTTCAGCTTAATGCGTAGATCAGAACCCCGCCGTACGCGTTGCCGACCTCCACCCCCGCCCTGGGCACCCCGGAAGAAACTCCCGAATGGGGAATCATCACCGAAGACATCACCAAACTGGCTAAAAATGTCGTCCATCGTCGGACCACCGGCCCCGTAACCGCCGGCTGCACCACCCATCCCCGCATGGCCATATTGGTCATAGCGGGCTTTTTTGTTGGGGTCGTTCAGGACGTCATAAGCCTCAGCCGCTTCCTTGAATTTTTCTTCGGCGGTGGGGTCATCAGGGTTTTTGTCTGGATGGTATTTGATAGCCATCTTACGATAGGCTTTCTTGAGATCATCGGCCGAGACGTTCTTATCAACGCCCAGAATTTCGTAATAATCGCGCTTCGTTGCCATGTATTAATATAGTGAAGAATGAAGAGTGTAGAGTGAAGAATATTATTATCAATTGTATTCTTCACTCTACACTCTTCATTCTTCACTGTTTTAGCTTCCTACAATCACTTTTGCAAACCGAATGACCTTGTCATTCAGGTAATATCCTTTTTCAATTTCGTCAATGACTTTCCCTTTCAGGTCGTCGCTGGGGGCGGGGAACTGCGTAACCGATTCGTGCAAATCGGCATTAAATGGCTCTCCTTTAGAG
This sequence comes from Spirosoma migulaei, assembly GCF_054776855.1. Lineage (NCBI taxonomy): Bacteria > Pseudomonadati > Bacteroidota > Cytophagia > Cytophagales > Cytophagaceae > Spirosoma > Spirosoma migulaei. Next base: position 277,164 of record NZ_BAAHBG010000013.1, on the reverse strand, counting down.
GTCATTGGTTTCAGGCCTTTGCCTTCCAGCGTTTTAAATAACTTTGTGTAAATCAACGAAACGCCTTCTTTCAGAGCCGCTACATCATTGGTGCTTTCGATAGACTGCATAGCCCGTTCGAAATCGTCGACAACGGGAATCAGCGCCTTTAGTACGCCCTCATTGGCATTACTGATGAGATCAAGTTTTTCCTTAGCTGTGCGCCGACGGAAATTCTCAAAATCAGCGTATAAACGGAGGTATTTATCTTTAAGTTCGGCCAGTTCATTGCCGATTTTGTTGGTTTCTGCCACAAAGCTTTCTGCCGAAGCGGGTTCCGTAGTTTCGTCCGACTCGCCAACGGTGGCGGTCACAGCTTCATCAGAGCTGTCCGTATCGGTTGTCAGGTTGTCAGGCTGTTGGGTATCCATAGACGCTTGTTCGTCCAAAATGTCTTTATTTTCCATTGATGAGCTTCTATTTCGTTTCCAGAAATTCATAGGCAAAGATGGGCAAAAGCCCGGCCAAAACCGCATTTCCTGACAAGTTGGCACAATGACAGAACATTGATTTACAAGATTTGGCGGGTGTCTGAACCAGGATTTATAGGATTGAAATGATTTTCAGGATTTAATAAATTGCTAAAATCGTTCTCTGGTTGACCAACTGACAGTCTTTATTATTCATTTCCATTCTACATTGTTCATTAGCAATTTCGCATGCACGCTCCCGCCCATCGCTATACGCAACTCATCAAAGCCAAAGCCACTGAATTGGGTTTCGATTTTTGTGGTGTAGCCAAAGCAGACTTTCTGGAAGATGAAGCGCCAAAACTGGAAACCTGGCTCAAAAACGGGATGCATGGCCAGATGAACTACATGGCTAACCACTTCGATAAGCGGCTCGACCCTCGGTTACTAGTCGACGATGCGAAGTCGGTCATTACGGTGTTGCTCAATTACTACCCCGAACAAAAACTACCCGAAGGCGACGATGACTTAAAGCTATCGAAATACGCCTATGGGACCGATTACCACTTTGTCATCAAAGACAAGCTCAAAGACTTGCTGGCCTATATCCACGACGAAATCGGTGAGGTTGGCGGACGGGCGTTTGTGGATTCGGCCCCGGTTATGGATAAAGCCTGGGCCAAACGGGGAGGGCTAGGCTGGGTTGGCAAGCATACCAATCTAATCAATCGAGAAATTGGTTCGTTCTTCTTTATCGGCGAGCTAATCCTCGATCTTGACCTGGAGCCCGATGGTCCCATCACCGATTACTGCGGCACCTGCACCCGTTGTATCGATGCCTGCCCCACCGATGCCATCGTTGGGCCTTACGTAGTGGATGGCAGTAAATGTATTTCGTACTTTACCATTGAATTAAAAGAGGCCATTCCAGAAGAGGTTCGGGGAAAGTTCGATAACTGGATCTTTGGTTGTGATATCTGTCAGGATGTTTGTCCCTGGAATCGGTTTGCCAGGCCGCATCAGACACCCGCCTTTGACCCCCATCCCGATTTAACTGCGTTTACAAACCGTGATTGGGAGGAAATAACAGAAGACGTTTTCCGGGAGGTATTTCGCCGGTCGGCGGTGAAGCGTACCAAGCTTGAGGGGCTGAAGCGTACAATTGGTTTTGTAAAGTAGTGCCGACAGGGACGGTCGGCACTACAAGAATTTACGTAACGCTTCACCAACTCGCCAGACCTCCTCAAACGTATTGTATAAAGGTGTGGGGGCTAGACGGATGCAGTCAGGTTCACGCCAATCGCCAATAATTCCCTGTTCGGTTAGGTAGTTGAATAGCGCTTTACCATTTTTGCGGACAAGCAAGGAGAGTTGGCAACCGCGTTGGTTCGGGTCGTCGGGGGTTAGGATTTGAATCGCATCAAAAGGCGTCAGAACGTATTCCAGGAAACCCGTCAACTGTTCACTTTTTTGTCGTAGCGCCACGATCCCCGCTTCGGCTGTAATTGAAATGGCCGCTCGGTGCAACGCCAATGCCAGGATATTGGGTGTACTTACCTGCCACCCATCGGCACCGGGGGCAGGCAAAAATCCGGGCGTCATCTCGAACCGCCGATCTTCCCGATAGCCCCACCAACCCGCCAGCCTTGGCAAATTTTGCTGATGATGTTTTTCGTGAACAAACACGCCCGATATGGCACCGGGGCCTCCATTCAGGTATTTATACGAACACCAGGTAGCAAAATCAACACCCCAGTCGTGCAGACGCAAGGGTACATTTCCAATGGCATGGGCAAGATCGAAGCCAATGGGAATGCAGTGGCGTTGAGCCGTTTCGGCAATAACTGCCATGTTATACACTTGACCCGTGTAATAGTTTACCCCACTCATCCAAATCAAAGCCAGTGAATCGGCGTGTTCGGCGATAGCGTGCTGAATGTCGGTCGTATGAATTAAGCCGTCGTCGGCACGGGGCGCTACTTCAATAATCGTCTCCGCTGGCTTAAGGCCATGATGCCTTACGTGCGTTTCCAGCGCGTATTGATCGGATGGAAAATCCCCTTTGATGGTTAATATCTTGTACTTTTTCTGGGTAGGCGAGTCCACGCCGGGCGAATCCACGCCGGGCGAATAAAACGAAGCCAGCAGCAAGTGCAGATTTACTGTCAGCGCATTCATTGGACAAACTTCCGATGACTCAGCACCTACAATCTGCGACAACGCGTCTTTACAGGTCGTATGGTAGCCAAGCCAGGGCTGCTCAGCGCCTTCTGTTTTATCAAACCAACCCTCCACACCCAGATTCTGCCAGGTTGTTAACTCTTGCTCCAATGCTTCACGAGTCGTTTTCGGTTGCAATCCGAGTGAGTTTCCGCAGAGATACGTCAACGGTATGCCATCACGTTGAGGAAGATGAAATCGGTCGCGGAAGTGCCGGAGGGAATCGTTTTGGTCGAGTTGCCGGGCGAAATCGAGGGAATTTTCGTAGTTCATTGCTGGAGAGGATCGCTAGTTATCAAACAATACTAGTACGTACTCATTTGTGTTGTTTTAGAAGCCAATCGTAAATAGTCTGATCCTCAAACAGGTATTGAATAGCATGACCTTCTTTTTCCAGACGTGTAAATTTTACCTGTCCGTTACATTCTTCTAACCGTCTGACCAAGCGCTCTGTTTCAGAAATAGAGATTACATCATCGGCCACCCCATGAAATGTCCAGACCGGAATGTGTTTGATCCGACAGATTTGCGTTGAGTCATCACAACCACCACAAAGGGGCACAATGGCCGCAAATTTGTCAGGATAGGCAACGGCGGTTTGCCAGACACCGTATCCGCCCATACTGATCCCGGTCAGGTAAATCCGTTTGGAATCGATCCGATACTTCGCCTTTACGTCACTGTACAGGGAGTCAAGCCAATTATCCGTAGACCAGAATTTCCCGTCCGGGCATTGGGGTGAAGCAATAATGAATGGAAAATCACGGCCTTTATCCACCAAATGCGGCAGGCCATAGGTCTTAAGCTTAGTCAGATCTTTTCCTCTCTGTGAACCTCCGTGCAGGTAAATAACTAACGGATAGCTTTCCTTTTTGTCAATATACTCTTTCGGCAAGTATACTAAATAAGGATATTTTTCGTAGCTCTTGTGGTTGCTCTGTGCGTAAGAACCTGAAGATAAAAGCCCAGTCAAAAAGCAGAGTAAAGGAGCGAGTATACAGAAGCGCATTGTGGTTGTTAATAGAACGCAGATTTTTATGATTAATATGATTTACACAGATTAACCATAAAAATCATTCTATTCTTAAAAATCATAAAAATCTGCGTTCTATTGTTTGTAGTAAGCTGCAAAGATTGGGAACTCTTTACTTCCTCCATTCAATTTCCATAAACATCTTTCCACCCCAAGCGATCATTTTTGAGTCTAGTACCAAAAACCACCAACTTCTATGCGATTTATCCTGACAACGCTCACCTTACTTGCCATCAGTTATGGCCTGTACGGACAATCGAAAAACGACGGCGAGCCGTTCCCTACCTACCAGCAGATTAAACCGGCTAGTTCCGAGATTATTGACTATGTATCTAAGCAGGGAAAATCGGAGTATACGAAGGAAGTTGTCTTAAACCTCTTCGATAACCCAGAGGGCACCGTTATCTACTTCCTGAACGGGAAGAAAATAACAGATAGCAAGCGTGCAAAAGAACTTGTCTATCAGGAAGGAAATCACATCAATGATATTTCGATTGACAATCTATCAAGTGATGGTAAACGGGTCATACGGATAAATTATTCAACCAAAAAGTAGCCGAATCGACAAAACAAAAGCGGGCCGAAATTAGAGAATTTCGGCCCGCTTTTGTTTCAACAATCAGGTTATTGATGATCCATATCACTGCCTTTTTTGCAGCAGCTCGGTAATTTGTTGTATCCAACAGGATCGGCAACAACTTCTTCTGCGTCATAGCCAGTTTTGCTGATGTTTGCTTTCAGCTTTGCTACGTCCGTTTTAGCAGGGTTGTATTTGATCGTAACGACTTTCGATTTCACATCCAGGTCGGCTTCTTTGACACCCTTCTCAAAGGCCAGGTTCCGTTCAATACGAGCTTTGCACATGCCGCAAATAGCCGAAGTCTTAATTTTTACTTCCTTGTCTTTGTCGTCACGGGTGGGTGCACCGGCGAACGAGTTGCCCAGAATGATCAGTGAGGTTAGGGCGGTTAGAAACAGGTTACGCAACATGGTTGTACGTGGTTTATAGTGAATTGATAACGAAAATTTACTTTAAATGGTGCCCCGCATGGAGGTGCCCGGCATGGAAGTGCTAGGCCTGTCAATGCTTCATACTTCGCATAGTCATCAGGCTGGGCGATAGGCGAAGGTAAATTTCACCCGACACGGGTGTTTTGCCGTAAAACGTTTCTAATGAATTATCAGGCATACTTCCGGTGATTTGTGCACCTAGGACTAGGTCGGTGCTGCGTGTCTGCGCAACACGGTAGTTTATCCCAAGTGTCAAATTATTAATAATAAACGGTTGATCCTTAGCAATCCGGCCAATTTCAGTAGAAGAGGCTGGCTGGTAAAGGCCCAACTCTTCGGCCGATTTTGTTACATTTTCGTATCGGCCATAAAAAGCCAGCTTATCTACTTGAAAACTACTTTCGGCCAGAAATGAATTTTCTCCTTGTCCATCATGACTATTTCGCCCCCAAACCAACGCCGATGTTACATAACGACCAGCCCCGAATCCTTTACTATGCAAAATGGATGCCGTTGTGCGCGTGATATTTTCGTCAGGGTGGGCTTCTTCGGGTGTGTGTAAAAATCCCTGCGAGAACTGCAACGCCAGCGATGGCGATGGATTTACAGACAGCCGATACGAATAACTGTCAAATTTAGGTGTGTCGAAGTTGTATCGGTTTTCGTCGGGCTCACGGCCTTTGAATGTAGATCCCTCCAGTTTTACCCACTTGTACCGAAAGCCAACAGTACCTACGCCAAACAAAATGTGAGACGCATCCTGCCAGTGATGGCTTAGCGGGGCATCGGGATTATTGAACGATGAAATCCGATGCATAAACGCGGGCGGACCCAATGCTGGCTCGCCGGGGTAACCCACGTAACCATAAAGATCAATGTCTTTACTGAACGCGTGACTATAACTGACCGATAATTCGGAAACGAGGTCGTGTGGGTGTTGCTTATCAATCAACGGCTGCCCTTTGTAGGTCTCGCCGGTCTGGAAAAGTAATGGATACCCACCATTACCCACGGTCAACGGATCGAGCGAAAGCATAGCCCGCACCTGAACTAATCCCCGTTGCCCTACTTTACGCTGCGCCATGCCCATAAACCAGTTCGGAGCGCCAAGCTGCTGTCCATGGCCCCGCTTCTGAGGATGATTAGCATTTTGGCTAGTGTAGCGCAGGTAGATTGTATAGTGCAGCATGTAGCTCCATTTACTACCCGATGGCTTGCTCATGTAAGCGTACATAGGCGTATTATCCGGGTGCCAGGACGTACCCGACCCGTTACGATTCATAGATAGATTTCGCGATAGTGAATGCGTCATGCCCATGGTTGTATCCATTGTTAAACCGTAGTTCACTAGGTTCATATCACCTTTTTGGCCCATATTCATACCAGCATGCATCGAATGATCCATTGGCTTCGTTGTATCGGCAGTCGGCTTGGTATTCGCAGGCATTTGCATACCCTCATGGTGCTGGTGTTGTGCAACAGCTATAGGACCCATTCCCAGCAGAAGCATCAAAAGAAACTTATTCATCACGTTGTCGATCATATTCTGGGGTCGTTCAGGGAATAAATCCTGCCCGAACGGTAGTTTCCTCTTCCCACAAACAGAGTACCTTGTTATTCGGTAGCAAGGCTAATTTCGGATACCCACCCGAACCAATAACTGTTGGTTGTGTCTGACTGGGCGAAGTGGCCAAAATCTGTCCAGCCTGTTGAAAGACGATATAATCACCTTTAGGAGTTGTTACAATTTTTGCATTCTTACCGGTAGCAAGTTCCGTTTCAGGCTGGCCAGGCCGGGCTACAAAAAGTTTATCATTTCGTCGAAAAACGGTCGATAGCTTTCCATCGGGACGCATAAACAGCCCTCCCCCATCCATTGGACAGGCTTTTAGCAGCCAGGTTCCTTCACCTACTTTTTCTGCTTTTCCAAACGTCTGACCGCCATTTTCGGATTTCAGGATATACATATCACGCGCTCCAGCTATAAAATTCCGAAACATGATAGCCACATGCTGGCCCTGACTCACTTCCGAAAGCTGGCAACATTCGCAAACCGTACCATCCGGCGATTGATAAAGCACCTGATTGGGTGACCATGTTTTACCTCCATCCGTTGAACGGGCACCAACAATCTTATTGCGCTTATTTCCCCGCAGATCGAGCCAGACAGCGTTATACACGTTATCCGGCCCGGCCGTCAGGGCCACGAAACCTTCTTTCGCTACCTCTACGGTATCCGTTACCTGTACACGGGATTGCCAGCGACCCGTAGCCCGGCTGAGCGTATAGGACCAGATAGTTCCCGCTTTATCAATAGCGGTAATAACCACCGATTGCCTGGTCGCTGCAATTTGTGGCCCTCGTGACGCCCCCAGATGCAGCCCCGGCAAACTATCAACCCGTACGGGTTCCGCAAACTGCTCACCATCCTGCGTACTTGTATAGAAAACAGTCCCGCCTTTACCATACACAATATGAACCTTTCCGGTAGGATCAGTCGCTACTGAAGGATGTATACCTGTACCTACTAATTTTCCCGAACCAGATGGGGAACTTAGTAGCAGCGTAACTATGAACAGAAGACTAGTCAGTAAAGAATACATTGTTTAGGTTAGCAGGTTTTAGGAATTGGATGCTGTAGATCCTCTGGACACGATCATACTGGTAATCAGAACATACAGAATCACTTGAATCTACAGCATCCACAGAATCAATAGTTAGTCCGTCAACTTTTTATGCGTTTGCCGACATTGACCGACACTCTTCAGCGCATTTGCGGCAAGCCTCAGCACAGGCTTTACAATGGGCAAAATGGTCAGCGTGCTTTTCGCATTCCTCGGCACAAGCTTCACAGACTTCAGCACACAGGACCATAAAATCACGCGAGAACTCCGAACCACGGGCATCAAGTCGGCCACAGAGGGTACATATGTCGGCGCAGTCGCGGCAGAGTTTAATGCAGGCACTCATGTCATGACCTTTTCCGTCTTTGTCGCCCATTTCCAGGCAGGCGGTGGCGCAGCGCTCGCAGGCTTCAGCACACTCAAAACACGTATCTACGTGTGTATGCGTATGTTTCATCGTTTCCATAATCGTTGTTGTTTTATCGACCACCGTTGGTCTGACAAATTAACTACCCACACCCGATAGGGTTTTTACATAATTAGGGCCGAGCTTTACAAAAGCTATCGACCGTTACTTAGCCCTGGTTAAACAGCGTACGTAGGCTCAGGTCAAGATCAGCGATTGATACAAAAACATCTTCTTCCAGAGAAACCCGGCTATTTCCCATCTTAATACCATGATAATAAGCCGAATAATGCATATCCATCAATTGCGACAAATACCGAAAATGATCGACAACCATATCCGCAGCAAACAGCTCGAATAGATGCGTACCGGGTTCGCACCAGATTATATTTGTGAAGGAAGCTCCATGTGGCCCTAAAATAAAAGACGCATTTTTATAGATAGCTGCCTGCTCAGCAACCGACCTGGGCTTGTCTTCAACAATGGTGAAGTTAAATTTTTTCAACAGGGTAATCAGTGCGTTCTCGTTGGCTACCTTTCGACGGCCCGACCGACTAATGTAGATCCGATTTGACTCAGTTCGTTGCAGGTTAAGTTTACTTTCTACCTGCTTTTTCAAGGCAAAAATATCGGCCGGATTGGGGTAGAACCAATGACCGCTATTGGCCAGAATACACTGTTTAAAATGAACCTCATACACAGTACTGTCCAGAATACGCTCCTTTTCAAACCCAAGTAAGGCTAAATACTCCTGTTCATAGGCCGTCTTAAACAGTGGATAGGCAAGGACAGCCTGAGCGAATACAGCCTCGGAAAGTGCCTCTCGAATTCGGCACAATTTTGCGGCAACCAGAATCACAAAATCATAATACCCTCCAAACGAAATACCATCCAGAAGGTGAGACCATGGAGCAATTAGTATATCCTGTACCGTTTGAATTCGTTTCCTTCGGGTCAAAAAATTTTTCAGGAGATGGTACCGCTCGAAATCCGTACAAAGAACCCGGGTATCTGTCAGAATTCCACCGTATGGCAACTGAGTGGTTTTCTGTGAACTAGGAGTTACATTCCAAACGTAGCCTGGGTGCGTAATAGCCTCGGTTGGCGTAAATACAAGTGCTGCTGAGTTAGTTTCATTTTGTACGCTGGGCAACACAATCCGGGTAGCTGGACTTACTTTTAATACGTACGGTTTTAGATACTCCTCTGTTTGCTCTTTCGTTAACTGAATAATACCAAACCGTTTCAGTATCGACCCCAAAAAGGTTTTGATTAAATCCCGTAAACGTCCCATAATCAGTCCCTACGATTTAAAAGGTTCACCAGCACAAATCGCTTTAGATTAGCCGCCAGCTTCAATTTCTACTTAGCCCTTACTCTGTCTCGTCAGGATGGCCGGATTTCTTGATAAAGAGGGCATCTAGATTTCGCCGATCTACCTGAGTTGCTTTCCGAAATTGCCCCGGCGTTAGCCCCACAACTTGTCTAAATTGAGTAGAGAGGTGTTGAACACTACTGTAATTCAAACGCCAGGCTATTTCACTCAACGTCAGTTCATCATACCGCAACCATTCTTTTACCTTCTCAATTTTTAAGGCAATAGTGTACTTCTCAAGCGTATGGCCTTCGTTCACCGAGAACAAATTACTCAAATATGAGTACTCATAGCCTAACTTACGTTCAAGAAAGGTCGAATAGTTTTCAGACGCTTGTCGCTCCCCTTTTAGGTGTTGAATTTCGTTGATCAACAAAATCTTGATGTGTTCAACCAGAGCCTGTTTCTTATCATCCACCAAATCGAATCCATTTGCCTGTAGCGTCTGCCGAATAACCGCAAGCTCTGCGGGCGACGATACGTTCGTTACATCCACTTCGCCCAGCTCAACCCGGCCAACGGTCAGGCCCAGCTTTTCGAGTTCTTCACGCACAACCCGCTTGCAGCGGTCGCACACCATATTTCGGATGGATAGTGTCATAATAGTCAGAACCGCTCCGGCGGCCCGGCGGGATTACACTGATTTAAGGATTTACAGGATTTTGCTCTGCGCTTCTTTGAAGCGAATCATTAAAACAAAATCAGGTTTAATCCTTAAATCAGCTAAATCCAGGTTCAGATTAGAGGTTTAAACCGAAAGCCCACATACACCATACGACCTGTGATAGGTCCCCACACCTGCGATCCAGCATCAAAACGTGCTCCAAATGGATCGTTGGCCGCAACAATCGGGTTCAGTTGACGGAAACCCGTCAGGTTTTCTCCACCCAGATAGATCTCCCACCCACTCCTGAACGCCCGGCTGATCTGTGCGTTCAGGTTATAAAAACCAGGAGCCTCTTCGGTTGGCATATTCTGATAACTGGAATGGACGTAACCTTCGCGAAGGTAGGGAATCCGCCGGGGACCGTTCCATTGCAGGGTAGCATCAAATTTCCATTTATCAAAAGGTAGTGCATAGCCCGCATTGAGCAGTATCCGATCCCGGCTAACCATCATTTTAGGCAATAGTCGTTCTTCACCGAATGGCCCGCCCATGCTCTGCTCCACGTCGAAAAACCGATAGGCGGCTTTTACTTCAAAGCGTTTTGCCGGTTGCACGTTCAATTCGGCCTGAAAACTATTGGCAAAGGAGCGTCCTTTATTGCCAGAATCAGTCAGGTTATAAAAATACAGTTCGCCGGGGTGTTCAATATCAACAATGAGCTGGTTCTGAAAATCAGTCCGATGGTAATCCACCACAAACGACGCTTTTTTACCCAACAGTTCGAAATCGTTTGTGATGCTTAGTCCGTAATTCCAGGATGATTCGGCTTGTAAAGCTTTGTTCAGAAACACGGCCCGCGAACTGACTAAATACCCGAAGTTTTCGGCGAAAGGATTAGCTGCCCGAAACCCTCTCCCTGCCGATGCACGCACCGTAATAGCCTGACTGAGGTTATATTTCAGGTGAGCCCTGGGCGTAAATTGAGTACCAAACAGGTTATGAAAATCGAGTCGACCACCCAATACAAGGGTTAATTTTTCGGGATAGGTGTAGGTGTATTCCACAAAAGCACCGGGCACCGATTCTGTACGAGCGGTACCGATGGCCCGGTATTGCTCCCGGTAATCATCTAACAGGTAACTCAATCCAGCTTTGAAACTGTTGTTGGTAGTCCCAATAATGCTTTGGTAAATCAGGTTGGCATAAAACGTTTGCTGCTGACCCTCGTAAGGCGCAAATCCAAAGTGCGCCGTTTGCTCATGATGCACCCCGTTCAGAATCAGCCCCAATCCTTTATAGGGTTTTTCAGGATACAGTTTTGCGGTTTTTGAGAAAAACTCCAATCGCTTTGTTGTATTCAGAAAACTGTAACGTGATGCCCCGAATTTCGACAGTTGGCCACCATCCCGGTCCTCGTAAAGAACTTTTATGCCAAACTGGGCCATGTACCGATCACTGGTATACTTGTACCGATTGATGGCATTAATCTGGGTGTATAACGGCAAATCTCGAAAACCGTCGTTATTTTGATCGATCTCTGTTCGCAGGGTACTGGCATGACCCAGTACCCCCATGCTCCATTTTTTACTCAGGGCTTTCGACCAGTTGACGTTGCCCTCAATCCGTCCAAAACTGTTAGCATACGCATTTATAAAGAGCGTTTGCTTGTCGTCAGGTTTTTGAAGTTCAACATTCATCTGGCCACTCATCGACTCATACCCATTCACGACTGAGCCTGCGCCTTTACCCACATCGATACTCGTGATCCAGGTTCCAGGAATGTAATTTAGGCCAAACGTAGTCGCCAATCCGCGAACGGTTGGAATATTCTCAACGTTCGTCTGCACGTATTGCCCTCCCAATCCCAGAAACTGAATCTGCTTCGAACCCGTAACGGCATCACTATACGACACACTTACGGAAGCGTTGGTTTCAAAACTTTCGGAGAGGTTGCAGCAAGCAGCTTTGGCCAGTGTACGCTGATTGATAAATTCGGTCTGAATGGGATTGATCCGGTCAAGTTGCCCCGGCGCGCCCGATACTGTTACTTCCTGTAGGGTTCGGGTACTTCGAAGTGTTACCGTTACTGCACCCGTAGGATTTGTTACCGTTAATGTGTCCGTTTGGTAGCCAACATAACTCACAATCAAACGCGTATACGCTGGCTGGAGTGACAGTTGAAAATGTCCCTCCGCATCCGTTATCGTACCAACTGAGGTGTTAACCCATTGTACAGTTGCGCCAACAAGGGGAATTTGTTTGCCGTTGACGAGTTCGCTGACACTCCCCCGAATGGCTACAGGCTGCGTAGAATCAGCAGCAAAAAGTTTGTTTGGGACTGTTTGGGCCGCGCCAGGTAGGCTCGCCAGGAGCCCAGTCGACAGCACAAAAATCCATACATAAATAGATTTCATGAGTTCGTTGATTGATAGATAGAGTATATCATAAGCCTGCGTCGGAACGACAAAGGCCAGAAACCATCAATCAACGGATCAGATAAGGAGGCTATGGATGAGCGTCAGGATGTCGCGTCCGGATAGAGAAGGCGGGGATGGAAAGATCGAAACAGAGGACGACTTTCCGGCAAAAATCCAGTGGACAAACCAGGTTAATACGGAAACAACACCGGCGGCAATCGTTTCGGTGATTGTCTTGATAAACTTCGCAACCAACTGGCTCAGTGAAGACGAAATATCGACATTCTCATACTGTTGGTCATCCTGACAACACTGCGTCTTTTTAACGAGTGTTTGCTGGTCTGGCATCGACTTCTGATCAATGGCGCAACCGGATTGGGCTTTGGTATCGCTAAACGCGACAACCATCGTTTTTTTCTTGCCGCGCATCTGGCATGAATGTTCCACCAGCCCAAAGCCTGTGCTGCTCAGCAGCACGACGCAGACCATTAGTAGGTTGAACACTTGGAACAGAGCGCGTTTCATAATGAGGGCAAATATCTGTACCTAACTCATTTAATGCAAGTATTTTTACCTATAAGTCGGGAATCTTGTAAAAAAAGAGCCGCATTCTATAAAAGCAAACATCCCGAAAGCTCAACGCCTTCGGGATGCTAAGTGGTTAGACCGTTTCCGGTTCAGGGCTTACCAACTCACTGATTGGCCGAAGATTACGGGTTTCTTCTTCGTTATATGGAAAAATATCTAAAATCTTGGTTGTGTTGACGTCCGTAATTTCGAATGGATCAAGCGCCGATTTCAAACTTAATTCTACGCGCTCGTAGGCTTGTTTAGGCGTTTCGGCATTCACCAGCATGATGCTTGGCGTTTTCTTCTGCTTGCCCGTTTTTTCGTCGTCTGTAATGAACATGGCTTTTACCTTGAACCAGACTTCGCCCCCATCTTCATTATGAAACACATCAGCTAATTTCATTCGCGAGATGTTCGTAATTTCAAAATCAGGGGTGTTTGCCGCAATCTCCTGGTACAGACGACCTTCTGCTTCGGTATAGCTGACGGCATCCACCAGGTACGCTTCGGTCACTGTTTTTTGCTTGATAAACTCTTCATTCCGGGTGCCGACATTCGAGTCGTCAATGGGTTGCTGATAGCGGATTTTTCCGAGAAACCAGTTAGGCATTTTAACGATTTTTAGTACAGTTTTATAACACAAATTGGGGGGCAAAGGTGCCGAAAATGAATGGATAATGTAGAATGAATAATGTATAATTTTAGCAGACTTCATTCTACATTATCCATTTTACATTCCTCATTTATCACTCCTTCTTACTTGCCCGATTGGCTTGTTTGATGGTTTGTTCGATCATATCCCATTGCTCGGTAGTGACCTTTTCCAGATGACTGAATTCGCCCGCCATCAGTACTTCTCCCCCATCAATAGTGATGCTTTCTCCAGTGATATAACCGGAATAGTCGGAGAGTAGAAAAGCCGCCAGATTAGCCAGTTCGCCGTGTTCGCCTACGCGATGCAGCGGTATACGGCTTGTTGGGTCCATCATGCTCGCCAGCGGCTCGGGAAAGAGTCGATCCCAGGCACCTTTGGTTGGGAATGGGCCCGGCGCAATAGCGTTGAGACGAATGCCATATTTGCCCCATTCGGCCGCCAGAGATTTTGTCATGATAAGCGCACCACCTTTGGCTACTGCCGATGGCACAACATAGCCAGAGCCCGTAGTAGCATAGGTGGTGGAAATATTCAATACCGTACCGGGAATCTTGTTTTCGATCCAGTACTTACCCACGGCCAGCGTGAAATAATAGGTTCCGCGCAGAACAATGTCTACAATGGTATCAAAAGCTTTGTACGATAGCCGTTCGGTTGGGCTAATGAAATTACCGGCGGAGTTATTGAGCAATCCGTCGATCTTCCCGAATTTCTCAATCGTTTTGGCCATGACATTTTCAATCTCTGCGGTGTTACGCACATCGCAGGCTACGGCCAGTACCTGCCCCCCCGTCTCGGCCATTAATTCATTGGCGGTGTCGTCAATAACAGTCTGTCTGCGGCTGCAAATCGTGACGTTTGCCCCAAGTTGCAGTAGATACCGGCTTATGGATTTACCCAGTCCTGTGCCACCCCCAGTAACAATAATCGTTTTTCCTTTCAGCGCATCGTCGCGCAGCATACCCGTTACGTTCATGGTTTAGAAATTAATGGAGTAAGTGGAGTGGGTGAAGTAAGTGAAGTGAGTGGAGTAGGTGAAGTAAGTCAGGAAACACTGCCACCTTATTACACCTACTTCACTTACTTCACCCACTCCACTTAATATCCTCGATTTGATTTTTTATTAAACTCTGCTTTACGTTTCTCTATTGTCGACTGCATGGCTTCGGAGAAATCATTGGATTGCAATTGACTTGAATTCCAGACGGCTACGTATTGAAGGCCATCCTCGATGGATTTGTTCAGGCTGTAATTCAGTACTTGCTTGGCACCCTGTACAGCCGAAGCGGGATTATCGGCAATTTGGCGAGCCAGGGTTGCTGCGGCATCAAATAATTGATCGGGAGAGTCGTAAACGTGGTTGACAAGACCAATTCGCTCAGCAAAAGCAGCATCGTAATCAGCGCCAGTAAACGCCATTTCGCGGGTAAATCCCTGACCAATGATATGCGGCAAAAACTGAAGACCGCCAATATCGGGGGTGATCGCAAGTTTAGCTTCCCGTAAGCTAAACCTGGCCTCACGGGAGCAAAGCCGGATATCGGCAGCAGCAATCATGTTTACGCCACCGCCAATACACCAGCCATGTATGGCCGCAATAACTGGCTTTGGCGATTCGTGCATTTTCTGAAAGCCTGACTGCATCTGCCGAATTTGTCCCATTAGTTCCCTGCGCTGTTGTGCCAGCACAGTACCCGTGGTCATTTTCCCCAGGCGAGGCATCATCTGCGGGATGTTAAGCCCGTAGCTAAAATGATCACCACTTCCCCGGAAGACAATGCATCGAATGTCGGAAAGCTGATTGATTTCGTCCATTACGTTGGGAAGCTCCTCCCAAAACTCCGGCCCCATGGCATTTCCCTTGCCAGGGCCAAGTAGCGAAACGGTCATCACGCCATCGGCCTGCGCGAATGATAAAGATTGATAGGTTTGTTCCATTGCCAACTAGTATGCGTGCATACGGTTTTCGTAAAGGTAGTAGAAAACCGAACTGCAGCGCAAGCCGTTCCCTAAAAGCTGGCAACGAATGGTTTGCCTTCACTAGCCCGTCATCTGCACAGAGTAAGGCCCAGTGAACTGTAATTTACCCTCAAGTCTGATGTTTTTTACGCTGATTGTCTGATCCAGGGTTACGGTATGGCCTGCGTTTATTTTAACATATTCACTGGCAAATGGCACTCGACCTACGGTCCAAACATTCGGATTTTGCCAGTTCCCCGATGTTACAGTTTCCACAGTATCTGAAAACAACGAAACAGTCGGGAATTCATGAAAAAGCAGGGAGTTCGTTGTGGTGTGTGCAGTGCCAAACCAATCGTTCAGGATGTCTGTATACACGCGCCGAAAGTCGATCTGCATGTTAATGTCCTTATTTCCTGCCTGACCTGTCAGGTTCGCCAGGTCAGGATTGTGGCCGATGGTGCGGTGTTTGACACTAGTTCCGAACACAAACATGGGGGCAGCTATTCCATGATCTGTACCTTTTGAATTATTGGAATTTGCCCGCCGACCAAATTCCGAGAACGTCATACCAACCACTTTATCTTCAGTGCCCTGCAATTTCAAATCCTGCTGAAAGGAAGCAACAGCCGATGACAGTTTCCCTAATAGCACCGCATGGCTACCGGTTGTCACATCCGTACCGTCCACCTGACCCGAATGCGTATCAAAGCCTCCCAGCGAAACGAAGTATACTTTCGTTTTCAGCCCCCCGTGAATCAGTCGGGCTACAATCTTCAACTGGTCGGCCAGGGAATTATTTTGGGTTGAATCAGGGTAGACGGCCAGATTCTGACCCGCATCGGCGGCTTGTTTGATCTGGGCTGCATATCCCACCGATAGCGCCTGTTGCTTACGGATAAAGGCAATTAAGTCCCCCGCGTCACAGCACGGTAAATCGCCGGGTGAGGTTGCACTAGCCGAGCCAACCAATTGGTAAAAACTATTGGGATCACTCAACGCAATACCCATTGATTGCTGGCTTCCCAATAACGCCGTGGAGGTCAGGTAACCGATCTGAATAGCCAATGGATCTTCCATCTGCGCATTTGGATAGCCGGCTGGGTAACCCGGAAACCGATTTTCAAGATAACGCCCGGCCCAGCCCGAATCGGAGGTTTGGCTGGAGTCAACAGCGGTCATCCAGATATCCGTTGCCCGATAGTGAGATTGATCTGGATTGGGATACGAAACGGAATGGACAATCGAGAGTTTGCCATCGTTATACAGGTTACGCATACCCGTCATGGCCGGATGCAGACCCGTAGCCAGATTCCCCTCTAAGGGAAGCACCGCGTTTTGCGGAATGGCAATGTTAGATCGCAGGCCATTGTACAAGGAATACTGGTCCAGGGGAATCACGGTATTGAGCCCATCGTTGCCCCCATTCAGGTAAACAATAACCAGTACCCTGTCGCTGGCTAATGCACTTGTTCCCAACAATGCCTGCACCAATGCCGATTGGCGCGACATGGCCTTTAGTCCAAAACCATCCAGCATAACAGGCAGCAAACTCGCCGAAGCCGCCGTCAAAAAATCTCTCCGTTTCATCGCGTAGTGGTGGTGTAGGTGAAGTAGGTGGTAGTAGTGGAGTGAGTAAAATTGGTGGCGTGAGTGCAGTGAGTGGAGTCCGTCTAATACAATTTTACTTTTTGACTGACTCCACTTACTGCACTCACGCCACTAACTCCACCTACTACACCCACTCCACCTCTTCACCACACCAGGCTAAAAAATGTGATACTCAGCCATGCGAAGCATGTATTTCATCAGGTTCTGCAATCGATACAAAACCGCATTCTTTTTACTCGTATTCGTTGGAGCGGTTCGATAAGCGTTCCACTCAAAGGTCCAGGATGAGCGCGGAATGCCCTGCATCATAATGGTATCAATCAGAAAATCGACTTGCGACGGAAACAGATCACTGGCAAACAGGTTTTTTGAAAAGGCTGTCTGCACATCCACACAACTAATAGCTGCGGTTCCCGCTACATCAGAGAAATTCGGCTGGAGGGTAGTGGCCCAGGCCAGCAAATCGATCCCCATTTTATAATTCGGTTTCACCTGAAGCCAACGCCAGATATAGGCATCCGTGTAATCACTACGGAGAGCTATGGTGGTTGTATTCATCCAGATTTTCGAATACCCCGTCTGATAATAAGGTTCGTACCCAAATACCGACGGTTGATCAACAAGCGCCATTTGCATGTCGCGCATACGCCAGAACATGAAGTCGAAATACGTCTTGAAAGCTGCGTAATCAGTCGTCATATCGGGTACGGGCTGATTAAAAAATCGCATCGCTCCCACGGCCAGATCAGCCGGTGATTTAACCATAGCTCCCCGATTCGAATCATCGAAAAATAGCTGACTCGTTAGCAGTTTGACAATGACCGGCTGAATAGCATAGTTATTACCAGGGCTTGACAAAAATTGGGCCAGAGGTATAATTACATTATCCTCAATAGCCTGAGTTACGTTTGGATTCACATACCAGCGATACAGTTTCCGGCAAATAAACCTGGGCGTTTGGGGGTGATTCAGCAACATCGTCACCAGATCATCCAGCTCGGTATCACCCGCGGTAACCGTAGCCGATGGATTGGCCGATCGACCCGGAATGACGGTACTGCCATACTTTGCCGAAAATGTCTTATCAGCCTTGTCGTGTTTAGAGAGTGTAAACGTCGTGGCAAAACTCGTTGAGCCAACCACCAAATAATTTGTGTATTTCCAGCCAGTAAGCACTCTGGCCGCGGCTTTCACGTCATCCTCGGTGTAATTCTTGTTCCCCGCAAAATCCACGGCACCAACTGTAAACAGTTCCTGAAGCTCACGGGCGTAATTTTCGTTAGGTTTCCCAACTTCATTTTCATTCCCGTTCAGGTAGCGAAGCATAGCAGGCTCCTTACTGATTTTGGTGACCAGCGTTCGAAAATTGCCCAGTGCATTAGTGCGCAACAACAACAAATACTGATTCACAAATCGGTAATCATCCACTACTTCGCGAGTTGTCACAAAGTGATTTTGCCAGAACAGCGTCAGTTTATCGAGTAAGCTTGGCGGGGTCGTTTGGGAGGTCATCAGCCCAAGCCACCAGTAGCGTAGATAATGGCCAAAATCGAAATTACGGTCACCACTAAACGGCTTATCAAGGTAGGTCTGCCCAGCCGTTGATTTGGTACTGTCCAGGTCTACCGGTGGCGAGAGTGAATAATTCGCGTTACTGATTAATTGCTGTACAGCCTGGGCAGCCGTCAGTCCTGTGAAATTGGCAATTTCGGTTTGGGTAGGCCCAAAGGTGGCTCGGCGAAGTAAATGGGCGGCTGTCTTAGCCGTTAGTAAAGCTGTGTATTGATCCAGATAAGGCATTCAAGGAGAAGGTTAGTAATACAGCCATGCGTCTAATTGTTGTCTACACTAAAGCATACCGCTTAGTCAACAAAATAGCTATAAAGACTAAGTATTACTGACCACTCCCAGTATTAATTAAAAATAAGTTTATACATCAATATAATCATAAGCAATATACAGAGAACGAGCGCTGCGAAGATCATGGTTTAAAATCAGTTTAAATGTCAAAAATGCCTTTTAGCTAACGGGTTAGGGGTTCAAAAAAGCTGGTATTCAGCCATGCGAAGCATGTATTTCATCAGGTTCTGCAATCGGGAGAACACGGCCGTTCGTTTCCCCACATCATTGGGCAACGCCCGGTAGGCGTTCCACTCGAACGTCCAGGATGTGCGCGGAAGCTCCTGCATCATGATGGTATCAATCAGAAAATCAACCTGCGACGGAAGCAAGTCGGTGGCAAACATATTCGTTGAAAAAGCCTTCTGCACATCCAGGCAAGTGATGGCGGGCGTGCCAGCCAGATCATCAAAGTTGGGTTGTAGAGACGTGGCCCAGGCTAACAAATTAATACCCAGAATATAAACCGGGCTTACATGAAAGCCTCCCCATATAAACGCATCGGTAAACTCGCTTCGTATGGCAAGGGTAGTCACATTAATCCAGGTTTTCGAATAGCCTGTTTGATAATAAGGTTCATACCCCAGTACGGAAGGCGGGTCCAGTAGCGTCATTTGCATATCGCGCATGCGCCAGAACATGAAGTCGAAATACGTCTTGAAAGCTGCATATTCGCCTGCCATATCCGGCACGGGTTGATTAAATAAGCGCATTGTTCCAACGGCCAGATCAGCCGGTGACTTAACCATAGACCCCCGATTCGAATCATCAAAAAAAATCTCGCTCGTCAGTAACGTAACGATCACGGGCTGAATAGCATAGTTATTACTCGGGCTCGACAAAAATTGAGCCAATGGTACAATTACGTTATCCTCAATGGCTTGGGTTACGTTTGGATTCACATACCAGCGGTAGAGTTTTCGGCAAATGAACCGAGCTGTTTGGGGATGATTCAGCAGCATTGTTACCAGATCGTCCAGCTCGGCATCCCCTGCCGTAACCATAGCCGATGGATTGACTGATCTGCCTGTGATAACGGTGTTGTTATATTTCTCCGAGAACACTTTGTTCGTTGAATCATGTCTGGAAAGCGTGAAGGTCGTGTCAAAACTTATTGTACCATACTCCTCATAATTGGTATACTGCCAGCCGGTAAGCACTCTGGCTGCGGCTTTTACGTCATCCTCAGTATAATTCTTGTTCCCCGCAAAATCCACAGCACCTACCGTAAACAGTTCCTGAAGCTCACGGGCGTAATTTTCGTTGGGCTTACCTGTTTCATTTTCATTGCCGTTCAGAAACCGGAGCATGGCGGGGTCTTTTGTGATCTGGGTGACCAGTGTACGGAAGTTACCCAGGGCGTTGTTGCGGAGTAGCAGTAAATACCGTTTTATAAAGCGACAGTCTTCAACAATTTCGCGGGTTATTACAAAGTGATTGTGCCAGAACAGCGTCAGTTTATCGAGTAAGCTTGGCGGGGCCGTTTGGGAAGTCATCAATCCCAGCCACCAATAGCGCAGATAATGGCTGAAATCAGAGTTCCGGTCATTATTATAGGGCTGGTCGAAGTAAGTCTGCCCAACAGTCGGCTGCGTCCCATCAATATCGACTGGCGCCGGGGGTGAATAATTGGCATTATTAATTAATTGTTGTACGGCCTGGGTAGCCGTTAGGCCCGTGAAGTTGGCAATTTCGCTCTGCGTAGGCCCAAAGGTGGCTCGGCGAAGTAAATGGGCAGCTGTCTTATTTGTCAATAAAGGCGTATACGGAGACAGATAAGGCATTAAATATGATATATAGTGTTACATATAAAGTTCCTTTATCCGCTAAACAAAAAGCATACCAGCTAATTAATGAAGGGGTTAATCGTAAGTTTTCTTGGTTCTGTTGATTCTATCGTATCTGATTATCATTAGAACCACAGAATCAAATTTAGACAACACTATCCCGTATCGCTACAGATCAGAAAATATGGTATTCGGCCATACGAAGCATGTATTTCATTAAATTCTCCAGGCGTGACCGTACTTCATATCGGGCTCCTCCATCTGTTGGATCAGTCCGGTACGCATTCCATTGAAAAATCCAGGACGTGCGCGGTAGGTTCTGCATCAGAATGGTATCAATCAGAAAATCCCGTTGAGAGGGCAGCAGATCGTAAACAAATAGATTCGTAGTGAAGCCATTCAGGATATCCACGCTGGAGATGGCAGGTGTTCCAGCTACATCTGAAAAATTGGGCTGGAGAGCGGTAGCTTTCGCCAGCACATCAATGCCCATCAGATAATCCGGTTTGACTTGTAGATATCGGAGAACGTAGGCGTCGGTATAGTCATATCGAAAGCCGATTGTGGTTGAATTTATCCAGATTTTCGAGTAGCCGGTTTGATAATACGCTTCATAGCCAAATACCGAAGACTGGTCTAAAACAGCCAATTGCATGTCCTGCATGCGGTAATACACAAAGTCGAAGTACGTTTTAAACGCTGCGTATTCGGTGGTGATGTCGGGCACTGGCTGATTAAAAAACCGCATGGCTCCAATGGCCAGCTCAGCGGGCGACTTAACAATGGCACCGATCGTAGTCTCATCGAAAAAGACCTGACTCGTTAATAGCTTGACTATGACGGGTTGGATAGCGAAGTTGCCTTCCTGAAAAACCTGCGCCAACGGGCCAATGATGGTATCTTCAATGGTCTGAGTAACATTTGGATTTACGTACCAACGGTACAGTTTCCGGCAGATGAACCGGGACGTATGCGGATGACTTAACAGCATGGTTACCAGATCATCCAGTTCAGCATCTCCCGCTGACGTTGTGCCTGGTAACGAGGTAGCACGCCCAGTTATGACCGTATTGTTATAATGAGCAGAAAACGTTTTATCCGTACTATCATGCTTTGCATCCGTGAACGTAGTGGCAAAACTTGTTGAGCCGTCAAGTTCGTGGTTGGTATACTCCCAGCCCGTCAGCACCTGAGCAGCCGCTTTCACGTCATCTTCGGTGTAATTCTTATTCCCCGTAAAATCAAACGCCCCTACGGTAAATAGTTCCTGTAGTTCGCGGGCATAGTTCTCATTCGGATGCCCTACCACATTTTCATTCCCGTTCAGGTAGCGAAGCATGGCAGGCTCTTTAGTGATTTGGGTAACCAGCGTTCGGAAACTGCCCAGCGAATTATTCCGCAATAGTAACAGATACTGATTCAGGAACCGGTAATCACCAACCGTTTCGCGGGTTGTCACGAAATGATTTTGCCAGAATAGTGTCAGTTTATCGAGTAAGCTGGGAGGAGCTGCCTGCGAGGTCATCAGCCCCAGCCACCAGCAACGCAGGTAATGCCCAAAATCGAAGTTTCGGGCATGGTTAAATGGCTTATCTAAATAGGTCTGCCCGGCGGTTGGCTGATCATGGTCCAGGTCAACAGGTGGCGCTGGCGAATAATTGGCATTCGTGATGAGTTGTTGAACGGCCTGTGCTGCCGTTAAACCCGTGAAATTGGCGATTTCGGCTTGCGTTGGGCCAAAGGTAGCTCGCCGGAGTAAGTGCGCAGCCGTTTTAGTCGTCAGCAGTGTTGTATACGGATCCAGAGAGACCATTTTGTCCAGTTCATTCCAATGAAAAATAAGGTGGGAAAAACGTTGAGAACTATTTGGGCCCGCTGATGCGGAATTACCAACGGAAACCGAGAACTTCGGCATACAAAAAATGAGCCGTTTTACGGTTCTGTCCGCTTATGCACTTCGATACGCTCGCCCTCCGCGCTACGCACCAGCCCGACCCAGTTACGGGAGTTGTAGTGCCTCCCATTTATTTGTCAACAACCTATGCCCGCAACGAAGCCAACGAGTTGCCGGCCCACTACCTCTACACCCGCCCGAACAACCCAACCCGGGAAGCGCTGGAGAAGGCACTCGCGACCCTCGAAGGGGGAGCTGTAGGTATGGCCTTCGGGTCAGGACAGGCAGCCACAATGACCCTATTTCAGGCTTTACGTCCTGGTGATCATGTGCTGTTGTCAACGGATGCCTATTACGGCACCCCTGCCCTGCTCGAACAGGTATTTCATCCCTGGGGTCTGACGTACACGCGGGTAGACATGAGCGATCTTGATGCAGTAAAAACCTCTATTCACGAAAACACCCGTATCGTCTGGTGCGAAACGCCTTCGAACCCAATGCTCGACATCACTGATTTGCTATCCGTCAGCCAATTAGCGCATGAGATGGGGGCCATTTGTGTGTGCGATAATACCTGGTCTACGCCCGTACTGCAACGCCCATTCGACTTCAACTGCGATGTAGTTATGCACTCGACCACCAAATACCTGAGTGGGCATAGTGACGTATTGGGCGGTGCCCTGATTTTTAAAGAAGACAATGAGTTTGCGCAACGGATTCGACAGTTACAGGGGCTGTCGGGAGCAGTACCGTCGCCTTTTGATTGCTGGCTGATTAGCCGGGGGATTAAAACGCTGGGCGTTCGTGTACGGGCGCAAAGTCTCACGGCACAGGCTATCGCCGAATTTCTGGAAAGTCACCCAGCAGTAGAGAAGGTGCACTATCCAGGACTGGCCAGTCACGCTAGCCATGCGCTGGTTCAGCAGCAAATGAATGGTCCCGGAGCTATGCTGTCAGTTCAGGTAAAAGGCGGTCCCGAAGAGGCAATCCGATTTATTGGCAAGCTAAACCTGTTTACCAGAGCTACGAGTCTGGGGGGCGTTGAAAGCCTGATTGAACATCGGGCCAGCGCAGAAGGCCCCACTAGCATAACGCCCAAAAACCTGCTCCGCATGTCAGTTGGTCTGGAATACGCCGATGATTTAATTGCTGATTTGGCGCAGGCTTTGGCGTAATTGCTAACTAGCTTAACCTTATCTAAACTTCTTCGGCACGACCTGCGGCATAGGTTTTATAAACTGCGGTGGTCCCTGGGGTTGTCTGTAGGGCTGGAATGAGCGCATCATGGTATAATTCGTAGATGAGTCCGGCACTTTAATCGGCATATTATCCAGCGTTGCCCGCATCACGTTTTTGGCATCCGTGGGGTTTCGATAAAATGAATTGTTGGGTCGTGCATTCGGCATCAGGTCTGGCGGGAAAACGTCGGGCAACGAATCCTGGCGCACTACTGTGCTGGGAACCTGTGCGTATACAGCACCAGATAGGACGATAAGCAACAGGAAGAGCTTCATAGGTGTAGTGGTTGACAGTACAATGGTGAATAGACCCAATATAGTCCGGAAGCGTTGCATTCGGTTACGAAACTAAAGCAGTAAGGCCGGGGTTTGATAACTAACTTGAATTGATGACCTATCACAATGAAAATCACCCTAATTTCCACCTCATCACGCAAAAATAGCAACTCGCTGCGCTTTGTCAGCTACCTCCGGCATATTCTGGCCGAAGAGGGTCAGCATGAGGTTTCGATTGTAAATTTTGAGCACTACGATATTCCATTAGTCGGTCAGGGATCGGTCAAAAAAGATTCGCTTACTCCTTTCCAGGACGAACTTATTAGCGCCTGGGAAGCGGCTGATCTCGTCATTTTTGCCATGCCGGAGTACAACTGGACAGCTCCCCCACAGGCTACGAACGCCATTCACCAACTGGGTGGGCCCGCCTTTAAACATCTCTTCGATAACAAGGTGTTTGCTATGGTGGGAATCTCGAACGGCCGTGGAGGTCGGCAACCGGCTCTGGATATGACAACCGTGGTGAACAAGATTATCAGTTTCACCAGTAGCTACTCCATCGTTTCACCTAAGCTCTACGAATCGCACGAAACGGATAAAAATCTGGATGAACATGGTCATTTCAACGGCCACGAAGTCTACGAACGAACCGCACGGGCTTTTGTGGAGTATACGCTGAACGTAGCCCAGCGCTGGATTGGGGTTCCGAGTTTGGTAGAAAAATAAGCCAGCCTGGCAGTGCAATCATAAACAGAAAAAAGCGGAGTGTACATACTCCGCTTTTTTGCGTTAACCAACCTATAGCAGACTTTTATTTCAAAATTACTTTCACCATAACGGGCTGATGATCAGAAGGGTATCGCTGTTCTTTTGCGTCAGTCAGGACACCATATTTCAGTACATCGAATTGCTTACTGACAAAAATGTAGTCAATCCGATTCTGCATCGGCGCATCAAATTTGAAGCTATTAAAGGTACCTTCTGGTCCATACGGTGGTGTAGCCGTTACGTTATGTGCATCGCTCAGGAGCGTCTGTATCGTTTTAATCTGTTCCGTTTCGGGCGTTGAGTTAAAATCGCCGACTAGGATTACGGGTACATTTTTCGCGATTTCCTTAATCTTCTCAACCATCAGCTTTCCCGATTGCCGACGCGCTTCAACGCCCTGGTGATCGAAGTGAACGCTGAAAAAGTAGAACTCTTTTTTCGTCTTCAGGTCGTTGAATTTTGCCCAGGAACAGATGCGGTTGCAGCAGGTAGCATCCCAGCCTTTGCCGGGTTTGTCGGGGGTTTCGCTCAGCCAGAAATTACCCGATTGCAGGGGTTTAAACCGATCTTTTTTATAAAATATCGCCGAGTGTTCTCCCGCTTCTTTGCCATCATCGCGACCAGCACCTAAAAAGGCGAACTCGTTGAGTTCGGCAACGTCGTTTAACTGATTGCGCAAAGCCTCCTGGGTGCCAAACAGATCGAATTCGTGAAACTTCACCAGGGCTTTCACATTCTCTTTCCGATTAGGCCAGGCGTTGATCCCATCGCCTTTGTTATCGTAGCGAAGGTTGTAAGTAGCCACCGTAATCGGGGTATCTTTTTGGGCAAACGAAGATTCGCTGATAAACAAACTACTGAACAGAATAAAAATCAATACACGCATTTAACTTGAGTTTAAAAGGTTATTGTTTGTGGTTTTGGAATAGGTCTTGGCAGGCAATTGCTAGTACAAAACCACAAACGAATCGAATTCTACCAACCTGGGTTTTGACCGATCTTCGGATTGATCTGCAAATCGTTGGATGGAATGGGATAAAGATAGAACTTCTCATCCCATTTTCGGGGAATATTACTAAGCCAGGTTAACTCCCCATAGGTATCGTTTTTCAGTCGCTGTGGATTCACAACTCCGTTTACCGTTTCAGCAACACTAACATAGGTTACGCCTGGTAATTGAGTGGCTGGTTTCACTTTATAAAAAACGACATCATTCTTACCATCCTCATTCAAATCCAGGGGCTTATCCAAAGCGGGCACATAAAACCCGTTCCACTCCTGTTCCATTAAAGGCCCACGGTTCCAGCGGATAATATCGGGAAACCGGAAGCCTTCCAGCACCAACTCGATACCCCGCTCCCGACGAACCTCCAATAGAACTGGGTCTGAAATATCCGGAAAATAGTTGGTCTTCAGATACGAATCCGCAACGGTTGGTTTCGTAGTTAAGCCAGTCGTAATTCCTGCCCGTTTCCGTAACGCGCCAATCGTTTTGGTCCAGTCATCGTTGGTTAGTGTTCCCAGTTCGGTTTTGGCTTCGGCGTAGTTCAACAGAATCTCGGCATACCGCATCATAGATATGGAGTTGATGTTACGCGTGCCCCCATCGTAATAGGTATCATCCAATGACCACTTAATGGGCATATAACCTGTATAGGTGTAGGAAAAAACGGGCGGAGCGGGTTCAACAGCACCTGCGTTTGTACGAGTGTAATTGCCCATCCGGATCGTCTGTTGCAGTCGCTTATCACGCCCTTTCACTTCGTCCATAAAGGTCAGGGTCTGGTAGCCTGCTTTGTCGGTAAAGGGTGTCCCGTCGATGTTCAGGTACGTATTAACGAAGGTTCTGTTCAAACTTACCCGAGCACCATAGGTGGCACTGGTCCACCACCAGTTAGCATCATTGTACACGCTCAGCGTGGCATCGGCCACAGCCGCCAGCATGATTTCATTGGTAACGGGCGCGTTGTTGGTAAACAGTTGCCGATAGGATTTTTCGGTCCCACCGCTTTCATTGAGGCTAAACCCGCCCTCCTTCATGACTTTGTCCGATGCATTGACAGCTTCGGTAAGCCATTTTTCGGCAGTGCTGCCCAGATTGTAACTAGTGTGGTATTTGCGGAAAGTTCCCTCGAATAAACAAACTCTTGATTTTAAGCCATAGGCTACGTACTTGGTAATCAGGCTCCGCGTATTATCGCCGGTGGTTCTAATATTGTCGCAGGCAAAGTTCAGATCGGCCAGTACCGAATCCATTACCATAGCCCGTGGGTCCCGACCTTTGTATAAATCCGGATCATCCACATTCATGGCCTTACCGATCCAGGGAACATCGCCAAAGCGCTTCACTTTCTCATAGTAGAAATAGGCTCTGAAAAAGCGAGCCAGACCAATATAGTGCCGACGTGTATCGGCCGGAACACTGGGGCTGTTACAGTTGGCAATGAAGTAGTTAATGTTCCGCAGGGGCGTCCAATCCCAACCCGTACTTTGCTGAGGGCCATACGCACCCGCTCGTAAAAAATCGGGAATCTGCGTTCTGACCGAATAATCGGCCATTTCATCACTTCGGATGATGTCGGCACCCGAAGGCAAATTATCGTAGAATGAGTTTACGTATAAATCCAGGCCACCTGTGCTGCTGAAAACGGCGCCTTTAGACGCTGTTGATTGGGGTACCTGTTCCAGTTCGCTACAGCCAACCAGAAAAAGGGCAATCAGAAAAACCCAGTTATATCTTGTGTTCATAATCGTTGTTATTAGGTTAGAAGGTAGCGGATAAACCCATGGTGAAGCTCTTCAGAATTGGGTAGTTATTCCCGTTTCCACTGCTGCCATTATTAGGATCGCTACTACTTGACGAAGGGTTTAAGACCGTGTCGGACCGGCCAATATTTTCAATATCCAGGTCCCGGGTGATCTTGTACAGGGGTGACCATGACAGTAGATTTTCGCCTGATACAAACACACGAGCGCTGTTCATACCTACTTTCTGGATCAGTTTTCGAGGTAGATTGTAGCCCACCTGAATATTTTTCATCCGCAGGTAAGCCGCATTCTGAAGGTATTTCGTCTGTGCCTGTGCTAACTCACCCGCAGAGTTCTGCGCCACATAGCCACGGTAACGAGGCAGGTACGCATTTGGATTATCGGCCGACCAGATGTTGCCTAATTGCCACTCCGGTATTTTGTTATAGGGCCGGTTATACTGCCCCCAGAAAATCCCCGCTTCGGAACCTGGCCACCAGTCCTGCTTGGCAACGCCCTGAAAGAAAGCCGAGAAGAAAAAGTTATTATAGTCAGCACCCAGCATAATGCCGTAGGTATAGCGGGGTGTCGAGTTACCAATGATGCGACGGTCGCCGGGGTTACCAACCGTGTTATCGCCGTAATTGATGACGCCATCGCCGTTGAGATCTCTAAACTTAATATCGCCCGGTAGCCATTGGCCCGTGTTCGACGCCTTATACAGATTTTGTTTGGGCGAGTTAGCCACATCATCGGTAGAGGTGAAATAGCCCGCGGTTTCATAGCCCCAGATCTCGCCCAGTTTTTGCCCAACATAATAGGTCGAATTGTCGGTAGTCAGGCGCTTGGTTGGGTTGTTATAGTTATCAATTGTTGCCTGATAATCAGACATTGTCAGGCGTACTTCATAGTTAAATGGCTTGCTGGATACCTGAAATTTATCCCGCCAGGTCAACACCGCTTCCCAGCCCTTTGTGGTTAAGTCAGCATAGTTTCCTTTGGGTACACTGGTTCCGAAAACGGCAGGTAGGGTCATCCCTGCGGTAAACATGCCAGTTGTTTTACGGATGTACGCATCGCCCGTGAAGGTTAAGCGATTGTTCAGCATACCCAGATCAACACCAAGGTCAGACGTGGTGGACGTTTCCCAGGTCAGGCCATCGGGAATAACCGTTGGCTGACCAGTTTTCTGTGGTTTAACCCCATTGAGCACCCGAGCCGACTGCGAAATAGAGAATTGCTCCTGAAACGCATACGAGCCAATACTACCATTCCCCAACGAGCCATAGGAACCTCTGATTTTTAGATCCGTAATGGCTTTTGGCGACACTTTCCAGAACGACTCGTTCGATACGCGCCAACCCGCCGAAACCGAGGGAAAGAAGGCATAGCGTTGATCGGTCGGGAATTTTGATGAACCGTCGTAGCGGCCATTCAGCTCAAGCAGATAACGATCTTTGAACGAGTAGTTAAGCCGATAAAACCCGCCAACAATGGCCCATTTTTCGGAGCCACCACTGGTTGTGATCGACTGCCCCAGGGCCAGGTTTAAATCCGTTGCATTTTCATAGATCAAACCATTTCGAACCACTTCGAGCCGCTTGAATGTCGACTGCTCGTAGTTATACCCGGCCAATACTTTTACGTAATGATTAGGGCTGAACCGAGGCTCATATTCGGCATATAGGTTTGTTGCCAGGTAGTTCGTTTCACGATAGATGTTCTGCAGGTCGTTGTAGTTGGTCCCCACATATTCGATCACCCCCGGTTTGCGACTATAGGGTACGGGTACCCGCGTCCGAAATTCATTATTATCGGTCGTCTGGAAGGTAAAATTCCCGTTCACCCGAAATTTATCATCGAAGAATTTGGTGGAGAAGTCAGCCGTGTTCCGAAACACGCGCTTATCCATATTGATCCCATTTTTGCCATACCAGAAATCCCCAACTGTATAAGCCGCCGAGTAACTCAAGGTTCCGTCGGGGTTAAACATGGGGGCAACCGTATGGCCTTCATCCGAGATGTTACGCCATATGCTGCCCCCCTCTCCAACGTTGAGTGGGTTGTGGTACTTCATGGACGAGAAATCGGCATTGTTGCCAATCTTCAACCAGGGAAATACCTGAACAGAACCTTTGGCCCGTAAGCTTAAGATCCGGTAGTCATCGGAATTATACTTGAAAATGCCATCCTGCGAATAGTAACGACCTGTTACGTAAAAATCAGCTTTACCACTGCTCCCGGAAAACGACAGGTTGTGCTCGGTGGCACTGGTGTTTTTCTTGTAGAGTTCGCCATACCAATCGGTGTTTTCATAATACACGTACTCGCCCGTTGTGGGATCAACTACAGTCTTGGGTAAGCTGGGATCGTTGTTCCTTCGCTCCAGTTCAGTCAGGTATGCGGGTGAAAACTTTACCGTTTTGTTGATATTCTGGGGCGTTTGCGAGTAGTCATTCCAGGCCGACCAGCCTTCATTGAACATCTTGGCAAACAGGAATCCATTCGTTACGTAATTTGGAACGGTGGTTGGGCTTTTGATGGAATGATTGACCGAATAGGTAACACTGGTACGATCTTTCGTTGGACTTTTGGTAGTGATCAGCACCACCCCAAACGCACCCCTTGCTCCGTAAATAGCGGCAGAAGCGGCATCTTTCAGGACCGAAACCGTGGCCACATCATTCGGGTTCAGGCGACTTGGATCCCCTTCTACCCCGTCAATCAGAACCAATGCACTACCGCCCTGCCCAATGGAGGTTGTCCCGCGGATGTTGTAGGTCGGCGATTGAATGGGCTTCCCATCGCCCATCACTAAATTGAGGTTGGGAATTGTTCCTTGCAAGCCCTGGCTCAGGTTAGGTAACGAACGATTATCAAGCACTTCGCTCGTTACCTGATCAACGGCGCCAGTCAGGTTAACCTTCTTTTGGGTGCCATACCCAACAACTACGACCTCTTCCAGCGACTTGGAATCAACCTTGAGCGTTACACTGATAAGGCTTTGATTCCCTACCACAATTTCCTGAGGCAGATAGCCAACAAAGGAGAAAATCAGGGTTGTTGATCCATTGGGTACGTTAATCCGGTACTGCCCTTTGGCATCGGTGGTTGTACCGCGCTGGGTGCCTTTTATAACTACGCTTACGCCGGGCAAAACTTCGCCTTTTTCATCACTGATTGTTCCGCTCACCGTCTGATCGGCGCTGGCCACCGCTGGAAGTGAGATCGTTGTAATCGACGGCAAGGAAAATGAGGAGTTTTCGGTCGATTTTTTACGCAACAAGATCCGTGTACCAACTACTTCATACGAAATCCGAAGGGGAGTCAGTAATTCATCCAGCACTTTCGATAACTTCCCGTTCAATACGTTCACCGACATTTTCTGGTCGGCCCGAATGCTGTTTGTACTATACACAAACTTAACATCCGTCTGCTTTTCGAGCCGGTTCAGAATTTTCCAAACTTCGGTCGATTCCATTTTCAGGCTTACTTCTTTATTCAGTATTTCCTGAGCGTGCGTGTCTCGGGCAAACGACAAACTATAGGCAAGACCGAAGAGTAGTAATTGTACAACCGTTGTCGTCATGGCCTTAAAGAGAACCTTTTTTAGGTGTATACTTCTCGTCATACTAGTAAGGGGTTCATAAAGATTTGA
Organism: Spirosoma migulaei; assembly: GCF_054776855.1. Lineage (NCBI taxonomy): Bacteria > Pseudomonadati > Bacteroidota > Cytophagia > Cytophagales > Cytophagaceae > Spirosoma > Spirosoma migulaei. The sequence continues at coordinate 245,959 of NZ_BAAHBG010000013.1, read as the reverse complement.
GTAAATAAGAGAGTGCTTACGAGCCCAAATTGGGCCTGAATTCGATTGCTGATGGGGGTATATCCCTGCCGATTTTTTGCATCGCAAAACTAGACCAGCCCATGTTACTGATGTGTTAATTATGCGTCTATGATGTTATGTAAGGGTTAACTCTTTAGTCAGAACAGCCCTCACCATTAATAAAAAGCGTAGTTCCCCGGCGCTCGTACGTAGCGTTCAGCGATTTGCAAACTAAGTCGAGTTGCAGGTAAAGCGGCAGGTCGTTCAGGTCACCATTGAATGCACAGTGATTGAGGGCCTGATTTTCGACAACGAACTCAATTCCGTAGGCTTTTCGGAGCGTAGCCAGCACCTGCGCTAAGGGCGTCCGATCAAATACGAAGCTTGTTCTAGTATCGGGAGGCTGAATAATACGGGGAGTTTCGACAAGACCTGGCGTCAGTTTCTGAGAGGTTTTATCGAACGTAATTTTCTGATTGGGTATTAAAATAACTCCGTTTCGGTTGACCGACGATTTTTCGGAAGCTTCGTAAACGGACACCCGGCCACGGGTTACCTGCACTTCAATGGCACTGTCTTCGTCATACGATTTCACCATAAAGCTGGTCCCCAGCACCTGTGTTACCAGATTGCCCGTATGAACAATAAAAGGATGGGCCGAGTCTTTTTTTACATCGAAAAAGCCCTCTCCCTGCAAATACACCTCCCGTTTTTTGTCGCCGAACCGTTCAGGGTAACTTAGGGTACTCCTCGCGCTTAACACAACCGTACTCCCGTCTTTCAGGGTAATTGTCTGCTCCTTTACGGACGTATTTCTGATGTTAACAGTCCCCGGCAACTCCTGCTTTTTTTGAGTCATTGCCAGGAATCGCTTATTTTCTTTTGGCAACTTCCATAGGGAAATACCAGCGACTAGTAGAAGCAGAACTGATGCAGCAACAGCACTTGGCCTGAACCAGTCATGGCGAACCAGAAACGGCTGCTGACGAATTGTGTTACTATAGATACGTTCCCAGAGTCGCTTATGAATTACCTGCTTATCGGTCTCACTCAGGCTCATTCGGCTCTGCTCCAGCATCAACTCCGCCCATTCGTGCATTAGCTTTTCTTCTTCCGGACTGCTCTCGCCCGCAAGGTATTTCTCTACTAATTTATCGAAATCGTATTGGCTCATTCGGCTATGCGTTTGCTTCGAATCAGTTATCTGACTGATACCCTTTCAATTGCTCCTGTAATACTTTGAGGGATTTTGTAATATGATACTCAACGGCTTTTTCGGACAGGCTGAGCTGGCGGGCAATATCTTTCACCGGTTTATGCTCAAACCGACTCAGTTTAAATACCTCGCAGGTTTTTTCGGGGAGCTTTTTCATGACCTCCTCAACTGCTTTCGATAAGTCTGAAAAGTTTACCGTTTCGTCGGTCGATTCTGATTGCCGCAATTCGTGAAGGATCAGGTATTCCTGGTACCTGCGCTGGGTAATTTTTGATTTTATATAATTGCTTACCAGATACTTAACCGAAACAACCAGGTAGGAACTTAGATGCTGAATACTGGCTTGATGGCGTTTATTCCAAAGACTTTCAAAGAGGTCATGCACTAATTCTTCGGCGTCTTCCCGGCTGCCGGTTTCGTGATAAGCCACGCAGAACAACTTATACCAATAGCGATTATATATTTCCTCAAAGGCTTTCTGATTGCCCTCCCTGAGAAAACACACTAATTCTGCATCGGTTATTCGTACATTCATTGAACGGGTAGATGAATTTTATGTATAGTCAATTTACCCTAATAAATCCCTAAATAGTTTTTAAAAATATATGATAAGTACAATATTAAGCTTATAAATATGACTGTTCTTATTTAACAGGACAAAAAATATGAAAATATGTAATTATTATTATATATTATTTAAAAGACAAGCGATTCTATCTAGCGCCAATCTTGGCATAGGTAACCTGATGTAGGGAATTTACTGGAGATGGGCCTGCGTTTGTTCCAGCTGACAAGGACAATGAGATAGATTATAACGCAGTTAATTTATTCAGGCGCTGTAGAATCTGATGATGAAAAACCTCTGACTTAGCTTTCTGCTGGCTATATGTATTAATCAGAGCGGTATAGCGACTAATTAATCTGGACTTCGCGGGTTCAAGAAACAACACGTCTTCAGCCCGTTGACGTAGCGATTCAAGCCTATTGATTTGTTGTGTTTGATTAGCCAGTTTAACCTCACAGCAATCAATACATCTTAGATTCCATTGAATCAATTCCTGCGTCAGTTGAGAAGAGAAAGGACTAGGTTCGCGTAAAAGCTCCTCCCATTCACGCTCTAATTCATGAATAGGCGCGGAGAATGACTCTCCATCTACAATGTCAAGAGGCAACTCAAGAACCCCGTTTTCATCAACTAAATGGGCGCTCAGGATAATATCACCCTGTGCTTTAACCAGATTTAAAAAGTCTAAGCCGACTTCCAGCTTATCGGGCCGAAATGAAAAGGTAACCACTTCCTCTTCCTGTAAGGCAGTTAGTAAAAGCACCATAGCCTGGTTGTGGTAGTATCGGTTTGGATGATCCATTCAAATGGATCATCCAAACCAGTATCGCTTCTTATTTCACAAGTTCCTTCTGGTACAACCCAACCAGCGTATCAACAGCGTAATCAATTTCCTCCGCTGTATTATATTTTCCGAATGAAAATCGGACATAGCCTCGCTCCGAATCCAGTCCCGGCAGTGCAGCCAACACGTGCGATCCCACGCTGGAACCACTCGAACAAGCCGAGCCTCCCGAAGCCGAAATACGGGCAATATCTAAACTAAACAAAAGCATGTCGCTCATATCTGATGCGGGCAAACTCACGTTCAGTACCGTGTATAAGCTATTCTCTATATCCGCCGAATCGCCGTTGAACTGGACATCCGGCATTTTTGCCCGTAACTGGTCGATCATCCGGCGTTTCAAACCCGTAATGTGCTGCTGGTGCGCACCCATATCATGGTAAGCAATTTCCAGGGCTTTCGCCAGTCCAACAATGCCGTATACATTTTCTGTGCCACCCCGCATGTTGCGCTCCTGCGCTCCTCCATACACAAACGGGTGGATTTTTACCCGATCGGCATTAACGTATAGGAAACCAACCCCTTTGGGTCCATGAAATTTATGGCCTGCTCCCACAATAAAATCGACGGGCAGTTGCTGTAAATCGTGACGAAAGTGGCCCATCGTCTGCACCGTATCGGAATGAAAAATAGCGTTGTAAGACCGACACAACTCCCCTACCCGATTTAAATTCAGCAAATTACCAATTTCGTTATTGCCATGCATGAGCGACACCAGCGAGCGGGGGCTCATGCGTAGTAATTCTTCCAGGTGAGCCAGATCAATATGGCCTTTTTCATCAATATCGACAAGGCTGAGTTGAATGGTTCCTTGTTGGGCCAGATGCTGAAGCGTATGCAAAACGGCGTGGTGCTCCAGGGGCGAGGTAATGGCATGTGTCAGTCCATACGTTTCAATGCTACTCCGAATGGCCGTGTTATCAGCTTCTGTACCGCCCGACGTAAAGAAAATTTCGGCAGGTGATGTATTTAGTAATGACGCTACCGTTTTACGTGCTTTTTCGATGGCGGTACGTACTGCCCGGCCATGGCTATGAATAGAGGATGGATTGCCAAAATGCTCGGTCATTAGGGGCAACATAGCCTCTAACACGTTGGGGTCGAGCCGGGTGGTTGCAGCGTTATCCAGGTAAATAGCAGTGGTGGGTGTCATTGTCGATGAGGTTTGTCTACCTTGCAAAGGTACGGCGATTCAGTTTACTGATGAAACACTAAGCAAAACTGTGTCGTTCTAGTCGTATCACTAGTCGATTATAAAATGAATTTTTCGCAGGCTGCCGGGCTTATTTACGGAGAACTCTCGACCTGGATTCGTACTGCCATCCGCTACACGCCCAAATTAGCGGTAGCGCTGTTGCTACTTGTTTTCTTTACGTTCCTATCGCGCTGGATGAGCCGATGGGTTGTGCAGGGGCTGGATCGGGTTAGCAATAACGTCTCCCTGATTAACCTGACCGGGGCGGTTATGCGGGTCGTTGTTCTGTCTATTGGGCTATTTGTTGCGCTGGGCGTATTAGGTTTAGACAAAACGGTAACCTCTTTACTAGCTGGAGCAGGGGTTATTGCGCTGGCCGTTGGATTCGCTTTTCAGGATTTAACGACCAATTTTATTTCGGGTGCAATGATCGCGCTGGCCCGCCCCATTCAGGTTGGCGATACAGTCGAAACAAACGGTTATACGGGAAAAGTGTTGGATATTAAACTGCGCTCCATTGTGATGGATAATGGCCAGGGACAAACCGTTGAGATTCCAAGCAAAGATGTTTTTCAGAAACCCATCACCAATTTCTCCCGAATTGGTCAGCGACGCATTGAATTGGCTGCGGGTATCTCGTATCTCGACGATATGGCAACAGCTCAGCGACTGGCCAAAGCAGCTGTTAGTGCCCTTCCCTTCGTGTTGCCAACCTTTCCGGTTGAGTTACACTACCGCAACTTTGCCGATGCCAATGTTCAGTTTGTACTCTGGTTCTGGATTAACCCAACCACCACCAATTCGCAAATGGCGCTGAGTGAAGCGATGATTGCGGTGAAACGTATATTTGATGAGAACCAGATTTTGATTGTATTTGCCGGGCAGACATTTGATTTGAAACAGAAACTGGCCACGAACCAAACTACTACAACTGATAGCAAGTAAGTTTTATTAACCACAGAGGCACAGAGAACACAGAGTTTTAATCATCGCAATAAAAACTCTGTGTTCTCTGTGCCTCTGTGGTTAAATCTTTTTAGCAATTAAAAGACCTCGCCCAAGTTTAGGAACAGCCCCTGAGAACCGCCAATGCCAAAACCATAGTCGACGGCCAGATTCAGATTTGAATGTTTATTGATCTTAATACGCAAACCAACCCCACCACCCGGTAGTAGTTTCCCAAATTGTTTCGTGTTGGGGTAATCGCTATAGGTTTGCATATTGGCAAAAATGACCCCACCAAGTAAGCCGTTATTAAGTAATACGGTACGGTATTCTGTTTCGAGGTAGATTAAATTTCTACCCCGGAATCGGCCCTGCGCATAGCCACGGCCCAGGTTGGAGTGTGTATCCCAACCCGTGCTGGGCAGATCTAAGTACGGTGCCTGGCCACCAAAACTTAACCAGTTCACATTCCAGAATGTCAGAATATGCCGTCCATCGGTCGATAAAGGCACATACTTCCTGAAATCAGCCAGCACCGACTGCCAGTTTTGGTCGCTGCCCAACCAGCGCATGTTAGGCCGAAACACAACACTTCCAAAAAAGCCATTCTGGGGATTGTTGGGATTCCGCCGATTGGTATATTGCAAACTGAAGGTCAGCCCCGAAGAGACAGTCTGATCCGTTGATCCGTATTGCTGGAAATCATTGTTCAATTGGGGCGTCTTATTCTCCTCCCGAATAGTCCAATGGTAATCGAGTGAATACCCGATACCAACTGAAAAGTTAGGTGCAACCTGCCGTAAAACAGACTGATATAACCGAAAATAGGAGTACTTCAACTGGTCGTCGACGTCTGCCCGTGAGTAATCGCCCAGACCAAAATTATCCGCAGAGTAGTCATAGTACCGGCAGTCAGTCAAAATATTGTACCGGTTCCCTTTTGTCCAAAGGTTAGCTTCAATGGGTATAATGACTTGTTGATATTGAGTGTACTGAGGAGTAAAATAAATTACCGAGACATTCTGTTTAGGGTCGGCGCTGGTAAAAGATAGATTAGCATTTAACCCTACCGCAAAGCCTGTTTGCAAGGCATAAGCCAACTCAGGAAAAACAGAGGGATGAAACCCGGGCTGCTGACCTTCGGCGGTACGATGACCCTTTCTGTTTATAAACCGATAATACACATCCCAGACATCGGCCGACGTATCGGTGCGAGAGACAACAGGTTGACTTTCCTTAGCTAATTGGCTTGAGTCTGTCTGAGCCCAGACTTCCTGATGCAAAGTCAACAAAAGCAAAATACCGGCTATCAGTGAGAGGTACCTTGCACCAAAACTTAACAGGCCGTTAGTCGGCTTATACATAATAAACCCAGAAAAGGTTAGTTCCAAATTAAACTCTGTTGCCTAACCCCTTCATCTACTATTCCGTTCATTTTTCGATTACCGAGCTAAAACAACCAGGTTCCTATTGTGTGACTGTTGCCAGTACTTGCTTCAGTTTATCAAAACTCCCGGCTCCCTGAAGGTTAGCAGCCACTTTGCCCGTTTTATCAATAACAACAAACGTAGGAGTAGTTGTTATATGGTATTTATTATGAAATCCGTATGCATTGAAAATAGGGGTGAAAGGAAGCTTTTTCAGTGCAGTCTTGTCCGCTTCTTTAGGCTGCTCGCTATTTAAAACTCCCAATACAACCAGCGCTGTTCCGGCCAGATAAGGACGCAAGGCATTCGCCAAGTCAGCACTCTGTTTATCATCCCAAAGTGATTTATCCAGGCTAATCCAGAAACTTAGGATAACTACTTTCCCCAAAAGTTCGGCAGACTTGTATGTTTTCCCGTCTGAACCTGCGAGTACAAATGGAGCAATCTGTTGTCCTGCTTTGGGTTGTTTAGCGGGATCACGGTCGCGAAAACGGTGTGTTTCGTGCTCTTCAGGCGTAGCTGGCCGCATCGTATAGAAGGCAGGTAGGCCATACTCATTGTATTCAGGTACCAGATGATACGCGAATGGGTCCGCTTTTGTTAGTTGGCTGTAGTCTTCCATTGTAATCCGCTTCCCGGTTGCCTGATTGGTGATGGGTGTAGTATCATCGGTTTGTCGGTTCGTTCGAACAACTGTTTTTTGAATGGCTACCTGTTTTTGGATGCTCACCTGCGCCTGACAAATTGTGCCAGTAGTTATCAGAAAGGTAGTTAGAAATAATTGTTTATAGGCTATCATAATTGGTAGTCAACACGGTCTGCACAGTACTCCAAATGCCATAACCGTGCCATCTTTTTTAAATGGTAATCTACCCACTAAATCAAGGATATAGCTATCAGTACCTGGACGCCTTGCAACCATCTTTCTATCAAAAGAATCAGTAATTCAGGCAACGCCGAGTTAACAATATAGACTGTTTTTGTTATTCTCTGGGGTCACCTTAATGCGTGTTCAATCCAGTAGTTGATCAATCTGTTATTTCTGTTGTTAAATTAACATTAAAGCATATGTAGAAGCAGCCCATATCGTTCTAGTGGAAATATTATTAACCAAACACACCTATGAAAACCCTGATTAGTAGTATCATACTGATTCTGGCAACTTATGCCAGCTTTGGTCAGACAGGACGTACCACGCCAATGAATCGTAGTTATCCTGTTATTATTCCCCACCCATCGACTCCATACGTGCAACCGATCATTTATCAATTACATGACGGCATTGCCCGACTAACCGATGGATCTCAATTACAGGGGCGATTCATGTACAACAAGAATAGTTCATTCACTTTTTATCAGGATGGGCACTCACCGGGTAAGTCTATCGCCAACTATAAATTCGAATACCTAAAGCTGGCCGGTGCCGATACCGCAGCAACACCCCGTACCGATTCAACCGTTTTTCTACGGGTAAAAAATAATTTGTTCCGTCGACTAACGGTCGGCAAAGTTGGGCTTTACGATAAAACGTATTCTATCAACGAGGATAAGGGTAAAATCGGCGATATCTTATTTACGTGGGATAACGATGGCAGCCTTAGGCGATTACACAATCTAGAGCAGGCGAACCAGTGGTTTTATCAAATCTGCCAGCAGAATAATTGGCCAAATTCAGATGTTTTTTTGAGCAAAACCGAGATCATTAAACGTCTGGCGCAACTTGACCCAATTCCATAAAGACCAAAAAAGCCGTTCCCCAGTACTGGGGAACGGCTTTTTGATCTTTATGGAATTCTTGATTATTCCTTTTTATACTGCTGAATGATCTTGTAAAGCGCTTTCTGTTTTTCCAGTTCAGGAAAGAACTCGAACAACTGAACGTGCGCATCATAGTCAAGTGACAGGGCGGCTTCCAGTTGAATCAGTGCCTCGCGATAATGACCGGCATGAATCAGATAAACCGCTGAGCGATAATACAAATCAGCATCGGTCGGCATATCATTGATGCCCGACTGGATAATATCATTCGCCCGAAGAAAATCACCCTGATCGAAGGGTACCAAGGACCAGGTCAGGTATACATCGGGGTTTTCGGCATCTACTTCGGCTGCTTTCTCGAACGCTTCCACACTCGACAATACATTGCCAACTTTGTATTCGGTTTCGGCGATGGCAATGTAATATTCACCGTTCTGATCATTCAGTTTGACTGCTTTTTGCAGAAATGGCAGGGCTTCATACCACTTGCCCGATTCGCTTAGGCAGACGCCAATACCATACCAGGCTTCGTCCCACATGGCATCCAGCTTGATAGCCTCACGATACTCTTTAATAGCTTCGGGCAGGCGATCCTGTTTCTCAATGCTGGCACCGAGATGGCAGTACGTATCGGCAGTAGCTTCTTCGTACTTCAACGTCTCCCGATAACAATGTTCGGCTTTCTCGAACAACCCCAGATTCATATAGGTATTACCCAAATTGAAATGGGCGGACGCGAAGTCATCTTTAATGATAACGGCGTAATCGTAGGCTTCGGCAGCTTCTGAATACCGAGCTAACTTGCTGTAGGCAATACCCATGTTATACCAGGCATTGTACGAATAGGGATCTGTGTCAATCAGTTGCTGATAATAAGACAGACTATTCTCCAACTCGCCCGTTACATCCAAACAGAACGCCAACTCATACAGCGCGTTTTCATTGTTAATATTCAGCGCGATCGACTTTTTGTACTGGGTAATGGCTTCATCGTATTTCCCCCAGTTCTGGTAACTCTGCCCAAGCTGAAACAGGATGTCGTCCTTATCCTCAGCCCGATCGAGCAGTTCTTCCAGCACCTGAATGGATTCTTCATACCGCCCGGCCATGTTCAGCACAGAGCCTTGCATAAACGGTACGTCGAGATCTCCGGGATTAAACAACGAAGCCCGTTCCAGTAACTCCAGCGATTCATCGAACCGTTGAAAATTAGCCAGAATCTGGGCTTTATCGAGCATTAATTCCAGCGCATAAGGGAAGTTCTCCAGACCGGATTCAGCGGCTTTCAGCGCTTTGTCTAAGTCACCCTGGTTAAGATAATGCTCAACCATCTGTTCATAGACATCCAGGTCGAAAAACTGGCTTTGTTGCTGGTCCAGCATCTGCTCAAAACGCCGGATTGATTCTTTAATATCGCCTTCTCGTTCTTCGAACTCTTGCTCCATGTATAAAAAATTTAGAACCGGGGCGCCGTGGTCCGGCATTCCGGTGCGGGTTCGATTTACAGGTTGCGATTTATAAACCACGATAGCATCGTACTTCCTAAATCACGGATAGGGGACGCATCAACGATGCGATTTATCCTTTACCATTGAAATATATATCCAAAAAAACAAAACTGCAACCCCTAACCCGAAAATTTACAAACCTACTAACGTGTACGAAACGCACCGGTTATTCGCCGTAATGTTTCGCTTAATGGTCGGTACTGAAAATCAAGCGTCTGCTTAATTTTCTGCCCATTGTACTCGTAAAGTGAACTCGCCGACCGAGCCGTTTCGCGGGTAATAAGCGGTGCCTTACCGGTTATCCATGCCCGAACGGCCTCGATAGGCCAGAGCAGCCGCGTTAGCGCAGGGGCTACCCGCCGGGTTGGTGGGCGCTTGTTCAATGCGACTGCTATCTGTTCTAACAAGGAACGATACGGAATGGTGCCCCCATTAAGAACGAACCGTTGGGCCGTTATATCGGACTGCATTAGCTCCACGAGTGCATCCGTTACATCGAGTACATCCACATAATTGACCAGGCCAGCCGGGTAAAACGGTTTTTCGTCGTAAACGTATTTAATAAGTTGTAAGCTGCTTCGGCTCCAATCGCCCACACCGAGAACGACGGACGGATTGACCATGACCACAGTCAACCCTTCGGACTGCCCGCGCCAGACTTCCAACTCGGCCCAGTATTTGGTTTTGGCATAGAGTGAGTTATTCGGCGAGTCCACCCATTTCTGATCTTCGTCGATCACAACGGGCTCGTTTGCCTTCCCGCCCTTCGCCACTGGTCGACCCAGAGCGGCAACCGAACTGACATAACCTAACTTTCGGATACCCGTATTCAGACAGACATTTACAACGTTGGCCGTTCCTTCTACATTGATCTGTTCCATACGGTCGCGATCTTTCGGAACAAATGAGACAATTGCAGCGGCATGAATCACATCCATACCTGGTAAGATGGCCGTTTCGAGCGACGGAATATCCAGCACATCACCCTCATGCCAGGTAATCTGATCGGCTACGTCGGTCAGCAATCCATACCCATTTTGCGGGCGATACAAAGCCGTAACGGTGTACCCATCGGCCAGATACCGCCGGGCAATGTGGGACCCAATGAAGCCGGTTGCTCCGGTAATGAAAACAGAATTAGGTAGTGATGAGGTCATTCAGGATTCGTTCAAGCGTTTGGAAACCGGGAGCCTGGCGGGTGTGGAGATCGGTGAGAAGTTGAAGGTAATTGGGATCAGAGCCGATTGTAGTGCTCTTTACCTGCTTACAAAACGCTTTAATGGAATCAGAAAATCCATACAGTGTAACATCCAGCATTATCTGTTCCGCATTCCAAAGCAAGAAAGATTCAATGGCTTTGTCTACTAAAATCAAATGCTGGCTTGTCCCGAATTTTCTTCCATATGTCAATTTATTGCCTATTTCTTCTAATTGAAAGTCGTTGAAGTACGCAGGTTTTCGCTCAGGCTTGTATGTAACATCCTTATCTACTATTCCAACCACGGTATAAGTTGGCCGATTTATAGCTGTATTCTTCATCTCTTTGACCACGTTATATACACCAGAAATGTGATCAACAACTACATTGGGTGGAGAAAGCATTGAAATTAGCGCTGTATCAGCAAAGCACTCAGGCAGAAATAGGACGTCCGGCATTAGGAATGAATTTATCCAAATTAAAAAAGACGTCAGTACCAAAGTCTAAAATGTCACGCAAGTTTTCGGTTGTCAACGCGTGCGCCTTCGTTTCGTAATTCTCGTAATAGGTAATGTATACATTAAGTTGATCATCCTCCAGATTTTCAATGAGTGTGTGAAGCAAATACGGACTATGGGTGGAAATAAAATACTGGTTATCTTCATCATAAATCATTCTATACGCCATTTCCTGTGTGTAAGGCGGAAATGAATGCACTTCAGGCTCTTCAAAAACGATAACTGCGTTTTTATTGGACTCAATGGCTGTGATGTAAAACATGAACCGCCGGAAGGTGTCGGCGATTGTATAATAATCAAACTTATAAACGTAATAACCTGCTCTACGCTGTAATTCAAATGCCTGCGCTTCCCGATCAAGGACAAATTCTAAACCTTGCTCTCGAAAGAGTCTTCCAAATTCTTCTTTCAGATCATCTCGGCGATCAACAACATTGAAAAGATTACTACCGTTAGGAGGCAGTAACCATTGTGAAAATGGAGTGTCCACTTTTTCAAGATTCATAAAATCATATTTCTTAATTGCATGAATCTGTTCAAAATCAAATCCTTTGTTAGCTAATTCCTTGTTAAAAATACCCTCCTTCGAAACCACAAAATCGAATTTTTCAGGCTGAAATTTAGATGCATCTCTAACATTATCATACCCTTGCTCAGATCCTAAATTCTTGATATCTCCTTGTGAATAGTACTCGTATTCAGAGACGCTATCTCTTTTCTGTTTTAAATATGCTACGCATTTATCTGTTTTTACTGCAATTGTCAATTCGTTGTTGTTCTCATAGAACAAATGACGGATTTCACGATAACGTATTAAATTTTTTAAGAATATTTGGTCACTATACTCTATTCCCAACAACCCTAACCCCTCCAAAATATTCGACTTCCCCACATTTGGCTTGCCGATGAAAACGTTGACCCGCTTGCAGTCGAGCCGCAGGTCTTTGATCGACTTGAAGTTTTTGATTTCAACCCAGTTAAGGAAATTATTCGTGTTCGGTGCTGTGTTCTCCATAGTAGCCCGGTTCGCTGTTGCTTCGGCGAGTTTGCGTAAACATAACAACGTTCGGGCCTGAATTGCTAATTTTGCCCAAAATTGAAATTGAGTTTGACGTTTATAGTTTGATCCGGGCCGCCGGTGCGGTTTGACGTTAGCTACGCAAGACGGCTAACGCGCCAGATAACTTCAGACGTCAAACATCGAACCTCAAACTGATGTTAGAAAATCCCCAACGCTATACCGTTACGGCGGCCCTGATCTATGCCAACGGCCCGATTCACATCGGCCACATTGCTGGCTGCTACCTGCCCGCCGACATTTACGTGCGCTACCTCCGTTCAACGGGTAAAGATGTCGCCTTTATCAGCGGCACCGATGAGCATGGCGTACCTATTACCATTAAAGCCAAAAAAGAAGGCATTACTCCTCAGGAGGTTGTGGATAAATACTACGGCCAGATCAAACAGGCGTTCAGTGACTTCGGTATCTCGTTCGATATTTACTCGCGAACCTCAAATCAAGTTCACCATGAGACCTCACAGGAGTTTTTCACGAAACTCTACGAAAAAGGCGATTTTGATGAAGAAGTTACGGAACAGTATTTCGACGAAGTGGCCAATCAGTTTCTGGCCGACCGCTATATTGTGGGAACCTGTCCGGTTTGCGGAAACCCCAATGCCTATGGCGACCAATGCGAACGCTGCGGTACGGCCCTCAGTCCTACCGAACTGATTGAGCCTCACTCCATGCTGTCGGGCTCCAAGCCCGTAATGCGCTCGACCAAAAACTGGTTTCTGCCTTTAGACCGCATGCAGCCAAAAATTGAAGAATACGTTAACAGCCATACGGAATGGAAAACGAACGTATTTGGTCAATGTCAGTCGTGGCTGAAGGAAGGTCTGCGTCCCCGCGCCATGACCCGCGATCTCGACTGGGGCATCAAAGTTCCCCTGCCTGATGCTGATGGCAAGGTACTGTACGTTTGGTTCGATGCGCCCATCGGCTACATTTCTATGACCAAAGAGTGGGCCGCCGAACAAGGTCGTGATTGGGAACTGTACTGGCGAGACGAGCATACGAAACTGGTTCACTTTATTGGCAAGGATAATATCG